>NZ_JAMYPA010000005.1:0-300095 GCF_040320105.1 Mesorhizobium sp. M0778 | reverse complement strand
GCGGCGACGAGAAGACGGTTTGGGCGGACGCCGCCTACGACACCCATGCCCGCCGCGCCCGGCTCAAGGCCGAAGGCAAGAAGGTGCGCATCGCGCGCCGCCCCAACAAGCATCATCCGCAGCTGCCGCCGCCGCGTCTCAAGCACTACAATCGCTTGATCGCCAGACGCCGGGCGGCGGTGGAGACCACCTTTGCTACCCTCAAGTGCCGCATGAAGCTGACCACGATCCGCTATGTCGGGCTGGCCAAGGCGACCGCCCAGGTGACGATGGCGGCGATCGCCTTCAACATGCGCCGATGGGCCGCTATCGCGGGATAGGTGCGCCTGAGTTCCGCCCATACAGGGTCGGACGACCGCCTGAAACCCCAAACAAGACGTCAAATCCCCCGCAAACAAGCGAACAACCGCCGCAACCCCGCCGCCGCAAGCTTTTGCTCATGACTGCGCAACAGGTCCACAAGGGGAGAAGGGAGAAGCGCCCTTTCTACCGCGCCACGGCGCGAGTCAAGGCTAGGCCGTCCGGCGCGGCAATAGCCGGTCTGCTTCGGGCGGCTCCAACGCATCGGCGGTGACCAGCCGGTTGCGGCCGCTCTTTTTGCCGATGTACATCAGCCGGTCGGCAAGCGCCATCAGCGTTTCCGCATCGGCGGCTTCGGCCGGATACATCGCGACGCCGACGGTGCAGCCGACCTGGATGCCGCCGTTCGGCGTCGAAACCTTCATATGCAATTTTTCCAGGATGCGCTCCGCGACGCGCACCGCCTTTTGCCGGGCCTGGTCCGCCCCTCCTGAAAACAGGAATGCGAACTCGTCTCCGCCAAGCCGAGCCACGAAATCGGCGCTGCGCAGGATCGTGCGAAGCTGGTTCGAGACACGCTGCAGCAGCGCGTCGCCGGCCTCGTGGCCAAGCGTGTCGTTGACCTCCTTGAACCTGTCCAGGTCGATGAACAGCAGCCCGGCCGCCTCATCGGTGCTGCGCAGCGGTCGATCACCAATTTGATCTCGTTGTGAAAGGCGCGCCGGTTCGGCAGGTCGGTCAGCGGGTCGTGGTTCGCCGAGTGGTCGCTCTGCTGCTTGGCCAGCTCGATCTCCTGCTTCTGCGCGGAGAGCTCCTCGTTGGCGGCCTTGAGTTCCAGCAGCAGCTCGGCATTGAGGTCCTCGACGACCTTGCGATCGCTGATATCGACCACGAAACCTTCCAGGAATTCGAGTTCGCCGGCGTCGTTCAGCACGCCGCCGCCGATTTCACGGACCCAGAGCGGCTCGCCGGCCAACGGCACGATGCGATAATCCACATTCCAGTTGCAATGCGCTTCCAGCGCCACGTCGACGGCGGCATAGACGGCGGCAAGGTCATCGGGATGGATGGCCGAGACGTAGTCGCGCACCGAATTGTGAACGAAGTCGCTGGGCGGGTAGCCGCTGACGGTGAGAATGCCGTCGCTGATATAGAGCATGGTGTAGGATGCGTCGTTCCGGCAGCGGTACAGATACCCGTCCATGCGGCCCGTAATGCTGAGGAGCGCATCCAGGCGCTCGTCGCGGTTGGCCCCTTGGCCGACCGGGGATGCAGGGACTGTATCGTGCTTCATAGCCGCACTCCATGGCGGCCCACCACCACAGCCTGTCCAAAATGCCGCGCCGGCATTTCGACGACAGCTTCGGGTATAACAGTCGGATATTATCAAGATGTTATGAAACTGCGGTGAATTGCCGGCAACCGCAGCGGCCGGCATCGCAGCCAGCCCGGAGTAGTTCGGCAGCCGGCCCCGCCGACGGGCTCCTCAAGTTCGCGCGCTATACGGCGCGATCGCCGCCAACTTTTCACGATGACCGAAGACTATAAGTCGCGAATCGCAAGAGAAGAGTAGCGCTCCTTACCCGCGATGATTGCGGCGCTATGAGTAATGCCTATAAGGTACAAATTGGGGCGCCGCAATTTCATGACATCAAACTTTATGCGGCGCGGGGAAGAAGACTATGGCGAGCAATGCGTCTAGGCGACCTCTTTCAAAGAAGGCCGCTACAAAAAAACGTTCGACATCAGCAAATTCGCAACGGTTTGAACCAGCGAAGCTCGACTCACTTTTCTCTGTTTTGGACGCAGTCGCATGGCTGGAGGCGCCATCCAATGGTCAAGTCGCCCAGTTCGCAGGGGTTGATCCACGAACAGCTGGAAAGCTCTTGAAGAACGCGATTCAGATCGGCTTGGTTGATAGTATTGGAAATAGCTATGCGCCGTTACTTCCCTATCCCTACAAGGGGTCGAAAGAACAAAAAGAAGCTGTAGTCAAGGAGGCGCTTGTCCGACTCCCTCTTTTGACCGGAGTTCGTCAGTTTCTGAGGTTAGGTGACAAGTCGGATGCTGCGCTTCGCAAAGCCGCAACGATTGCAGGAATCGCGCCATTTATCCCTGCTGACCTAAATCCATTGATTGAGTGGGCCCAATCGCTCGGGGCGTTGCAGCCAGATTTGCTCGCCGAGGATCTCGTAGACCAAGCAGAGAATAAGAAAGAGATACGCCATAGAGAAGATAGCAATCGTCGCATTGCGTTTTTATCTCACAGTTCGGCCGACAAGCCTTTCATTCGGCAACTCGCCGCCGACCTTACGGCGAACGGAATCGACGTGTGGCTTGATGAGCAACGAATACGGGTTGGCGACTCAATACCCGAAAAGATCGCTCAAGGCCTCGCTGGAGCTGACTTTTTCTTAATCGGAATGAGTAGCCACTCTGCCGATTCGGCATGGGTTCAGAAGGAACTGAACAATGCACTCGTTAGTGAGGTCCAGAGGCGGAAAGTCCATATTTTGCCGTTGAAGCTCGACAGCTCGCCAATTCCTCAGATCATCGCTGATAAAAAGTACGCCGACTTCTCTAAGTCTTATAAGGCAGGCCTTGAGGACCTACTCACTGCATTGAAAGGTGACCTATGACCGCCGAAGAAACAAAGAAAAGGCAAATGCCAAAAGGCGGGCGAAAGGGCGGCTCTGTCTTTCCCCGAATAACCCTACAGGATGCGCTCGGGTATGCACGAAAGTTGGTCAGCAAGACTCATACAAGTGCACAGCCAATCGACATCATCATTTCTGGGGTTGTGGGAGCAAAGAGCGGCATGGGGCGGATTCGCATTTCCGCCCTGAAGCAGTACGGCCTTCTAAAGGGAGATTTAAAGTCAAATTTCGCGGCCGACGATTTGGCTAAGAAAATCTCCGCTGCACCGGAAGAAGAACTTGTCTATCTGTATCGAGAGGCAATACTTAGACCGACTATCTTCAAGACTCTGTTTGACACTTTTCACGGTGATACCGTAACAAGATCGAAACTTAAGCAACGTGCTGCAGATTTGAAAATACACCCTGACGAAACCGAAACGTGTGTCGATCTGTATATTTCAGGCATGCAGCTTGCTCGCCTAGTTTCGATTGACGGTGACCGTGTCACTCACGTCGCATCGAACGGCATCTCGGTGGCCTCCCGCGATATGCCTCCTGCGGGGGATAACCTCGCGTCGCAAGATGACAGCCAGTCAGACGAGGCACCCGATACGAACGCTAACACCGAGGCTGACGTTGAGGCGGCAAATGGAGGCCGTGAAGCTAACACCAGTGGCGCAACCGCTTCGCCAAGTGAGGCGGTGCAAGCCGGGCCACGCGCCATCTTCAACGTAAATGTTACGCTCGACTCCAGTTTGGACACCGAGAAGCTGAAAAAACAACTAGAACTCTTAAAACAATTTGGAGCAATATAAATACTAATTTTAATATGTCTGCTTCAGTGTGAAATGGTCTTTTCTATGCATCGGCGATTAGCCTCTCCTTAAGTACAAGTTACGACCGACGCCGTTTTCGTTTCCGCAAAGGAAAATCTTTACGTCCAGTCTAGACCGTCTGACAGGTAAACTGATCCACGCCTGTCTAGTCTAGAACGGGACGACTTCGGATTACACTTCCTCAAGCCCCCGCGCTATACGCCGCGATCGCCGCCATGTTGACGATATCTGAGTCCTTGGCGTTGAGCGAAACAATCTGGACCGGCTTGTTCAGGCCGACCAGCAGCGGGCCGATGACGGTCGAGCCGCCGAGCTCCTGCAGCATCTTGGTCGAGATCGAGGCCGAGTGGAACGCCGGCATGATCAGCACGTTGGCCGGACCGGTCAGCCTTATGAACGGGTATTGCGCCATGGCGCGGGCGTTCAGCGCCACGTCGGCGGCCATTTCGCCGTCATACTCGAAATCGACGCGGCGCTTGTCGAGAATGCGCACCGCTTCCTGGACACGCTCGGAGCGCTCGCCCTGCGGATGGCCGAAGGTGGAATAGGCGAGCATGGCGAGCCTCGGCTCGTAGCCCATGCGGCGGGCGAAGCCGGCGGCCTCCTCGGCGATGTCGGCGATCTGTTCGGCATTCGGCATGTCGTGCACGGCGGTGTCGGCGACAAGCACGGTGCGACCCCGCGCGAGCACGATCGACACGCCGATGACGCAATGGCCGGGCCTTGCGTCGATGACGCGGCGGATGTCGTCGAGCGCCGTCGAATAGTTGCGGGTAACGCCGGTGACGATGCCGTCGGCATCGCCCAGCGCCACCATGCAGGCGGCGAAATGGTTGCGGTCGTTGTTGATCAGCCGCTGGCAGTCGCGGAACAGGAAGCCTTTGCGCTGCATGCGCTCGTAGAGATAATCGGTGTAGACGGAGTTGCGCCGCGACAGCCGCGCATTGATGATCTCGATGCCTTGCTTGCCGAGGTCGATGCCGGCATTCCGGGCGTTTTCCTTGATGATGTCGTCGCGGCCGAGCAGGATGGCGGTGCCGAGCCGCTGGTTCACATAAGAGACGGCGGCGCGCATCACCTGCTCCTCCTCGCCCTCGGCAAAGACGATGCGCTTGGGCTGGCGGCGCACGCGGTCGTAGATGCGCTGCAGCGTCGAGGCGATCGGGTCGCGGCGGGCGGAAAGCTCCTGCGCGTAGCGGTCGAGATCGAGGATCGGCTTGCGCGCGACGCCGGAGTCCATCGCCGCCTTGGCGACCGCGATCGGGATCGCCGAGATCAGCCGCGGGTCGAACGGCACCGGGATGATGTAGTTGGGGCCGAATTTCGGCCGGTTGCCCTGATAGGCGGCGGCGACGTCGTCGGGCACGTCCTGGCGCGCCAGCTCCGCCAGCGCCCGGGCGGCGGCGATCTTCATGTCGTCGTTGATGGTGGTCGCCCGCACATCGAGCGCGCCGCGGAAAATGTAGGGGAAGCCAAGCACGTTGTTGACCTGGTTGGGATAGTCGGACCGTCCCGTCGCCATGATGGCGTCGGTGCGGATCTCGGCGACCTCCTCCGGCGTGATCTCGGGGTCGGGATTGGCCATGGCGAAGATGATCGGGTTCTTGGCCATCGACTGCACCATCCTGGTGGTCAGCGTGCCCTTGGCCGAGAGGCCGAGGAACACGTCGGCGCCGTCCAGCGCCTCGGCCAGCGAGCGCGCGCCGGTTTTGACGGCATGCGCCGATTTCCACTGGTTCATGCCTTCGGTGCGGCCCTGGAAGACGACGCCTTTGGTGTCGCAAAGGATGATATTCTCAGGCGCAAAGCCCATCGCCTTCATCAATTCGATGCAGGCGATGCCAGCAGCACCGGCGCCATTGCAGACCATTTTCGTGGTCTTCATGTCGCGGCCGGTGATTTCCAGCGCGTTAATCAGCCCGGCGGCCGAGATGATGGCGGTGCCGTGCTGGTCGTCATGGAACACCGGTATGTCCATCAATTCGCGCAGCCGCTGCTCGATGATGAAGCATTCCGGTGCCTTGATGTCCTCGAGGTTGATGCCGCCGAAGGAGGGGCCGAGAAAGCGCACGCAGTTGATGAATTCGTCGGCATCCTCGGTGTCGACCTCGAGGTCGATGGAATCGACATCGGCGAAGCGCTTGAACAGCACCGCCTTGCCTTCCATCACCGGCTTCGAGGCCAGCGCGCCGAGATTGCCGAGGCCGAGGATAGCGGTGCCGTTGGAGATGACGGCGACCATGTTGCCGCGAACCGTGTAGTCGAAGGCGCGGCTCGGGTCCTCGGCGATGGCGAGAACCGGCACCGCGACGCCCGGCGAATAGGCGAGGCTGAGATCGCGCTGCGTCGCCATCGGTTTTGTGGCGACGATCTCCAGCTTGCCCGGACGGCCCATGGCGTGGAATTCCAGCGCCTCCTGGGCGCTGACTGAGGGCCCGTTGCTTTCGGTTTTCTTGGCCATGGTACTCTTGGTTTCCTCGCCCGTACGGCACCGCTTGAGATGGGTGCGCATGCTTTCTTTTGTGGAAGGTTCGGGATTAAGGCTACACTTCGCCGCTGTAAACCGCCAAGCATGGCTTGGAAAATTTTGGAAGCAGCTTTTTGAACGACGAGACGCCCATTCGAAGCGACAACGCCACGCCGGCCTTCGCGCCGGCGACGCCGATGATGGAGCAGTACATCGAGATCAAGGCGGCGAACCCGGATTCGCTGCTGTTCTACCGCATGGGCGATTTCTACGAGCTGTTCTTCGACGATGCCGAGAAGGCAAGCCGGGCGCTCGGCATCGTGCTGACCAAGCGCGGCAAGCACCAGGGGCTCGACATCCCGATGTGCGGCGTGCCGGTGCACGCCCCCGACGATTATTTGCAGAAGCTGATCGGCCAGGGGTTCCGCGTCGCCGTCTGCGAGCAGATCGAGGATCCAGCCGAGGCCAGGAAGCGCGGCGGCAAATCGGTGGTGCGCCGCGATGTTGTGCGGCTGGTGACGCCAGGCACCATCACCGAGGACAAACTGCTGGCGCCGTCGGAATCGAGTTTTCTGATGGCGCTGGGACGGGTCAAGGGCGGCGCCGAGCATTCCTTCGCGTTGGCCTGGATCGAGATCTCGACCGGTGTCTTCCGCGTCGCTGAAACCACCGCCGACCGGCTGCTCGCCGACGTCTTCCGTGTCGATCCGCGCGAGCTGATCGTCGCCGAACCGGTGTTTTACGACCCGGAGCTGAAACCGGTGTTCGACGTGCTCGGCCGCGTCGCCAGCCCGCAGCCGCCGTCGCTGTTCGATTCGGCTTCGGCCGCCGGCCGCATCGCCCGCTTCTTCGAGGTGGCGACGCCTGACAGTTTCGGCTCGTTTTCGCGCGCCGAGCTGTCGGCGATCTCAGGCGTCATCGCGTATGTCGAGAAGACGCAGAAAGCGGAGCGGCCGCCGCTGTCGCGGCCGGAGCGCGAGGAGCAGGGATCGACACTGTTCATCGACCCGGCGACGCGCGCCAATCTGGAGCTGCTGCGCACGCTGTCCGGCAGCCGCGAGGGGTCGCTGTTCAAGGCGATCGACCGCACGGTGACCGGTGGCGGCGCAAGGCTGCTCGCTGACCGGCTGATGGCGCCGCTGACCGACCCGGCGGCAATCGCTGCAAGGCTGGATTCGGTGTCGTTCTTCCGCTCCGAGACGCGCCTCTGCCAGGCGGTGCGGGCCAGCCTGAAGAGCGTCGCCGACATGCCGCGCGCGCTGTCCAGGCTGGCGCTCAACCGCGGGGGTCCGCGCGATCTCGGCGCGCTGCGCGCCGGTTTCGAAGCGGCCGGCGCCATCGCCGGACTGTTCGGGCAAACCGCCTTGCCCGCCGAACTGGCGGCGGCGCTAGCGGCCATCAAGGCACTGCCCGGCGCGCTGGCGACGCATCTGGCACAGGCGCTCAGCGACGAGCTGCCGCTGCTCAAGCGCGACGGCGGCTTCGTCCGTTCCGGTTACCACGCCGAACTCGATGAGATGCGGGCACTGCGCGACGAGTCGCGAAAAGTGATCGCCGGGCTGGAGCGCTCGCTGATCGACGAGACCGGCATCCGCTCGCTGAAGATCAGGCACAACAATGTGCTGGGATACTACATCGAAGTCACCGCCAACCACCATGCGCTGATGACCGGCAGCGACGGCGCCAAGGCGCGCTTCATCCACCGCCAGACCATGGCCAACGCCATGCGCTTCACCACCACGGAACTCGCCGAGCTGGAATCGAAGATCGCCAATGCCGCCGACCGGGCGCTGGCGATCGAGCTTGCCGCTTTCGAGGCGCTGACGGCGGAAGTCGTCGGCCAGGCCGACAGGATCCGCGCCGGCGCCGAAGCGCTCGCCGCGCTCGACGTTTCGGCAGCCCTTGCCTTGCTTTCCGAAAGCGAGGCCTGGTGCCGGCCGCTGGTCGATGCGAGCCTTGCCTTCGAGATTTCGGGCGGACGCCATCCGGTGGTCGAACAGGCACTGCGGCGTTCCGGCGAAGGCCCGTTCGTCGCCAATGATTGCGATCTGTCGCCGCAAGGCGATGCCAAGGCCGGCGCGATCTGGCTGCTGACCGGCCCCAATATGGGCGGCAAGTCGACCTTTCTCAGGCAAAACGCGCTGATCGCCATCCTTGCCCAGACCGGCTCCTTCGTGCCGGCGGCATCAGCCCATATCGGCGTCGTCGACCGGCTGTTTTCGCGGGTCGGCGCCTCCGACGATCTGGCGCGCGGCCGCTCGACCTTCATGGTCGAGATGGTCGAGACAGCGGCGATCCTCAACCAGGCCGGCGAACGCGCACTGGTCATCCTCGACGAGATCGGCCGCGGCACCGCCACTTTCGACGGCCTCTCGATCGCCTGGGCGGCGGTCGAATATTTGCACGAGAAGAACCGCTGCCGGGCGATCTTCGCCACGCATTTCCACGAGATGACGGCGCTCGCCGGAAAACTGCCGCGGCTCTCCAACGTCACCATGCGGGTCAAGGAATGGGAGGGCGACGTGGTCTTCCTGCACGAGGTCGGCAAGGGTGCCGCCGACCGTTCCTACGGCGTCCAGGTAGCGCGGCTTGCCGGCTTGCCGGAAGCCGTCGTCGGCCGGGCCAAAGAAGTGCTGCACCAGCTTGAAGCCGGCGAGGTCTCGGGCAAGGCCAACCGTCTGGTCGACGACCTGCCGCTGTTTTCCGTGGCGGCGAAGCGGGAAGCGTCGAAGCCGGCCAGGAGTGATGGGCTGGGTGAAGCGCTAGCGGAGATCAATCCCGACGAGATGACGCCACGCGAGGCGCTGGAAGCGCTGTACCGGCTGAAGGGGATGGTGGGGAAGTAGTGCTCGTCCGATAGCGCTCTACGGCGCCCTCCTCTGTCCTGCCGGACATCTCCCCCTCAAGGGGGGAGATTGGCAGTTTCGCTGACAGCGCTTTTTCCTTCGACGTTCGAAGTTGGCGAAAGCCGATGCGAGATCCAATCTCCCCCCTTGAGGGGGAGATGTCCGGCAGGACAGAGGGGGGTGTGACGGAACGCTGCTTTGGCTTGCCTTCCGCCCCACCCCCTCAAATCATCGCCAGGCCCGACTTCCGCCTCGGCGGTGGGAAGGCGCGGTCAATTTCGGCGAAATCTTCGCTCGTGAGCTCGATGTCCAACGCCGCGACATTCTGCCGGATATGCTCCGGGCGGCTAGCTTTGGGAATCGCGATCACCCCGTCCTGCGCCATCACCCAGGCAAGCGCGATCTGCGCCGGCGTCGCACCGTGGCGAGCGGCGATGGCATCTAACCTGGCATTGCGCGCCAATACCCCCTGATCGACCGGCGAATAGGCCATCAGCGGCATACCGCGTTGCCGGCTCCACGGGGCGAGGTCGAACTCGACGCCGCGCTGCGACAGATTGTAGAGCACCTGATTGGTCTGGACGTTGCCGCCGGCCGGCAATCGGACCAGCTCTTCCATCTCGCCGGTATCGAAATTGCTGACGCCCCAATGGCGGATCTTGCCGGCTGCCTTCAACGCTTCGAATGCCTCGACCGTTTCCGTCAAGGGCACGCTGCCCGGCCAATGCAGCAGATAAAGATCGATGCGGTCGGTGGCGAGATGCCTCAGGCTGTTCTCGCAGGCCCGTTTCACGCCGGCGCGCGAGGCATTGGACGGCAGCACCTTGGAGACCAGGAAAACCTCGTCGCGGCGACCAGCGATGGCCTCCGCCACCACCTCCTCGGCACCGCCGCTGGCATACATTTCGGCGGTGTCGATCAGCGTCATGCCGAGATCCAGCCCGAGCTTCAGGGCATTGGCCTCGTCGGTACGGCGGCGGCCGTCTTCGCCCATCTTCCAGGTGCCCTGGCCGAGCACCGGCACGGCTTCGCCGCAGGGCAGGGTGGTCGTTCGTATCGTCGATGGCATGGCAGGCTCCAGTCCGAGGCCCGGATAGCACCATAGCCGCCAAGGGAAATCCAGGTGAAGCAGAAATCCAGGTGAAGCCTCTCGCCTGGATTCCCCGACAGCGTGACGCCTACTTCACCGGATGGGCGGCGAGCCAGTCCTGCATCTGCTTGATCTCGGCTTGCTGCGCGGCGATCACCGCTTCGGCCAGCTTGCGGATTTCCGGATCCTTGCCATTGGCGAGCTCGACCTTGGCCATGTCGATGGCAGCCTGGTGATGCGGGATCATGCCGCGGGCGAAATCGACATCGGCATTGCCGGAATATTCGATCGCCATCATGTCGGTATGCATCTTGTCCATCGCCGCCTTGTAGCCCTCGGTCGAGGGGCTCTGCGCGCCCATGCCGCCCATGTCGTGCTTCATCTCCTCGGCTTGTGCAGGAACGCTTTCGAGGAAAACAGCAAGCAGCATTCCCGCCGCCATCATCAGCAGCACGATCTTCTTGGCCAAGGTCATTCATCGTCTCCTTTTTTGAACAGGGTGTATCTGGAAGTTTTACTCAGAGTTTCAATGTCCTGAGCCGCAATGCGTTGGCGATGACCGAAACCGAAGACAGGCTCATCGCCGCCGCCGCAATCATCGGCGACAACAGCGTGCCGGTGAGCGGATAAAGCACGCCGGCAGCCACCGGCACGCCAAGCACATTGTAGAGAAAAGCGAAAAACAGGTTCTGGCGGATGTTGCGGATCGTCGCGCGGGCCAGCGTCCTGGCCCTGACGATACCGTTGAGATCGCCCTTGACCAGCGTAATCCCCGCACTTTCGACCGCAACATCGGCGCCGGTGCCCATGGCGATGCCGACATCGGCGGCGGCAAGTGCCGGCGCATCGTTGACGCCATCGCCGGCCATGGCGACGCCGGCACCGCCGGCGCGCAACTCCTCGACCAGCGCGTTCTTCTGTTCGGGCAAAAGCCCGGCATGCACCGCGTCGATGCCGAGCTTGGCGGCGATGGCCTTGGCGGTGCGCTCATTGTCGCCGGTCGCCATGACGATCTTCAGCCCGCTGTCATGCAGCGCCTTGATCGCCTCGGCGGTGGTCGCCTTGATCGGGTCGGCGACGGCGACGAGGCCGGCGAGCTTGCTTGCGACAGCGACGAACATCGCGGTCTTGCCGTCGGACTGCAGCGCCTCGGCACTGGCCAGGACCGAAGCCGTATCGATGCCGAGATCGGCCATCATCGCGGCATTGCCAAGCGCCACCTTCTGTCCCGAAACCGTGCCGGAAACACCCTTGCCGGTGACAGCCTCGAAACCGCTCGCGTCGGGGACCTTCACCCCGCGTCCGCGGGCGCCGTCAACGATCGCCTCGGCCAGCGGATGCTCCGAGCCTTTTTCCAGCCCGGCGGCGAGCGCCAGCAACTCGTCTTGCGCCATGCCTTCGACGGCAACGACGTCGGTCAGTCGCGGCCGGCCTTCGGTCAGCGTTCCCGTCTTGTCGACGATCAGCGTATCGACCGAGGCAAAGCGCTCGAGCGCCGCCGCTTCCTTGATCAGCACGCCGGCATGCGCGCCGCGCCCGGTGGCGGTCATGATCGACATTGGCGTCGCAAGGCCGAGTGCACACGGACAGGCGATGATCAGAACCGAGACCGCCGAGACGATGGCAAACACCAGGCTGGGTTCCGGTCCGACGATCGCCCAGGCTACAAACGCAATGATCGCAACGAGAACAACGGCCGGGACGAAGTAGAACGAGACGCGGTCGGCCAACCCCTGGATCGGCGCGCGCGACCGCTGCGCCTTGGCGACCAGTTCGACGATGCGCGCCAGTGTCGTCTCGGCGCCGATCTTTTCGGCGCGCATGATCAGTGAGCCATTCTTGTTGAGCGTGCCGCCGGTGAGGTTGTCGCCTTCGGTCTTTTCGACCGGCAGCGGCTCGCCCGTGATCATCGATTCGTCGACGGAAGAGCGCCCTTCAAGCACAATGCCGTCGACCGGTACAGCGTCACCTGGGCGGATGCGCAGGCGGTCGCCGGCCTTGACAATATCGAGCGGCACGTCGTTTTCGGAACCGTCCGCGCCGATCAGCCGCGCCGTCTTCGGCGCCAGGTCGAGCAGCGCACGGATCGCCGAGCCGGTTTTCTCGCGGGCACGCAATTCCAGCACCTGGCCGAGGAACACCAGCGCGACGATTACCGCCGCCGCCTCGAAATAGACCGGCACGGTGCCGTCATGGCCGCGGAACTGGTGCGGAAAGAGGCCTGGAAACAGTGTGGCGACGACACTGTAGAGATAGGCGGCACCGACGCCGAGCGAAATCAGCGTCCACATATTGGGGCTGCGATTGAGGATCGAATCCCAGCCGCGGTGGAAGAACGGGAATGCCGCCCACAGCACCACGGGGCTCGCCAGCGCCAGCTCCAGCCAGACCTTCGCGCGGTCGTCGATGAAGGCCTGGAATGTCAGGCCGAGCATCGGTGCCATGGCGATGACCAGCAACGGCACGGACAGCACCGCGCTCACCCAGAAGCGCCTGGTGAAATCGACCAGTTCGGGGTTAGGCCCCTCGTCGCCGGTCGGCACGCCCATCGGCTCCAGCGCCATGCCGCAGATCGGGCAGGAGCCGGGCTTGTCGCGGATGATTTCGGGATGCATCGGGCAGGTGTATTGCGTGCCCTTGGGCATCGCCTGCGGCGCCGGCTTGTCGCCGAGATATTTTGCCGGCTCGGCCTCGAACTTCGCCTTGCAGCCGGCGGAGCAGAAATAGAAGCCTTGGCCCTCGTGGCGCAAAAAGTGCTTGGCCGTGGCGCGATCGACGCTCATGCCGCAGACGGGATCGGTTGCGGTCAGATATTTTTCAGGTTCGGCGACGAATTTCGAACGGCAGCTTTCGCTGCAGAAATGATAGCGATGGCCGTCATGCCCGGCGGTCGGCTTGCCGGCGGCCGGATCGACGGTCATGCCGCAGACCGGATCCCGGACGACGGCGTCCGCGGCAGGCGAGGCGCTCTTTGCCGAGCAGCAGCTGCCATGGCTGTGATGATCGTGGTCGGAATGCGTCATGCCGAAAGCCCCTGTATTTCGATGTTGCAGCGGAGGTAGTGCTTCCAGTAACTGGAAGGTCAAGGGCCGATTTTCGATTTTTCGCGGCCAGGCCCAAACCGAACCGGCTGCGGGCACGAGACGATCGTCCCGTCGGCGGCCGCGGAGAACGCGTCCGTCCGCCCCATACCCAGCGCCGCGAAAACGCGCTATAGACGCCGCCGAAACGGCGAGGCCGAACGGCATTTATGGCAAGAATATCCCTGAAGCTCGAGGAACTGATCGACGGCGAAGCCTTGCGCCGCGAGATGACCGAACTGACCGCGGCCACGGCAGGCGACGGTTCGGGCAAGGCCGCGCGCGGCGGCGTCCTCAAGCTGCTCAAAAGCCGGCTCGCCGACGGGCGCACTGTCGCCGAACGCATGCTGATGGACGACGGCAGCGGCACAGCCTGCGCCGCCCGGCTGTCGCATCTGATGGATGAGATCATCCGTGCGCTCTACGATTTCGCTGCCACCCATGTCTACCGCGTGAAAAACCCATCGTCGGCCGAGCGCATGGCGGTCGTTGCCGTCGGCGGCTATGGCCGCGGCACGCTGGCGCCGGGCTCCGACATCGACCTGCTGTTCCTGCTGCCCTACAAGCAGACGCCATGGGGCGAGCAGATCGTCGAATATATGCTCTACATGCTGTGGGACCTCGGGCTGAAGGTCGGCCACGCGACGCGCAACATCGACGAGTGCCTCAGGCTGTCGCGCACCGACATCACCATCCGCACCTCGATCCTGGAGGCGCGGTTCCTGTGGGGCGAGCAAAAGCTCTATGACGAGCTTCTGCAGCGCTTCGACCACGAGGTGGTGCGCACCACCGGCCCCGAATATGTCCAGGCCAAGCTTGCCGAACGCGACGAGCGTCACGCCAAGGCCGGCGAGAGCCGTTACCTGGTCGAACCTAACGTCAAGGACGGCAAGGGCGGCCTGCGCGACCTGCAGACACTGTTCTGGATCGCCAAATATTTCTACCGGGTGCGCACCGGCGAGGAACTGGTCGACAAGGGCGTCTTTACCGACGCCGAATACAGGGAATTCCAGAAGGCCGAGGACTTCCTGTGGGCGGTGCGCTGCCACATGCATTTCCTCACCGGCAAGGCGGAGGAGCGGCTGCATTTCGACATCCAGCGCGACATCGCTGAGCGGCTCGGCTACACCACCCATCCCGGCCTGTCGGCGGTCGAGCGCTTCATGAAGCACTACTTCCTCGTCGCCAAGGATGTCGGCGACCTGACCCGCATTTTCTGCGCCGCGCTGGAAGAGGAGCAGGCCAAGCATGTGCCGGGCTTCAACCGCATCTTCCTCACCTTCTCGCGGCGCAAGCGCAAGCTCGCCGGCACGGCCGATTTCATCGTCGACAACCACCGCATCAACATTGCCGACGACGAGGTGTTCGAGCGCGATCCGGTCAACCTGCTCAGGCTGTTCTGGTTTGCCGACAAGCACGGCCTGGAATTCCACCCCGATGCGCTGAAGCTTTTGACCCGCTCTCTCGGCCTCGTCGGCAAGGCGCTCAGGCGCGACGAGGAGGCCAACCGGCTGTTCCTCGACATCTTGACCTCGGACCGCAACGCCGAGCTCAATCTGCGGCGAATGAACGAGGCCGGACTGCTTGCCAAGCTGATCCCGGACTTCGGCAAGATCGTCGCCATGATGCAGTTCTCGATGTATCACCACTACACCGTGGACGAGCATTTGATCCGCTGCATCGGCGTGCTGGCCGAGATCGAGCGCGGCGACGGCGAAAAGGTGCATCCGCTTTCCCACGCGCTGATGCCGGGGCTGAAGAAGAGCCGCGAGGCGCTCTATGTCGCCGTGCTGCTGCACGACATCGCCAAGGGCAGGCCTGAGGACCATTCGCAAGCCGGCGCCAGAATCGCGCGGCGCATCTGCCCGCATATGGGGCTCTCGCCGGCCGACACCGAAACGGTCGCCTGGCTGGTCGAGAACCACCTCGTCATGTCGATGACGGCGCAGACCCGCGATCTCAACGACCGCAAGACGATCGAGGATTTTGCCGCCATCGTGCAGTCGGTCGAACGGCTGAAGATGCTTTTGGTGCTTACCGTCTGCGATATCCGTGGCGTCGGGCCGGGGGTCTGGAACGGTTGGAAAGGCCAGCTGCTGCGTACGCTCTACTACGAGACCGAGCTTTTGTTGACCGGCGGGTTTTCGGAGGTGTCGCGCGCCAAGCGGACTGCGGCGGCGCGCGAACAACTGGCCGAGGCACTTGCCGACTGGCCGGAAAAGGCCCGCAAGCGTTATGTCGGCCAGCACTACGAGAACTATCTGCTGGCGGTCGATCTTCCCGACCAGCTGCGCCATGCCGAATTCATCCGCGAGGCCGATCACGCCGGCAAGAAGCTCGCCACCATGGTCAAGACCCACCAGTTCGAGGCGGTGACCGAGATCACGGTGCTGGCGCAGGACCATCCGCGCCTGCTCTCGGTGATTGCCGGCGCCTGTGCTGCGGCCGGCGGCAACATCGTCGACGCGCAGATATTCACCACTTCGGACGGCCGCGCGCTCGACACCATCCTGATCTCCAGGGAGTTCGACCGCGACGAGGACGAGCGTCGCCGTGCCGAGCGCGTCGGCCGGCTGATCGAGGACGTGCTGTCGGGCAAGAGCTGGCTGCCCGAAATGATCGAGAAGCGCACCAAGCCACGGCGCGGCGCCAAGGTCTTCCGCATCCCGCCACGCGCCGAGATCCGCAACACCCTGTCGAACCGGTTCTCGGTGATCGAGATCGAAGGACTGGACAGGCCGGGCCTTCTGTCGGAGATCACCGGCATGTTGTCGGACCTGTCGCTCGACATCGCCTCGGCCCACATCACCACCTTCGGCGAAAAGGTCATCGACACGTTCTACGTCACCGATCTCACCGGCCAGAAGATCGACAGCCCGTCGCGTACGGCGACCATCCGCAACAGGCTGATCGCGGTGCTCGAGGGCACGGCGTCCGAGCGCGGCAAGACCAAAACGGCCGCCGAGTGACTGTTACCTTCCATTTGCCCCAATCCCACAGGCAGTCTTCAAGCGCATGAGCCTTGTCAAGAAATTCGCCACGGTCGCTTCCGGCACGCTGATGAGCCGAGCCCTCGGCTTTGGCCGCGAGATGCTGATGGCTGCCGCACTCGGCACCGGGCCGATCGCCGACGCCTTCAACGCCGCCTTTCAGTTTCCCAACACCTTTCGCCGGCTGTTCGCCGAAGGCGCCTTCAACGCCGCCTTCGTGCCGCTGTTCGCCAAAGAGATCGAGACGCACGGCACCGACGGCGCCAAGCGTTTTTCCGAAGAGGTGTTCGGCGTCTTGTTCACCGCGCTTCTGGCGCTAACCATCGCCATGGAATTGGCGATGCCGCTGATCGTGCGCTACCTGGTGGCGCCGGGCTTTGCCGACACGCCCGGAAAATTCGAGATGACGGTGGCACTGGCGACCGTCATGTTCCCTTACCTGATCTGCATGTCGCTCGGCGCCATGATGGCCGGCATGCTGAATTCGCTGCGCCGCTATTTCGCCGCCGCGGTGGCGCCGGTGTTCCTCAACATCATCCTCATCGCCGTGCTTGCCTATGCCTGGTACAAGGGTTCGGACGCCCGCACCGTCGGTTTCGGGCTGGCCTGGGGCGTACTGGCGGCCGGCCTGGTGCAGCTGGCGATCGTCTGGGCGGCGGTGCGCCATGCCGGCATTTCGATCGGCTTCCGCCGGCCGAAGATGACGCCCAGCGTCAAGCGGCTGCTGATCCTGGCACTGCCGGCGGCGATCACCGGCGGCATCACCCAGATCAACCAGCTGATTGGCACGGCGATCGCGTCGGCGCAGGACAGCGCGGTGTCGTCGCTGGCCTATGCCGACCGCGTTTACCAGCTGCCGCTGGGCGTTGTCGGCGTCGCCGTCGCCATCGTGCTTTTGCCGGAACTGTCGCGGGCGCTGAAGTCAGGCAATCTGGTCGAGGCGGCCAATCTGCAGAACCGCTCGGTCGAGTTCACCCTGTTCATGACCTTGCCGGCGGCGGCCGCCCTGCTGGTCATGTCCGAGCCGATCGTGCGGCTGGTCTATGAGCGCGGCGCCTTCGCCGCCAACAATTCGACGCCGACGGTCGCGGCAATCCTGGCGATCTTCGGGCTCGGCCTGCCGGCCTTCGTGCTGATCAAGGCGTTCACGCCAGGCTATTTCGCCCGCGAGGACACGCGCACGCCGATGATTTTCGCCGCCATCTCGGTGGCGGTTAACATTACGACGGCACTGACGCTGTTCCCGACGATGGGCGCGCCCGGCATTGCCGTTGCCTCCGCCGTCGCCGGCTGGGTCAATGCGACGATGCTGCTGGCCGTGCTGATCCGGCGCGGCCATTGGGGCCGCGACGTGCCGCTCATGAAACGCATTCCGCGGCTGGTGCTGTCGGCGGCGGTGATGGCCGCGGCGCTCTATTTTGCCGAACACTGGTTCGCCGCAAGGCTCGGATCCGGCTCGCCGCTGGTGATCAAGGCGGTAACGCTGCTTGCGCTGGTCGCCGGCGGGGCGCTGCTTTACTTCGTCACCGCGTTTGCCACCGGGGGTGCGGATTTCGGCATGATCCGCCGCAATATCGGGCGCAAGGGCTCCCAGCCGGTCAAGGAGCAATCTCCGGATTCGTGAGGCGGAAAATTCGTCAGCGCCAATTTTGTTCTTGCTTTGTGCCGGCAGCTATGCTACTAATTTGCGTATGGTGCTGATTCGCATCGACGACCCCGCCGTAAGGCGGGTTTTTGATTCTGGTCGGCGCCATCCCCTTAAAACAGCCTTCTGTGGCGTCTTGCTCGGCCACGGCCAAAGTCCTGCGCGGCCCAGCCAACACCCCTCTTGATCGTCTCCTTGCTCTCGTCCATAAGCGCGCCGTCGCAAGACTTTCGCCGCGCGCGAAACGGCCCTCCACAAGCCAGGGAAACACCATGCCCGACCTCAACCAGCTCGCCTTCAAGCCACTCGTCTTTTCCGGCGTCCAGCCGACCGGCAATCTGCATCTCGGCAATTATCTCGGCGCCATCAAGAAATTCGTCGCCCTGCAGGACACTTCCGACTGCATCTATTGCGTCGTCGATCTGCATTCGCTGACCGCGCAGCTCGTCTATGAGGATCTTCAGGACCAGACGCGTTCGATCACCGCGGCGTTTCTCGCCTCCGGCATCGATCCGACCAAGCACATCGTCTTCAACCAGTCGCGGGTGATGCAGCACGCCGAGCTTGCCTGGATCTTCAACTGCGTGGCGCGCATCGGCTGGATGAACCGCATGACGCAGTTCAAGGACAAGGCCGGCAAGGACCGCGAGAACGCCTCGCTCGGCCTGCTCGCCTATCCCTCCCTGATGGCCGCCGATATCCTCGTCTACCGCGCCACCCATGTGCCGGTCGGCGACGACCAGAAGCAGCATCTGGAGCTGACCCGCGATATTGCGCAGAAATTCAACAACGACTTTTCGGACCGCATCGCGGCGCTTGGCGTCGGCGTCGAGATGCAGGTCGGCGAAGAGACGGTGAACGGCTATTTCCCGCTGACCGAGCCGGTCATCGGCGGCCCGGCGGCGCGCATCATGTCGCTGCGCGACGGTTCGAAAAAGATGTCGAAGTCCGACCCGTCGGACCTGTCGCGCATCAACCTGACTGACGATGCCGACGCCATCTCGAAGAAGATCCGCAAGGCCAAGACGGACCCGGAGGCTTTGCCCGGCGAACTGGACGGGCTTGCCGGCCGGCCGGAAGCGGAAAACCTCGTCGGCATCTATGCCGGCCTCGCCGAAATATCGAAAGAGGCGGTGCTGAAGGAATTCGGCGGCCAGCAGTTTTCGGTGTTCAAGCCGGCGCTGGCCGATCTCGCGGTGGAAAAGCTGGCGCCGATCGCCGACGAGATGCGCCGCATCTCCGGCGACCGCGCCTATGTCGACGCGGTGCTGCGGGATGGCGGCGAGCGTGCCGGCACATTGGCCGAAGCGACGATGAAGACCGTGCGCGACATTATCGGCCTGCTGCAAGGCTAATTTATGTCGCGCAAAGTGTGCAGCGGTTTTGCGATAACGACATGCATAAAACAAGAACCTGAAGCGCGTCGCATGAGGCCGGTCGAACGCGACGCGCTTTAAGCTGCACCAACATCGCCACAGCCGCCGGTCGCTTGCGGGCGGGCTGTGGCGGTGGCAGATTGCGGCCGAAACCATCGAGCAGGGTGAATATGGTCTCCAAACGCCTCAGCCGCGAAGCCGGTCATCGCCGCAAGTTCCTGGCGATCATCGACGACACGCCGGAATGCGAGCGCGCCGTCGCCTACGCCTCGAAGCGGGCGCAAAGCACGGGCGGCGTGCTGGTGCTGCTCTATGTCATCGAGCCGGATGATTTCCAGCACTGGCTGGGCGTCGAGAAGATCATGCGCGAGGAGGCGACCGCCACGGCGCGCGCCGCGCTCGACAGCTACGCCAACAAGGTGCGCCAGAAGCTCGGCATCGAGCCGGAACTGGTGGTGCGCGAAGGCAAGCCGACCGAAGAGATCCACAAGCTGATCGAGGAAGACCAGGACATCGCCATCCTGGTGCTGGCGGCAGGCGCCGGCAAGGAAGGGCCCGGGCCGCTGGTCGGCGCGGTCGCCGGCAAGGGCGCCGCCTTTCCGATTCCAGTGACTGTGGTGCCGCAGAACCTGTCGGACGAGGAGATCGACAGCCTCGCCTGAGATGTGCCGATATTCAGGTGAGGCCGGCCTACAAATGGCGGCTTCCTGCGCTTCCGGTGCTCACGTACCAAAAGTACGCTCCGCTCCGGTTCTCGGAAACCATCATTTTCGGCTCGGCCTGACCTGAATCTCAACACATCTCCAATTGTTTCAGCGAGCTAGCAAAACATTCCACCAGCCAGCCGTTCCCCGCGATGCCTTTCGCTTGAATGTCGGGCGGATAAAGCCTAATTAGAATTATTCCAAACTAGCTGCCCGAAACGGGCACGGAGATGGCCATGTTCATCCAGACCGAGTCGACGCCAAACCCGGCGACGCTGAAATTCCTGCCCGGCAAGGAAGTGCTGCAAGAAGGCACCGCCGATTTCCGTGATGCCGACAGCGCCGCGACGGCTTCGCCGCTGGCCGGCCGTCTGTTCGAGATCCCCGGCGTCACCGGCGTCTTCTTCGGCTATGATTTCATCACCGTGACCAAGGACGGTCCCGACTGGCAGCATCTGAAGCCGGCTATCCTCGGCGCCATCATGGAGCATTTCATGTCCGGCGCCCCGGTGATGGCCAAGACCGGCCCCGCCGCCGAGACCAGCCAGACCGGCGAATTCTACGACAAGGCCGACGAGGAGCTGGTCGTCACCATCAAGGAGCTGCTCGACACGCGGGTGCGCCCGGCGGTGGCCCAGGATGGCGGCGACATTACCTTCCGCGGCTTCGAGAACGGCACCGTATTCCTGCACATGAAGGGCGCCTGCGCCGGTTGCCCGTCCTCGACGGCGACGCTGAAGCACGGCATCCAGAACCTGCTCCGGCACTTTGTGCCGGAAGTGCAGCACGTCGAACAGGTCTCCTGACGCGCCGTTCCATCGTCAACGTCGATAGACAACAAAAAACCGGGCCAAAGTGCCCGGTTTTCTGTTTGCGACGTCTGTGTGTTGCCTAGACGGTCCGCGTATAAAGCTCTTCTTGTTTGACCATGATCTTGTCCGAAAACCGGGTCCCGCTTTTCGGGATCATGGTCTTACAGCACAATGACCTTGGCGCCGACCGAGGTGCGGTCGTAGAGGTCGATAATGTCCTGGTTCATCAGCCGGATGCAGCCCGACGACATCGCCTTGCCGATCGAATTCCATTCCGGGCTGCCATGCAGGCGGTAGCCCATGTCGCCGCCCTTGTTGAACAGGTACATGGCGCGCGCGCCGAGCGGGTTCTTCAACCCCGGCTCCATGCCGCCGGCAAACTTGGCCAGCTCCGGCTGTCGCCTGATCATCTGCGAAGGCGGCGTCCAGGTCGGCCATTCGCGCTTTAGTGCGATACGGGCGGTGCCGTGCCATTCGAAACCTTCACGGCCGACGCCGATGCCGTAGCGCATCGCTTCGCCGTCGCCCATGACGAAATAGAGGAACTTGTTCTGCGTATCGACGATGATGGTGCCCGGCTTTTCCCTGGTGTCGTAGTCGACGATCTGCCGGCGGTATTTGAACGGCACCTTTTCGATCGGGATGCGCGGCAGATGATAGCCGGCATCGGTCACCGCGCCATAGTTGTTGGTGAAGATCTGAGAGCCGATGGTGCTGCAACCGGCGACAGCCGTCGACAGCGCCAGGGCCGCGACGATTGCAAGTGACTTCATGCGCATGAAAAGGTCCGATGCCTGCCCAAACAACAGCGGCTCGAGTCGGCCGCTTTTTTCATCTTCATTCATGCTGGCATTTGCTTTGCTTGCCAAGCGGGCGATGCCTATATCCTTGGGCTTGCGTGCTGGTAAACCTGCGACTATGGCATTTCGGCAACAGCCCCCGCAGGATTATGCTGCAAAATCAATGGGCCAAGAACAAGAACCCCGAGACGGGGAATCACCATGAATGTCGGTGACGCTGGCTGGCGCTCTGGCCGGCCAGCCAAGGCCATCCGTTACTACGAGGAGATCGGCCTGATCTCGCCTGAGACGCGGCCGCTGCAGGAGATAATCCTGACAAGCCTGGTTCAATAGGCCGGTTCAATAAAGAACGCCGCGAAGCACCGTCCAAGCCAGAAGCCCGAACGTGCCGATCACCACCACTGCACCAAGGACCGTGCCGATCTTTTCAGGCAGTCCATCGGGGCGACCAGGATCGTCGGCCATTCAACTATCGATCATGACGTAGGCGGCACCAAACACGGCAACGATGATTGCCCCAAGCACCGCCCATCCTCTAACGGCCGTGCGGATTTCCTCCGGTGTCGCCGATTTGCGTCCGTCATCGTCCGTCATCTAATGCTCCTCGTAAAAATCCCGTGGCCGACATTGAAAGCGCAAGCTGCCGGCGCTGCCAAGAGGGTGCAGAGGACTCTTTTGCGCAAAAGTTTAGGAGCGTGCGCCGTTCGATAGCAAGCGTTACCTAGCCTTCGACACTCCGCAAAGCACGGGCGGCCGTCACGATCCCGGTGGGCGATACCGGATCGACTTCGCCCTGCCAAGCGCTTCCATCGTCTCTTCGACACTTAGCAGCACGGTGGTCTCGTAGGAGCTGAGCGCGCCTCCCGCACCAATGGCAAGCATGACCGATGCCATGGAGACGTTGTCCGGCGCCTCCCACAGATTCCAGCCGTCGTGTTCTCCGAAGGCATACCAGAACCCGTGCAGCTTTCCGCCCACCGACTCGATGTAGGAGCGGGCAGCCTCGCGTCTGTCCTCGGGGTTGTCCATCAAGCGCGCCCACGTTTCGGGCCTGTAGCTGAATCGCGTGAGATACATCGGCATGGTTCGTCTCCTCCCAGAGCTACCCCCACGAATGTAGTAAAGCGCCCCAATCCGGGAGAACGCGAGTCGTTTCCGAGGCGTAGTACCGCTGGCTTAGTTGCGGGACCGCTAATGGACCTGCTTCAATGCCTTTCCTAAGGGGAGTAAGGTCAATGGCAGCCTATCTTATTGCCGATGTCGACATAACCGACGCCGCCGTTTTCGAGGAATACCGCCGGGACGTGCCTGCAACCGAAGCCCGCTACGGGGGAAGGTACATCGCTCGTGGCGGAGCCACCAAAGTGCTGGAAGGCGATTGGGAGCCTCATCGCCTTGTCATCGTCGAATTTCCCGACATGGCCTCGCTCCTCGCATGGTACGACTCTCCGGAATACGGCCGCCTCAAAGCCATCCGCGAACGCTGTGCAAAGACGAGGATCATTGCTCTGGAGGGCATGATGCCGGTTAGTTAGAGGGGGTTGTCAACCAGATAATAGCCGCCCCAAAAAACCGGGTTCAAACCGTGAACAAAATCTGGCATGGTGCGGCCATGCCGATCATCTCACCTCTACCCCTCAACCCCCTTCTCGACGGTCGCCAGTCGGAGCGTGCCATGCTGGTCAGGCGTGGCGTGCAGCGGCTGCTCAAGCAGATGGGCGCGCATGTCTTGCCCGAACTGTCGCTGGCCACCGGGCGCCGCGCCGATCTCGTAGCGCTGACCCGCCAGGGCGATATCTGGATCATCGAGGTCAAATCCTCGATCGAGGATTTCAGGGTCGACCGCAAATGGCCGGACTACCGGCTGCATTCCGACCGCTTCTTCTTCGCCACCCATCCCGGCGTGCCCGCGGAGATCTTTCCGGAAGAGTGCGGCTTCATTCTCTCCGACGGCTATGGTGCCGAGGTCCTGCGCGATGCGCCCGAGCACCGGATGGCGGCGGCGACGCGCAAGGCGCTGATGCTGAGGATCGCGCGCGCCGGTGCCGCGCGGTTGCTGGCGGCGGAGCTTGCCGGGGTGTCGGTGCCGGCGCTGGAGGGTGAGAGCGAGTAGGGGGTTTCCCTCTCCGTAGTCATGGAGGCTTGCGCTGCCCCGGCTGCCGCCACCTTGCATAAGAGACGATGTATGACTGCGGTGTTCCGCAAGGAACGCCAACAGCCGGCTGTAGCCTTCGTCTTCCCAGTGCAGGTCGAGATTGGAAATGAAACCCGGCACGAAGACGAGATTGAGCGATCCCTGGCCGACCACCTGATAGGCGATCCGCACGTCGCCGCTGAGCGCGTAGCGAGTTTCGATCGGCCTCACGAGGTTTGTCCGCCCGACCCGACGATTTCTTATCGCCGGATCATAGCAGAGCCGCGAGACTTGCGGCAGATGAAACCTTAGAGGGTGTGAATGTAGGCCCGCGGCGCCTACTTCTGTGACGCAGCCGTAGTCTCGGTGCTCGCTCCGCCGACGCTAAAACCTGCGCCCTCCGGCGCGCCCGGCCGCTTGATGTGTGGGGCGGCCGCGACGACAAGCTCGTTGAAGCCTTCGCCGCCGCTGTCGAGCATCTCGAACAATTGCCGGCGCATCCTCGGCTCCCAGAACTTGTTGATGTGCTCGGCGACGCCGGCAATGCCTTGCTCGCGCGGCTTGGGGTGGAAAAAGGCAGCGATCTGGTTGGCCATGCGAACCAGCTTTTCGCTGGTGCTCATGAGGTGGCCTTCGTCATGCGACATGCTTGGCAACTCCGGAAACCACGCGGTCAGGATGGATGAAAATATCGAAATCATCGCCGCGCACCAGCGCCACCAGCGTCATGCCGGCGTCGTCTGCGGTGCGGATGGCAAGTGCCGTCGGCGCCGAGACGGCGATGATGAAGGCAGCACCGATCGCCGCGGTCTTCTGCACCATCTCGACCGAAACGCGCGACGTCACGACGACGGCCCCCGACCTGCCGTCGATACCGGCTTTGGCCAGCGCGCCGGCCAGCTTGTCCAGCGCATTGTGACGGCCGACATCCTCGCGCGCCATGACGATGCCCTTGCCGGGGAGGTAAAAACCGGCGGCGTGGACCGCGCCGGTCTCGGCGTGCAGCGGCTGCACCTTCGACAAAAGCTTGACCGAGCGGACGATGTCATCGGCCTGAAGTGTAAGTTTCGACGCACCGACCGGATCGACCGAGCGCATCGCTTCCTCGATCGATTCGATGCCGCACAGCCCGCAGCCGACCGGGCCGGCGAGCCGTCTGCGACGCGCCTCGAAACGGGTGTTGGCCTGGTCCTTCAGCCGGATCTGGATATCGATGCCGGCGCCGTGATCCTCGACCTCGATGGCTTCGATTTCGTCTGGCGAGGCAATGATGCCTTCGGTCAGCGAGAAGCCGAGCGCGAAATCCTCGAAATCGGCCGGGCTTGCCATCATCACCGCATGCGTGGTGCCGGCAAAGGAGAATGCTACCGGCGTCTCTTCCGGCACCATGCGGTTGGCGGCCGCGGTGCCGCCGGCGCGGCGCGCGAGGCGGCTGATCTGGGTGACAGCACGACGTTTGGGCATCACGCGGCACCCCCCTCTGGCCTACCGGCCATCTCCCCCTCAAGGGGGGAGATTGGCAGTTCAGACGTAAGGCACCCTTCGACGCTGGTGATTGGCGAAAGCCGAGATGACATCCAATCTCCCCCCTTGAGGGGGAGATGGCCGGTAGGCCAGAGGGGGGTGCTCCGGCACGACGCCAAAACGCTACTCCGCTGCTTGCAGCGAGGCGATGCGGCGGCTTTGCTTTGCCTGCTCGTCATAGTCGCGCTGCCATTCCGACGGGCCGTTGGATGCACCCACCTGCACCGCGGTCACCTTGTATTCCGGGCAGTTGGTCGCCCAGTCGGAGAAGTCGGTGGTGATGACGTTGGCCTGGGTGTCGGGATGGTGGAAGGTCGTATAGACGACGCCCGGCGACACCCGGTCGGTGATCAGCGCGCGCAGCGTCGTCTCGCCCGAGCGGCTGGTCAGCCGCACCCAGTCGCCATCGCGCAGGCCGCGATTTTCGGCATCATGCGGATGGATCTCCAGCCGATCCTCGCTGTGCCACACGACGTTGTCGGTGCGCCTGGTCTGCGCGCCGACATTATACTGCGACAGGATGCGGCCGGTGGTCAGCAGCAGCGGGAAGCGCGGCCCGGTCCTCTCGTCGGTCGCGACATATTCGGTGCGGATGAACTTGCCCTTGCCGCGCACGAAGCCGCCAATATGCATGATCGGCGTGCCTTCCGGCGACTTCTCGTTGCAGGGCCACTGCACCGAGCCCACCCGGTCGAGAAGGTCGAAGGAAACGCCGGAGAAGCTCGGCGTCGTCTTGGCGATCTCGTCCATGATCTCGGAGGGATGCGTGTAGTTCCAGCCGAGGCCGAGCGCCTTGGCGAGCTCCTGCGTCGTCCCCCAGTCGGCATAGCCGCATTTCGGCTCCATCACCTTGCGCACCATGTTGATGCGGCGCTCGGCATTGGTGAAGGTGCCGTCCTTCTCGAGGAAGGTCGAGCCGGGCAGGAACACATGTGCGTAATTGGCCGTCTCGTTGAGGAAGAGATCGTGCACGACCACGCACTCCATCGCCGCGAGACCCGCGGCGACATGCTTGGTGTCGGGGTCCGACTGCAGGATGTCCTCGCCCTGCACATAGAGCCCCTTGAACGAGCCGTCGACGGCTGCGTCCAGCATATTGGGGATGCGCAGGCCGGGCTCGTCGTCGAGCTTGACGCCCCACAGGCTCTCATAGATGGCGCGCACCGCGTCGCCTGAGATGTGGCGATAGCCGGGAAGCTCGTGCGGGAACGAGCCCATGTCGCAGGAGCCCTGCACATTGTTCTGGCCGCGCAGCGGGTTCACGCCGACGCCCGGCCGGCCGATATTGCCGGTCGCCATGGCGAGGTTGGCAATGGCGATGACGGTGGTCGAGCCCTGGCTGTGCTCGGTCACGCCGAGGCCGTAATAGATCGCACCGTTGCCGCCGCGCGCGTAGAGCCGGGCCGCGCCGCGTATGTCGTCGGGATCGACATTGGCGAGCTGGCCGACGACCTCCGGGCTGTTTTCCGGCAATGCCACGAACGATGCCCAGTCCTGAAACTCGTCCCAGTCGCAGCGCTCGCGGATGAACGCCTCGTCGAACAGGCCTTCGGTGACGATGACATGGGCAAGTGCGGTCAGCATGGCGACGTTGGTGCCCGGCTTCAGCGGCAGATGGAACTGCGCTTCGACATGGGCCGAGCGCACGATATCGGTGCGGCGCGGATCGAGCACGATCAGCTTGGCGCCCTGGCGCATGCGCTTTTTCATGCGCGAGGCGAACACCGGATGCGCATCGGTCGGATTGGCGCCGATCAGCAGGATGACGTCCGTCTGCTCGATCGAATCGAAATCCTGCGTGCCGGCGGAGGTACCGAAGGTCTGGCCCAGGCCATAGCCGGTCGGCGAATGGCAGACGCGGGCGCAGGTATCGACATTGTTGTTGCGGAAGCCCTGCCGGACCAGCTTCTGGACGAGGTAGGTCTCCTCGTTGGTGCAGCGCGACGAGGTGATGCCGCCGATCGACGTGCGGCCGTACTGGTACTGGATGCGGCGGAATTCATTCGCCGTATGGGTGAGCGCCTCTTCCCACGACACTTCGCGCCACGGATCGCTGACCCGCTCGCGGATCATCGGCTTCAGGATACGGTCCTTGTGTGTCGCATAGCCATAGGCGAAGCGGCCCTTGACGCAGGAGTGGCCGTGGTTGGCCTTGCCTGCCTTGTAGGGCATCATGCGAATGACCTCGTCGCCCTTGACCTCGGCCTTGAATGAGCAGCCGACGCCGCAATAGGCGCAGGTGGTGACGGTCGAGCGCTCGGGCAGGCCTTTCGCCAGCACGGTTTTCTCCCTCAGCGCATCGGTCGGGCAGGCCTGCACGCAGGCCCCGCACGACACGCATTCGGAATCGACGAACGCCTCGTGCATGCCAGCCGAGACCCTGGATTCGAAGCCGCGGCCCTCGATGGTCAGCGCGAACGTGCCTTGCACCTCTTCGCAGGCGCGCACGCAGCGCGAGCAGACGATGCATTGCGCCGGATCATAGGTGAAATAGGGGTTCGATTCATCGCGGGCGATGTAGTCGATGGTCAGCGAGCCATGGCCGGGCGCCACGCCGTTTTCTTGCTCGACGTGGTTGCGGCCGTCCACGCCATAGCGGTTCTCGGTCAGGCCGACCGTCCTGACGACCTTGTCGAACTCGCTGGCGCCGGTGCCGGCCGTCTCGCCCCACGCAGCCGGATGGTCAGAGACATAGAGCTCCATCACGCCGCGACGAATGGCGTTCAGCCGGTCGCTCTGGGTATGCACGACCATGCCTTCGCCAACCGGCGTCGTGCACGAGGCCGGCGTGCCGCCGCGCCCGTCGATCTCGACGAGGCAGACCCGGCAGGAGCCGAACGAGTCCAGCATGTCGGTGGCGCAGAGTTTCGGGATTTCAACGCCCGCTTCCATCGAAGCGCGCATGATCGAGGTACCCGCCGGCACCGTCACCGGCTTGCCATCGACGGTCAGCGTCACCTGCTGTTCCGCTTCGGAGGCGGGTGTGCCGTAGTCGATTTCCTGGACCAGCGATTTGATGTCGAATGCCGCGTTCATGCCTGTCCGCTCCTATTCCGCTGCTTCGGCGACCGGCGTCGGCCGAAAGTCGTCCGGGAAATGGTTGAGTGCACTCATCACTGGATATGGGGTGAAGCCGCCGAGAGCGCAAAGCGAGCCGAACTTCATCGTGTTGCAAAGGTCGGTGACCAGCGCGATCTGCTTTTCCGGTTCGATGTTCTCAGCGAGCCGGTCCAGCACCTCGACGCCGCGCGTCGAGCCGATGCGGCAGGGCGTGCACTTGCCGCAGCTCTCGATGGCGCAGAATTCCATGGCGAAGCGCGCCTGCTTCAGCATGTCGGCGCTGTCGTCGAAAACGACGATGCCGGCGTGGCCGATCAGCCCGTCCTTGGCCGCGAACGCCTCGTAGTCGAACGGCGTGTCGAACAGGGCGCGCGGGAAATAGGCGCCGAGTGGGCCACCGACCTGCACCGCTTTGACTGGGCGACCCGTTGCCGTGCCGCCACCGATATCGTCGACGATCTCGCCCAGAGTCATGCCGAACGCCGCCTCGTAGAGACCAGCATATTTGACGTTGCCGGCGATCTGGATCGGGATGGTGCCGCGCGAACGGCCCATGCCGAAATCCTTGTAGAAGGCGGCACCCTTGTCCATGATCACCGGTACCGAGGCCAGCGAAATGACGTTGTTGATCACCGTCGGCTTGCCGAACAGGCCCTTATGCGCCGGCAGCGGCGGCTTGGCCCGCACCTGTCCGCGCTTGCCTTCGAGGCTGTCGAGCAGGGCGGTCTCTTCGCCGCAGACATAGGCGCCGGCGCCGACGCGGACTTCCATGTCGAATGAATTGGGTGACCCGAGCACATTGACGCCGAGCACGCCGGCCCTGCGGGCGATCTCGACGGCCTTCTGCATCACCGCCACCGCATGCGGATATTCCGAGCGGATATAGATGAAGCCCTTGGTCGCGCCGGTGGCGATGCCGGCGATCGCCATGCCTTCGATCAGCACGAAGGGGTCGCCTTCCATGATCATGCGGTCGGCGAACGTACCGGAATCGCCTTCATCGGCATTGCAGACGATGTATTTGCGGTCGGCCGACGTATCGAGGACCGTCTTCCATTTGATGCCGGTCGGGAAGCCGGCGCCGCCACGACCGCGCAGCCCGGACTCGGTCACCTGCTTGACGATGTCGGCCGGTGTCGTCGCCACTGCATTCTGCAGGCCGTTCAGCCCGCCATGCGCCTTGTAGTGATCGAGCGACAGCGGATCGGTGACGCCGCAGCGCGCAAAGGTCAACCGCGTCTGCCTGGCAAGGAACGGGATCTTGTCCGGCGCGCCCAGCCAGCGCTTGTGGTGGCCACCGGTGAGGAAGCCGCAGTCGAACAGGCTTTTGACGTCGGATGGCTTCACCGGCCCATAGGCGACGCGGCCATTGGCCGTCGCCACTTCGACCATCGGCTCGAGGAAATAGGCGCCGCGCGAGCCGTTGCGCACGATCTTGGCCTCGATGCCGCGCTCGGCCAACTCCGCCCGAACCGCCTTGGCGACCCTTTCCGCACCCAGCGCCAGCGCGCCGGAATCGCCGGGAATATAGATACGCGGGATCATGAGCGCACCTCGGCAACGATTTCATTGAGCTTTTCGTCGTCGAGCCGCCCGATCACCTCGCCGTCCAGCATCGCCGATGGCGAGCAAGCGCAAAGGCCAAGGCAATAGACCGGCTCCAGCGTCACCGAACCGTCGCGGGTTGTCTCGTGGAAACCGATGCCCAGCATTGATTTGAGCTTGGCGGCAATCGCATCCGAGCCCATCGACTGGCAGGCTTCCGCCTGGCAAAGCTTCAGCACATGGCGGCCGGCGGGCTGGCTGCGGTAATCGTGATAGAAGGTGACGACGCCATGCACCTCGGCCCTGGAGATGTTCAGCGACTCGGCAATGACCGGCAGCGCGTCCCGCGGCACATAGCCGAACTCTTCCTGTATGCCGTGCAGGATCGGCAACAGCGGGCCTTCGAGGCCTTTCAGCTCGTGGATGATCGCCGCCGTGCGCGATGCGATCTCGGTACTTGCAGGCTGCATCGTCATGCAGCGCCCTCCCTGGTCGTGGCGGTCTTCCGCTAAGTGCTTAGGAAATCAGAGGAAACCCGCTAAATCAATAAAGCCGATCCGTTGCTCGATAGAAATTTTCTATCGATCTCGATCACCAGCATTATCTAGCCTAGCGGCGGGCGCGGAAATCGTCCGCCAGCGCCATTGCCTCGTCCAACAGCGCCGAGACCAGCGGCGTGTGCGGTTCGCGCGGCGCCGCCACCAGCCCGACGGTGTGGCTGGCATCCGGCTCGACGATCGGGATAGCCCGGATCGGCTCGGAAAAGCCGAACGTTTCCGCAAGGTTAAGCGGCATGATGGACGACCATTTGCCGGTGCGGATATGCGAGAACAGCACGATCATCGAGTTGGATTCCAGTGTCGGCCGCACCTGCACGCCGGCTTCGGCCAGATGCTGGTCGATGATGCGGCGGTTCTGCATGTCCGGCGTCAGCAGGCAGAGCGGCAGCTGGGAGAGTTCCGCCCATGTCACTTTGTCGCGGTCGAAATAGGGGTTCCCGACAGCGGTGATCAACTGGTAGCGCTCGTCGTAGAGCGGCACGCTGGTGACGCGTCCGAGCGGCTCGTTGTCGAGATAGGTGATGCCGGCGTCGATGTCGAAATTGCCGAGCAGCGACAGCACCTCGATCGATGTCCGCGACAGCACCGAGAAGGTGACGCCGGGATGCTTTGCCCGAAACGGCGTCGTCAATCGCGCCACCATGGCGAGGGCCGTCGGGATCGCGGCGATGCGGATGCGTCCTGACAGGCCGTGGCGTGCCGCCCGCATCTCCTCGCGCATGGTCCTGCTATCGCCGACGATGCGGCGCGCCCACACCAGCACCTGCTTGCCTTCCGGCGTCAGCCCCTGGAAGCGCGAGCCGCGCAGCACCAGCATCACGCCGAGCTGGCCCTCCAGCTGCTTGATGCCGGCCGAAAGCGTCGGTTGGGTGACGCCGCACACCTCCGCCGCGCGGCCGAAATGTTCTTCCCTGGCGAGTGCTATGAAGAATTCCAGCTTGTCGATCATGCCGTCGGGAGCCTGTCACGGACGCTATGTCCGATCTTAGCGCGCAAGGTCGGGGAAATCGCCTTCGGCCGCAAGCCGCCTGTGCAAATCGCCCGCATCCACATCTTTCAGCCGGCTTACTGTTTCCCGCGATGGAACGCGGCGCTATGTGGATGGGACGGGGTCGTGGACTGGACACGACGGGAGACCGAAACATGCTGGGCTGGTTCCGCAAGCTTTTGCCGCGCGAAGATCGCTTCTTCGACCTGTTCGAGCGGCATTCCCGCACTGTGGTCGGCGGCGCTGAGGCACTGCAGCAGCTTTTGCAGGGCAACGACATCGACCGCTGGTGTCAGACGATCATCGATCTCGAGGACGAAGCCGATCAGATCACCGCGGAAGTTCTGCTGGCCGTGCGCCGCTCCTTCATCACGCCCTTCGATCGCGGCGACATCAAGGACCTGATCCAGTCGATGGATGATGCCATCGACATGATGCACAGGACCGTCAAGACGGTAAGGTTGTTCGAAAAGAAGGAATTCGACCCGCTGATGCAGGAAATGGGGGCCGTCATCGTCGAGGCCGCCAAGTTGGTGGCCGAGGCGATCCCACTGCTCGGCAAGGTCGGGGCGCATACGGTGCGCCTCAACGCCATCGCCGAGGAGGTCATGCGCGCCGAAGGCCGGGCCGACGACCTGCACGAACAGGGCCTGAAGGACCTGTTCAAGCGGCACGGCCGCAGCGATCCGATGGCCTATCTGATCGGCAGCGAGATCTACGGCCAGCTGGAAAAGGTGGTCGACCGCTTCGAGGACGTCGCCAACGAAATCAGCGGCATCGTCATCGAGAACGTATAGTGGAAGCCGCGATAGCCTTTCCGGTGCTGGTCGGCCTTGTCGCCGTCGCACTGTTCTTCGATTTCCTCAACGGCCTGCACGATGCCGCCAACTCCATCGCGACAATCGTCTCCACCCGCGTGCTGAGGCCGCATTATGCGGTGTTCTGGGCGGCTTTCTTCAATTTCATCGCCTTCATGTTCTTCGGTCTTCACGTGGCGGAGACGCTGGGAACCGGCATCATCGACGCCAGCATCGTCACGCCGGCAGTGATCTTCGCAGCACTTGTCGGTGCCATCGTCTGGAATATCGTCACCTGGCTCGTCGGTATCCCGTCCAGCAGCTCGCACGCGCTGATCGGCGGTTTGGTCGGCGCCGGCGTTGCCAAGGCCGGCACCGGCGCCATCGTCTGGGCCGGATTGGGCAAGACGACGGCGGCCATCGTGCTGTCGCCGGCGGCAGGCTTTCTGCTGGCGCTCGTCTTGATCCTCGCGGTCTCCTGGCTGTTCGTGCGGCAGACGCCGTTCGCCGTCGACAGCACCTTCCGCGTCATGCAGTTCTTTTCCGCCTCGCTCTATTCGCTCGGCCATGGCGGCAACGACGCGCAGAAGACCATGGGCATCATCGCCGTGCTGCTTTATTCGCAAGGCATGCTCGGCGCGAATTTTTACGTGCCGCTGTGGGTCGTCATCACCTGTCAGTCGGCGCTGGCGCTGGGCACGTTGCTCGGCGGCTGGCGCATCGTCCACACAATGGGATCGAAGATCACCCGGCTGAACCCGATGCAGGGTTTCTGCGCCGAGACCGGCGGTGCGATCACCCTGTTCGCCGCCACCTGGCTCGGTATTCCGGTATCGACCACACACACGATCACCGGCGCCATCATTGGCGTCGGCGCCGCCCGCCGCGTCTCAGCCGTTCGCTGGGGCATTGCCGGCAACATCGTGGTTGCCTGGATTATCACCCTGCCGGCAACCGCGGTGATTGCGGCCCTCACCTACCTCGCGGTCGGCCTGGCAAGGTGAGAGCACCGCAGCACTGCGCGGCGGCGGTGCGTGAACGCCGTATCTACCTGTCCACAAGGTTCAGGATGTTGCCGTCCGGATCCTTGAACCATGCGACCTTCATGCCCTGACCGACATGAACGTCACCCTCCAGCGTCAGGCCGGGCATGTCGTAATGCTCGAAGGCCACGCCCTTCGATTTCAACGCCTCAACGATTTTGCCGAGCTCGTCGCCGACCGTCCAGGTCACAGCCGTCGCCTTGTTGGTCCCAGCGAAATTCGAACGGTACACGTTGATGCTGGTATCGCCGCTTTTATAGACGATCAGTTCGCCACCTTCATTGTGCACCTCTTTCAGGCCGAGCGTCCCTTCGTAGAAAGCCCTGGCCTTGGCCAGGTCCTTCACTGCGAGATTGGCCGTTGCGTTGCTGTTTGCGAGCATGATCGTCTCCTTCCCTTGATGTCGTGCTCATGCTGCTCCTTCAGATAGGTCGTAGCGGATGGTTGGCGACCGTCGATCAGGCAAATCTGACAGCGTCGGTCCGTTTTCCGGGGCACACCAGGCCGGCTGTTGCTCCACGACTTGGTTCTCTCCGGAAACTGCACTATCTCAGGCGCGAGCTTGCATAAGGAAGATCTGATGTCCGTCACCAAGGAAATCGTCATCGAACGCCTGAAGACGGTCAACGGGCCGGATTTCACCGGCAATATCGTCGACCTCGGCATGGTTTCCGAGATTTTCATTGCCGATGCCAAGGTGTTCTTCTCGATCACCGTTCCCGCCGCCCGTGCCCAGGAGATGGAGCCGCTGCGTGCGGCCGCCGAGCGTGTCGTCAAGGCGATCCCCGGTGTCGCCGGCGCCGTGGTCGCGCTGACGGCGGAAAAGAAGGGCGGCGGCATGGAGGCGCCGGTTCCGCAAAGACCGGCTCAGAGGCCCGCTCCGCCGGCCGCACCTGCTCGTCCCGCGCCGCAGGCGCCCGCCTCGCACAGCCATGGCAAGCGCGGCGTACCAGGCATCGACGCCATCATCGCTGTTGCTTCCGGCAAGGGCGGCGTCGGCAAGTCGACCACCGCCGTCAATATCGCCCTTGGCCTGGCCGCCAACGGGTTGCGGGTCGGCGTGCTCGATGCCGATATTTATGGCCCGTCCATGCCACGTCTGCTCAACATTCATGGCCGGCCGCAGACCGTCGACGGCAAGATCCTGAAGCCGATGCAGAACTATGGCCTCAAGGTCATGTCGATGGGCTTCCTCGTCGATGAGGAGACGCCGATGATCTGGCGCGGGCCGATGGTGATGTCGGCATTGACGCAAATGCTGCGCGAGGTCGAATGGGGACCGCTCGACGTGCTCGTCGTCGACATGCCGCCCGGCACCGGCGACGCCCAGCTGACCATGGCCCAACAGGTGCCGCTGGCCGGCGCCGTCATCGTCTCGACGCCACAGGACCTGGCCCTGATCGATGCGCGCAAAGGCCTCAACATGTTCAGAAAGGTCGACGTGCCGCTGTTGGGCATCGTCGAAAACATGAGCTATTTTCTCGCCCCCGATACGGGGAAACGCTACGACATCTTCGGCCATGGCGGCGCGCGCCGTGAGGCCGAGCGCCTCGGCGTCACCTTCCTTGGCGAAGTGCCGCTCGAGATGGGCATCCGCGAAAGCTCCGATGCCGGCACGCCGGTGGTGGTCTCCAAGCCCGATAGCGCCGAGGCGAAAATCTATCGCGACATCGCCGCCAAGGTCTGGCACCGCGTCAATGAAGAGCGCGGCGCGGCCGAGGCTGCAGTGCCGAGCATCGTGTTTGAGTGATGCGGATGTCCCTCCCCAAGTCGGCCCCTTGAGGGGAGGTGGCCGCAAGGGTCGGGTGGGGTCCGCGACGACATGCTCGAACTTTTCCGGGATAGCGGACTGACAAACCACGATCCCGTCTAGCGCGGAGGCAGATGTGTGTCTATCGCACCAAAGTGCGGATTCGGATGGCGCGTGCCCCTTGCCTGCTCCCGCGCGTTGTCATATCGATTTGTCATACAAATACGGAGACCACGATGGCAGGCGCCCCCACCAGCAAGAAAAAATTTCGCTCGCAGGAGTGGTTCGACAATCCCGACAATCCGGGCATGACAGCACTTTATCTGGAGCGCTACCTGAATTACGGGCTGACGCGGGCCGAACTGATGTCCGGCAAGCCGCTGATCGGCATCGCCCAGACCGGCTCGGACCTGTCGCCCTGCAACCGCCATCACATCGAACTGGCCAAGCGCGTGCGCGAGGGCATCGTCTCGATGGGCGGCATTCCTTTCGAGTTTCCTTGCCACCCGATCCAGGAAACCGGCAAGCGGCCGACAGCTGCGCTCGACCGCAACCTTGCCTATCTCAGCCTGGTCGAGGTGCTCTACGGCTATCCGCTCGACGGCGTGGTGCTCACCATCGGCTGCGACAAGACGACGCCGGCCATGCTGATGGCCGCGGCTACCGTCAACATTCCGGCTATCGCGCTTTCGGTCGGCCCGATGCTCAACGGCTGGCACAAGGGCAAGCGCACCGGCTCCGGCACCATCGTCTGGGAATCGCGCCAGCGCCTGTCGGCCGGCGAGATCGGCTATGACGAGTTCATGGACATCGTCGCCTCCTCGGCGCCGTCGACCGGCTATTGCAACACGATGGGCACCGCTACCACGATGAATTCGCTGGCCGAGGCGCTCGGCATGCAATTGCCGGGCTCGGCCGCAATCCCCGCCCCCTATCGCGAACGCGGCCAGATCGCCTATGAGACTGGAAAGCGCATCGTCGACATGGTGCATGAGGATCTGAAGCCCTCCGACATCATGACCCGCAAGGCCTTCGAGAACGCCATCGTCGTCAATTCGGCGATCGGCGGGTCGACCAATGCGCCGATCCACCTCAACGCCATCGCCCGCCACCTCGGCGTGCCGCTCGACAACAACGATTGGCAGAAGGTTGGCCTCAACATTCCGCTCATCGTCAATCTGCAGCCGACCGGCGAATATCTCGGCGAGGACTATCACCATGCCGGCGGCGTGCCGGCTGTGATCGCCGAACTGATGAAGGGCGGCATGCTGCCCTATCCGGAAGCCATGACCGCTAACGGCAAGACCATCGGCGACAATTGCAGCGGCGCCGTCAACGAGAACCTCGACGTCATCCGCACGGTTGCCGAGCCGCTGAAAGCCAATGCCGGCTTCATCAACCTCAAGGGCAATCTGTTCGATTCGGCGATCATGAAGACCAGTGGCATCTCGCCCGAATTCCGCGAACGCTATCTGTCGAACCCGAAGGACCCGGAAGCGTTCGAGGGCAACGCCATGGTCTTCGACGGCCCCGAGGATTATCACGCCCGCATCGACGACCCGGCACAGGGCATCGACGAGCACACCATTCTGTTCATGCGCGGCGCCGGCCCGATCGGCTATCCCGGCGGCGCCGAAGTCGTCAACATGCAGCCGCCTGCCTATCTGATCAAAAAGGGCATCCACGCGCTGGCCTGTATCGGCGACGGTCGTCAGTCAGGCACGTCGGGCTCGCCGTCGATCCTCAACGCCTCGCCGGAAGCCGCCATCGGCGGCGGCCTGGCGCTGCTGAAGACCGGCGATCGCGTCCGCATCGACCTGCGCAAGGGTACCGCTGACATCCTCGTCAGCGACGACGAGATCACGCGGCGCCGCGCCGAGCTGCAGAACAATGGCGGCTATCACTATCCGAAGCACCAGACGCCGTGGCAGGAAATCCAGCGCGGCATGGTCGACCAGTTTTCCGAAGGCATGGTGCTGAAGCCGGCGGTGAAGTACCAGGATGTGGCTCATACAAGCGGCGTGCCGAGGGACAATCACTGACCAGGGTCCGTCGCACGAGCCGTCAGGTCGCCAGCGTAACGGTCACCTCATTTCTCCCCGTTAACAGCCCGCTAACGGGGAGAAATGCCCGCCACAGAGTTGGACGCGGTCATTTGTCAAAAGCGATTGCTCCCGCGAGAACGGGAATGCTTGACAAGCGGGCGTGACAAATCCACGATCATCGTAAGGGGTGCATCGCGACGACCCCGTGAGGCGTCAGCCCAACGTTCGCGTCCAAGCTTCTCTTTCAAGGAGGTGGACGCCATGCCGTCAACAACCGCTATCACTGTATCGCAACTGTCTCGTCTGATTGGGCTGCCGGGTGCGCCCGCAATCATCGATGTCCGCACCGATGATGACTACAACGCCGATCCGCGCCTGTTGCCGGGCTCAACCCGGCGTGACTTCAAGGCTGTCGCCACCTGGGCTGGCGAATTCACTGGCCAGCAAGTGACGGTCGTCTGCCAACAGGGAAAAAAGCTCTCGCAAGGCGTGGCCGCATGGCTGCGGCACGAGGGCATTGCCGCCGAATCGCTCGAAGGCGGGTTTGAGGCATGGCGCGATGCCAAGGGGCTTTTGGTTCACACCGGCAAGATACCGCCCGCCGATGCCAAGGGCCGCACCGTTTGGGTGACGCGTACGCGCCCGAAGGTCGATCGCATCGCGTGCCCCTGGCTGATCCGACGCTTCATCAATCCTCACGCGGTCTTTCTCTTCGTCGAGCCGGCCGAAGTGGCGGCCGTCGCCGATCGCTTTCAGGCCGTGCCTTTCGACATCGAGAACGTGTTCTGGAGCCACCGCGGCGAACGCTGCACCTTCGATACCATGATCGAGGAGTTCGGACTAAAATCCGAAGCGCTCGATCGCCTCGCCACGATCATACGCGCTGCCGATACTGCGAGCCTCGATCTTGTCCCACAGGCGGCCGGGTTCCTGGCCGCCTCGCTTGGCCTGTCACGGATGTTTCGCGACGATCTGGAGCAGCTCGAGGCCGGCATGCTGCTTTACGATGCGTTCTTCCGCTGGTGCCGCGATGCCACCGAGGAGACGCATAACTGGCCAGCCGCCGGCACGGGCAATCTCGGCGCGGGCAAGCCTTCGTGAGCGCCGTCCTTTCGAAAGAGCCGCCGGAGATCCAAGAGCCGGTTGTGCCGAGCTTCCGGCAGGCCGTGAAAGTCTGGGCGAAAATCGGCGTGCTCAGCTTTGGCGGCCCGGCCGGGCAGATCGCACTCATGCACAAGGAATTGGTCGAGGAACGGCGCTGGATCGGCGAACAGCGTTTCCTGCATGCGTTGAACTACTGCATGCTGCTGCCTGGCCCCGAGGCCCAGCAACTTGCCATCTATATCGGCTGGTTGCTGCACAAAACGGTCGGCGGCCTTGTTGCCGGCATTCTCTTCGTCGTGCCGGGCGCGCTTGTCATGCTCGTCCTGAGCAGCCTCTATGCGCTCTATGGCGATGTACCACTCGTCGCGGCGCTGTTTTTCGGGGTCAAGGCGACCGTGCTCGCCATTGTCATCGAGGCGGTGATCCGGATCGGCAGACGCGCGCTGAAAAACCCCGTCATGGTGTCGATCGCACTCGCCGCCTTCATCGCCATCTACGCGTTGAGCGTGCCGTTTCCGCTGATCGTCCTGCTTGCCGGCCTGGCAGGCTGGATCGGCAATCGTAGTGCGCCGGCATTTTTTTCCGGCGCTTCGCATGGCAAGGGCGATGTTCCCGACATCAAGGGCGTGGTCGATCTGATGTTCGAGCGCGGCGAACTGACCCACGTCAGGCCGACACGATGGCACGCGCCGCGCATCTTGGCGATCTGGCTGCCGATGTGGCTGGGGCCTGTTCTGCTGATCTGGGCTGTCACCGGCCCTGCCAGCGTTTGGACGCAAATCGGTGGCTTCTTCAGTGTCATGGCGGTCGTCACCTTCGGCGGTGCCTACGCAGCCCTTGCCTATGTCGCGCAGGCAGCGGTCGAGTACTTCGGCTGGCTGGCACCCGGTGAAATGGTCGACGGCCTCGGACTTGCCGAAACCACACCGGGTCCGCTCATCCTGGTCTTGCAGTTCGTCGGCTTCGTTGCCGCGTTCCGCCAGCCGGGCTTGCTGGCGCCGCTGCTTGCCGGACTGTTTGGCGGGCTGTTCACGCTGTGGGCGACGTTTACCCCATGTTTCCTGTGGATATTCCTTGGCGCGCCTTACATCGAAGCGCTGCGCGGCAACAAGGCGCTGTCGGCGGCGCTCGGTGCGATCACCGCCGCCGTCGTCGGCGTCATCATGAATCTCGCCCTGTGGTTCGGCTTGCACGTCATCTTCGGCGAAGTGCGCAATGTCGGGCTTGGAATGGACGTGCCGGTGCTTTCATCGATAGACTGGCGCGCGGCGCTGCTTTCCTGTGCCTCGATGATCGCCATTCTGAAGCTGAAAATCGGCATGCTGCCGACGCTTGCCGGATCGGCGCTGGCCGGCGTCTTATTGCTGGCGGCGAGCGGGTAACGCCTCAGCCGCCCATTCTGCCGCGCGGCAGCTTGATCATATCGCCGAAACGGGCGCGCAATTTGTCGTCGACGGGCTTCGGCACATGGCGCGGGAAGCGTTCGGCAAGCACGCGTTTCTTCTCGATGATCGCCCGCTGCAAGATGTCGGGCCTGCCTTTCTCATTCCATTCCTTCGGCGAAAAGCGGTCGCCGACGGCCGGGTAGAAATATTCGGTCTGCATCAGCCGCAGCGTCTGCTCGTTGCCGAGATAATGGCCCGGGCCTTTCAGGCAGACATCGGCGATGGTGTCGATGGACAGCGACTCGTCCGTCACCTCGATGCCACGCACGCAGCGCAGGCAGTGGCCGAGCATGTCGTTGTCGATGATCAGGCTCTCAAGGCAAAAGCCGAGCAGCGAGGCGTGCATGCCGGCCGATTCGTAAACCAGGTTGAGGCCGGCAAGACCGGCCATCACGTCGGTTATGCCCTTTTCGTACCCGGACTGAATGTCAGGCAGTTTCGAATCCGTCATGCCGGCGGCCGAACCGCCCGGCAGGTCGTAAAATTGCGCCATCTGCGCGCAGGCCGCGGTCAGCACCGCCTGCTCGGCCGAACCGCCCGACATGGCGCCGGTCCGGAGGTCCGAGACGAACGGCCAGGTGCCGAAGATTGCCGGGTGGCCCGGCTTGATGGCGTTGACATAGATTAGGCCGACCAGCACTTCGGCGACCGCCTGCACCACGGCACCGGCAATCGCCGCCGGTGCCGTCGCACCTGCCTGGCCTGCCGACAGCAGCAGGATCGGAATGCCGCCCTCGACACAGGCTTCGAGCACGCCGCAGGCGTCCTCGGCAAACTTCATCGGCGGCACGACGAAACAGTTCGAATTGGAGACGAAAGGCCGCGCGCGAAAATTCTCTTCGCCGCCGGCGATGGCATAGAGCATGTCGAGCGCCGGCTTGACGTTCTCACGCACGGTAAACGAGGTGCCGACATGCTTCGACGTGCCCATGACGCAGGCGTAGAGCGTGTTGAAATCCATGTCGAGCGGGTCGGGGATGTCGCGTGGCACCATCGGCCGCTGGAAGAAATGGATGTTGTCGAGCCCCTCGACCAGGCGCGCCGCATCGTAAATGTCCTGCAGCAGCGACTCGCGATACTCACGCTTTTCGACATCGACAAGATGCACCGCAGCACCAGCCGTGCCGTAATGCACACGCTTGCCCTGGATCACCATGTCGTGCTTCGGATCCTGGCCGTGCAGGGTGAAATGCCGCGCCGCTTTCTTGATCGTGTCGAGCACCAGAGCGCGAGGAAAGCGCAGGCGGCCGTCCTCGCCAAGCGTTGCGCCGGCCTTGGTCAGTGCCTCAATGCAGGAGGGGATGGCGTTGGCGAAACCGACCGTCTCCAGAAGGGTAAGCACGGCCTCGTGGATACGTTCGCAATCATTGCCGCTGAGCGGGCTGTAGCTTCCGCCTTCGAGGCCGGCACGCACCGGCTTGACGTCGTCGGCAAGCGGTGCCGCTCGCATGGCGCGGCGCGCCTCGCGCCCGCCGGACCGTCGCGAACGCTGGTCTGCGGACACGTCCTGCTTCTCATGGGCCACCGGCATGAAGGCACTCCAACTTTAGCTGCGAAGCGGGCGCGGCGGTTGGTCCACCATCTGCCTGCTTCGTCCCCTATGTACTCCGACTATGCCGCCGGCATTGGCACAGCCTATGTGCCAGCCGGTCCCGTCGCATATGCCAAGGAGCTAAAGAACCGGAGTCGCGCTACATGCGCCAGGCTCCGGTCGGGGAAGGGAGATCAGGCCGCTGCCGGCCTGCGTCCAGCTGCCGTCGCCAGTTCGCGGATGCCGGGTTCGATGTGCTGCAACGCGATCGAGGAAATGCCCAAGCGCATGAAACGCGATGGCTTTTCGGTGCGGTCGAAGAAGCGGTCGCCAGGCTCGATGATGACGCTGCGCGAGGCCGCGGCCTCCGCCAGCCCACGCGAATCGGTGCCGCGCGGTCCCTCGAGCCAGAGCGACGTGCCGCCGGCCGAATCGGTCGAGCGCCACTCCGGCAGGAAGGCGGAAATCGCATGGACCAGACGCTTGCGCCTCTCGTCGAAGGCGCTCGACAGCCGCCGCACCAGCGCCTCGTGATGGCCGAGCGACAGGAACAATGCGACGGCGCGCTGGTTGTTCGCCGGCGGGTGGCGCAGCATGAAGCGGCGTAGCGCCCGAAGCTCGGAAATCAGCCCGGCCGAGGCGACGATGTAGCCGAGCCTGAGGCCGGGAGCCAGCGTCTTCGACATCGAGCCGACATAGACGACGCGGCCGGAACGATCGAGGCTCTTCAGCGCCTGCTGCGGCGCCTCGTCCAGGAGCTGACTGTCATAGCCGTCCTCGATGATTATCTGGTTGTAGCGGTTGGCCCGCGCCAAGAGATCCTGTCGCCGCTCTGCCGACAGCGGCACCATGGTCGGGCAATGGTGGCTGGGGGTGACGAAGACGAAGCCGGCATCATTGGGAATGGCCGAGGTTACGATGCCGGAGTGGTCGACCGGAACCGGCTGGATGTCGGCGCCGGCCAGCCGGAAGATCGAACGTGCATCCGGATAGCCCGGGTCCTCCATCGCCACCTTCGAGCCCTTGGTCATCAACAGCGTCGCCAGCATGTAGAGCGCGTTCTGCGCCCCCAGCGTCACGATGATTTCGTCCGGATTGGCGAAGATGCCGCGCCGCGGCAGCAGCCGTGCCTGGATCTGCTCGATCAGCAGCGGATCGTCACGGTCGACCATGTCGGACGCCCAGTTGCGGATTTCGAGAACGGCCAGCGCCATGCGGTTGCACTCGCGCCATTCGGCGGTCGGGAACAGCGCCGGGTCGAACTGGCCGTAGACGAAGGGGTAGGACGACTTGATCCAGTTGTCGTGCTTGGCCGGCGGTGGCATGTCGCTCGCCGCGATCTGCCGGCGCGCCTTCCAGTCGATCTCGTTGGCCTGGTCGGGCGCTTTCTGGTGCGGCTTGGCCGGCGTCGCCAGCACTTCGGGATTGACGAAATGGCCGCGGCGCTCGCGCGCCACCAGGAACCCCTGGTCGACCAGCTGCTGGAAGGCCAGCACCACGGTGCCGCGCGCCACGCCGAGTTTTTCGGCAAGAATCCGGCAGGACGGAAGCGGCATGGAAGCCGCGATCTGCCGGTCGAGGATGGCGGCGACGATCGCCTGACGGATCTGCGCCTGCAGGGTCTGACCGGATTCCGCCGAAATCCGGAACAGGCCGGACCATATGGCCGTGTCGTTTCGCTGTGGCATGGGAGATGTTCCTCGATGGCCAGCTTTTTTCACTTGGCTGGACCAGTCGAATGTACCGGTGGCACAAGGTGTTGCGCCAATCAATTTTTCTGATCGCTGGGATTTATGCCAGTGATCCTTTGCGCCGGCCCACGCTGCGCTGCGGCATCGCTGCGCATTGAAACGGATGGAATTCGACCCGATAGTTTGCCGCGACGACACGCGCCGGAAACATCCGGCCTGATAAGATGCATCTCAAGAGACCGGAGCGAAGCAGTGGATCAATCGTCCTTTCAAAAGCAGCTCAATGCGTTGCGCGATCATCGTGCGGTCAAATCGGGCTCGATGCGCGAGGCTTTCGCTGCCGATCCGCAGCGCTTCGAGAAATTCTCCGCCAGCGACGGCGACCTGCTGCTCGACTGGTCGAAATGCGCGGTCGATGCGCGGACGATGGAGTTGCTGGAGAACCTAGCTGAGGCCGCCGACCTCGAAGGCCGGCGCGACGCGATGTTTGCTGGCAACAAGATCAACGTCACCGAAGGCCGCGCCGTGCTGCACACGGCGCTGCGTAACCTTACCGGCAAGGGCATCGTGCTCGACGGCCAGGACGTGAAGGCGGAAGTCCTCGGCGTACTCGACGCGATGGGCGCCTTCGCCGACGCGGTGCGTTCCGGCAAGGCGGCCGGCGCCACCGGCAAGAAGATCACCGACATCGTCAACATCGGCATCGGCGGCTCCGACCTCGGCCCGGCCATGGCGACGCTGGCGCTGGCGCCCTATCATGACGGTCCGCGCGCACATTACGTGTCCAATATCGACGGTGCCCATATCCACGACACGCTGAAGGGTCTTTCCGCCGAGACCACCCTGTTCATCATCGCCTCCAAGACCTTCACTACGGTCGAGACGATGACCAACGCCGAGACGGCACGCAGATGGGTCGAGAAGGCGCTCGGCAAGGAAGCGGTCGGCAAGCATTTCGCTGCCGTCTCGACGGCGCTCGACCTGGTCGCCAAATTCGGCATCGCGCCCGATCGCGTCTTCGGCTTCTGGGACTGGGTCGGCGGTCGTTATTCCGTCTGGGGTGCGATCGGCCTGCCGGTGATGATCGCCATAGGCCCTAAGGATTTTCGCGCCTTTCTCGACGGCGCCCATGAGATGGACGAGCATTTCCGCACCGCGCCGCTGGCGAACAACCTGCCGGCGCTGATGGGGCTGATCGGCTGGTGGCATCGCGTGATCTGCAAATATCCCGCTCGCGCCGTCATCCCTTACGATCAGCGTCTGTCCAGGCTGCCGGCCTATCTGCAGCAGCTCGACATGGAATCGAACGGCAAGAGCGTCACCCTGGATGGCGGTGCTGTAACGACGCCGACCGGCCCACTGGTCTGGGGCGAGCCCGGCACCAACGGCCAGCACGCCTTCTTCCAGCTTCTGCATCAGGGCACCGATTTCATTCCGGTCGAATTCCTCGCCGCTGCCGTCGGCCACGAGCCGGAACTGAAGCATCATCACGACCTTCTGCTCGCCAATTGCCTGGCGCAGTCGGAGGCCTTCATGAAGGGCCGCACGCTGGAGGAAGCCCGCGCGCAGATGCTGGCGAAAGGCATGGCGCCCGCCGACGTCGACAGGATCGCCCCGCACCGCGTCTTCTCCGGCGACCGCCCCTCGGTGACGATCCTCTACAGGAAGCTCGACCCCCACACATTCGGACGGCTGATTGCGCTTTACGAACACCGCGTCTTCGTCGAAGGCACGCTGTTCAATATCAACTCCTTCGACCAATGGGGCGTCGAACTCGGCAAGGAACTGGCGACCGGGCTGCTGCCCGTCGTTGAAGGCAAGGAGAATGCCGCAAAGCGGGATGCCTCGACGACTGGATTGGTGGAACACATCCACCGCTTGCGTGGCTCGGAGTGAAAAGCTTGGCGGACATCAAGGGAATATTGTTCGACAAGGACGGCACGCTCGTAGATTTCAACGCGACATGGCTGGGCATCGCCGACTTCATGGCGATGGATGCGGCCGAAGGCGATCGCTGGAAAGCAGACAGGCTGCTTGCGGCGGCAGGCTTCGATTTCGCCACCAAGCGCTTCAAGCCGGATTCGATCTTTGCCTCCGGCACCAACATGGATGTCGTCGAGCTGTGGTTCCCGCGGCTGTCCGATGAGGACCAGATGCTTGCCGTCGCCCGCTTCAATGCCATCACCTCGGCGCAAGGATCGGCGATGGCGGTGGCGCTGCCGGGCGTGGTCGAGACGCTTGGGCTGCTTCACAGAAAATCCTACCGGCTTGGCGTCGCCACCAATGACTCAACCAGCGGCGCGGAAAAGACCCTAGTCACGCTGGGCGTCGCCCAGCTGTTCGAAGCCGCCTATGGTTACGACGCGGTGGCCAATCCAAAACCGGCGCCGGATACGATCCTTGCCTTCTCGGATCTGACAGGGCTAAGGCCGGCAACGATCGCCGTGGTCGGCGACAACCGTCACGATCTGGAAATGGCGCGTGCCGGCGGCTGCGGCCTGGCGATCGGCGTGCTGTCCGGCACCGGCACACGTGAATCGCTATCGCAGATCGCCGACGTCATCCTGGATTCGGTTGCCGATCTGCCCGATTTTCTTGCGGCCCGAGTCAGCGAGACGGCTTGAGCGCGCAGCTATCCGGCTCGAACGAAAACACGCCGCTTGGTTTCATCGCCGCATTCCTGCCGTCGCCGACATCCGGCACCTCGTATTCGGCCAGCAGGCGAAGCCGCGAGCGGGGCAGATAGGCGCGGCCCGGATCGCCGATCAGCACGGCGATGCCGGCAGCAAGGCAGCGGTCGAGGAAGGGAACGATCCGGCCGGCAAGATCGTGGGCGTAAAACAGGTCGCCGACCATCACGATATCCACTGGTGGCGGCGGACCGCCGGTGATGTCTTCGCCAATGGTCATGATAGCGACGCCGTTCGCAGCCGCATTGAGGCCGAGCGCGGCCACGCCATTGCGGTCGATCTCTGCTGCGACGACCTCGCTGGCTCCGGCCTTTGCCGCTGCGATGCCGACAAGGCCCGAGCCGGCACCGAGGTCGAGCACGCGCCGCCCGGCCACGGTCTCCGGCCGGTCGATTATGTAGCGGGCGAGCACCGCGCCGCCGGCCCAGGCATAGGCCCAGTACGGTGGCTCCGGTTCAGGTCGGTCTTCTTCAATCCCGTGTTGGTTCCACTCGACAAGCCGCCTGAGCCCGCTTCCCGGATGGGCGGTGTAAAGCTGGATTTCGGGAAGCGCAGGCACGGCGGTGATCCGCATGTTCGCCCGGATGAAGTCTGCCGGGTCTGGATGCGAACCTATACCCACGGTGTTGGCGCCGGCGATGCAATCGCTCAAGCGGCGCCTAGCCCCGCAACGCTCGTCGCAGAATCTTGCCGACCGGTGTCTTCGGCAGCTCGGGGCGGAACTCGATATATCTGGGGCGCTTGTAGCCGGTCAGGTTCTCGCGGCAATAAGCCGTCAGCATCTCGGCGGTCAGTGCCGGGTCCTTCTTGACGACGAACAGCTTTGGAACTTCACCCGAATGCTCGTCCGGTACGCCGATCGCCGCCACTTCGAGCACGCCCGGATGCTGCGCCACCACCTCCTCGAGTTCGTTCGGATAGACGTTGAAGCCGGAAACCAGGATCATGTCCTTCTTGCGATCGACGATCTTGGTGTAGCCACGCTCGTCCATGAAGCCCATGTCGCCCGACTTGAAGAAGCCGTCCTCTGTCATCACCTTGGCGGTCTCGTCCGGCCGGTTCCAATAGCCGGCCATCACTTGCGGTCCGCGAATGCAGATTTCGCCGACCTCGCCGAGCGGCAAATTGTTGCCGTCGTCGTCGCGGATGGCGATCTCGGTCGAGGGCAGCGGCAGGCCGATCGTGCCGGTGTAGACTCCGTCGCTGAATTTGTTGGCGGTCGCCCCCGGCGAGGTTTCGGAGAGTCCATAGGCCTCGCTGATCGGGCAGCCGGTCAGCGCCTTCCAGCGCTCGGCGATGCCCTTCTGCACTGCCATGCCGCCACCCAGCGTCAGGATCAGCGGCTTGAAGTCGAGCCTGCGAAAATCCTCATTATTGAGCAGCGCATTGAACAGCGTGTTGAGGCCAGGAAAGATGTGGATCGGGTATTTCTGCAGCTCCTTGACGAAGCCGGGAATGTCGCGCGGATTGGGGATGAGCACGTTCTGCGCGCCCTGCTGCATTCCCATCATCGCGTTCACTGTGAGCGCAAAGATATGATAGAGGGGCAGCGCGCAGAGGAAGTTCATATGCGCCGGTTTCGGCTTGACCGTGTAGGCGTCTTCGACCCAGAGCGCGTTCTGCGCGACGTTCGCCAAGACATTGCTGTGCAAAAGCATCGCGCCCTTGGAGATGCCGGTCGTACCGCCCGTAAATTGCAGGAAGGCGATGTCGCCGGCCACGACCTCGGCGGGTTTGAAGGTCGCGCCGGCGCCGGCCTTCAATGCGGCGTTGAATTTGACATGGCCGGGCAGCGACCATGCCGGCACCATCTTCTTGACGCGGCGCACGACGAAGTTGACGATCGTTCCCTTGAGCCCGCCGAGCATGTCGCCCATCGTGGCGACCACGACATGCTTGACCGCGGTCCTGGCGATCACCGCCTGCAAGGTGCAGGCGAAATTTTCGAGGATGACAATGGCTTGAGCGCCGGAATCCTTGAGCTGGTGCTCAAGCTCGCGCGGCGTGTAGAGCGGATTGATGTTCACCACGACATAGCCGGCGCGAAGCACCGCCATCATCGCCACCGGATATTGCAGCACGTTCGGCATCATCAGCGCGACACGTGCGCCCTTCTGCAGCCCCTTTGATTGCAAATAGGCGCCGAAGGCAGCCGACTGTCGCTCAAGATCGGCATAGGTGATCGATTTGCCCATGCAGACGAAGGCCGGCCGGTTCGCAAACTGCTTGCAGGCGGCGACGAGAAAGTCACCGATCGAGCTGGAGGGCAGGGCGCCGATCTCGGCCGGCACGATCTTTGGGTAACTCTGGAGCCACGGTTTTTCAGGCAGGCCGGCGGCCAGCGAGGTGATCGCCTTCGGCAATCTTCTGGCTGAAGCTGCCGCCTGTTTGGGCGCTGTCGGCACTGCCTCCGCCGCCGGCTTGACGGTGGGGTACTTTGCGGCAGGCGCCGTCTTGCCGGCTGCCGGCTTGGCAGTCTTTCCAGCCGCGGTCTTCGCCGGCTTCGCACTTGCCTTCGCGGTAGTCTTCGGCTTGGCGGCGGCCGCTTTTGGCTTGACCGCTTTCGATGTTGCCTCGGCCTTTGCTTTCGCCGCGGTTGTTGTCTTTGCCGGTTTTGCCACCTGTCGCTCCCTCAATCGTTCTTATTGTTTCGGCACGCTTGAGCGCCACCGCCGCCCCTGACAAACAAAGGTATCCCACGCTTGCCGCAATGTCCGGAGCCTGGGAAATCCAGCACGCTGTCCATCCATCTATGTATTGCCACTAGCGGCGGCCGTGCAAGCCTCGCCCACGTGGCAGTGCGGCAAGACTTGCCGTCAAAGCTCTCGGCCGCGACCGGTTTTCGGGCGCGCATCTCTTGAACCGAACGGCTCGATTCCCCGAATTGGCGGCATCGCCGATCAACAAAAAATTGAAGTCGCTAATAATGTCGTGATCTGCGGATTTGGCTCGTTTTTTCCACAATTCGCCGCATGCCGGAATTTTTTTCTGCTTCCCGTGGGTTAGGCAAACAAGCAGTTCCAAAGCCAGAAAAACGGTGCTTATATGCGGCCTTCGCGAGCCTGATAGAGGGGCTTGGAAGAACATCAGGGAGTGCTCAATGAAAAAGAAACTGACTTTTGCAGCCGCGTTGCTGGCTGCAAGCGTCCTCGGCGGCATGGCCAATGCAAAACAACTGGTCTATTGCTCGGAGGCATCGCCGGCCGGCTTCGACCCGTCGCCATGGAGCGGCGGCAACGACTTCGACGCTTCGTCGCGCACCATCTATTCGCGCCTGGTCGAGTTCGAGCATGGCAAGACCACCATCTCGCCCGGCCTGGCGGAGAGCTGGACGGTTTCCGACGACGGTCTCGAATACACCTTCAAGCTTCGCCCGGGTGTGAAATTCCAGACGACGGATTATTTCACGCCCACGCGCGACCTCAACGCCGACGACGTGATCTTTTCCTTCGAACGCCAGTGGAAGAAAGAAAGCCCCTGGTACAGCTATCTGGAAGGCACCGGCTGGGAGTATTTCACCGGCATGGGCTTCCCCGATCTCCTGAAGGAAATCGTCAAGGTCGACGACCTGACGGTGAAGTTCGTGCTGAACAAGCCTGAAGTCGCGTTCCTGCCGGACCTCGGCATGGATTTCGCCTCGATCGTTTCCAAGGAATATGCCGACCAGCTCGACAAGGCCGGCACCAGGCAGCAGTTCACCCAGAAGCCAGTCGGCACTGGTCCGTTCCAGTTCGTCGACTATCAGGTCGATGCGGTCGTGCGCTATGCGGCATGGGACGGCTACTTTGGCGGCCGCCAGAAGATCGACGATCTGATCTTCGCCATCACGCCCGATCCGGCCGTGCGCGCGCAGAAGCTGAAGGCAGGCGAGTGCGATATCATGTCATACCCGGCGCCGGCCGACATTGCCGGGCTGCAGGGTGACGCGAACCTCAAAGTCGACGAGCAGGAAGGCCTGAACATCGGCTATCTCGCCTACAACACGACGCTGCCGCCGTTCGACAAAGTCGAGGTCCGCAAGGCCCTCAACATGGCGGTAAACAAGAAGGCGATCATCGACGCGGTCTATCAGGGCGCCGGCGCGCCGGCCATCAACCCGATCCCGCCGACCATGTGGTCCTATAACAAGGACATCAAGGACGATCCCTATGATCCGGAGGCGGCCAAGAAGATGCTGGCCGATGCAGGCGTCAAGGATCTGTCGATGAAGATCTGGGCTATGCCGGTCAGCCGCCCCTACAACCCGAACGCCCAGCGCGTCGCCGAGTTGATCCAGGCCGACTATGCCGCCGTCGGCGTCAAGGCGGAGATCGTCAGCTACGAATGGACCGAGTATCGCCAGCGCGGCAAAGCTAAGGATCGCGACGGCGCCTTCCAACTGGGCTGGACCGGTGACAATGGCGATCCGGACAACTTCTTTTTCCTGCTCGGTTGCGATGCCATCGGCCAGTCCAATTATGCGATCTGGTGCAACCAGGAATTCGAAGCCCTGCTGAAAAAAGGCAAGGCGACGACGGACGTCGCCGAGCGCACCAAGATCTACGAGGAAGCTCAGGTGGTGTTCAAGCGTGAGGCTCCGTGGCTGACCATCGCCCACTCCAAGGTCTTCATGCCGATGAACAAGAAGGTGTCGGGCTTCGTTATGGACCCGCTCGGCATTCATCGGTTTGACGGCGTCGACGTCACCGAATAGTCCTGAGAAATTGAACGGCGGCGCTGGACTTCCTGCGCCGCCGTTCTATGAAGCAAGATGCTCCGTTATCTCCTCCACAAGCTCGCTTTGATCATCCCGACCGTGTTCGGCATATCGCTGGCGGCGTTCGCTTTCGTCCGGCTTCTGCCCGGCGATCCCATCCTGGCCCTGGCCGGCGAGCGCGGCGTCAGCCCCGAACGCTACGCCCAGCTCATCGAGCAGTTTGGCTACAACCGGCCTTATGTCATCCAGTACCTGGAATATATCGGCAGGGTCCTGACCGGCGATTTCGGCATATCGATTGCCACCAAGCGGCCAGTGCTCGGCGAATTCCAGGCGCTGTTTCCAGCCACGCTGGAACTGGCGACGGTGGCGTTGATCATCGCCGTCCTGCTCGGCATTCCTGCCGGTATCTTCGCGGCGGTCAAGCGCGGCTCGTGGTTCGACCAGGCGACGATGGGTGTCGCGCTGACCGGCTATTCGATGCCGATCTTCTGGTGGGGGTTGCTGCTCATCATCTTCTTCTCCGGTTATCTCGGCTGGACGCCGGTTTCCGGCCGCATCGGCCTGCAGTATTTCTTCAGGCCGACGACCGGGTTCATGCTCATCGACAGCCTGATCTCCGGCAGGAGCGGCGCTTTCAAATCCGCCGTCAGCCATTTGATCCTGCCGTCCATCGTGCTGGCGACGATCCCGCTTGCCGTCATAGCGCGCCAGACTCGCTCGGCGATGCTCGAGGTGCTGGGCGAGGACTATGTCCGCACCGCGCGCGCCAAGGGCCTGGCGCCGCGCCGTGTCATCGGGCTGCACGCTTTTCGCAACGCGCTGATTCCGGTGGTCACCACCATCGGACTGCAGGTCGGCACGTTGATGGCGGGCGCCATTCTTACCGAAACCATTTTTTCCTGGCCCGGCATCGGCAAATGGATGATCGACGCCATCGGCAAGCGCGACTATGTCGTCGTTCAGAGCGGATTGCTGATCATCGCGCTGATCGTCATGGCGGTGAACCTGATCGTCGACGTGCTCTACGCCGTCATCAATCCGCGCATCCGGGTGCAGTGAGATGACCGACGAATCCGCCGCCGAAGCCACCGCTGCCTCCATCCCGACAGGCGGCAGGCAACGCGCCTTCGCCGAGTTCTGGCACTACTTCTCGATGAACACCGGCGCGGTCATCGGCCTTGTCGTGTTTTCGGCGTTGGTGCTGGTGGCGGTCTTTGCGCCGTTCGTCGCGCCGCATTCGCCCGACGAGCAGTTTCGCGATGCGCTGCTGGCGCCCCCTGCCTGGCAGCAAGGCGGCAAATCGATGTTCCTGCTCGGCACCGATGCGGTCGGCCGCGACATGCTTTCGCGGTTGATTTTCGGGGCGCGTTTCTCGCTGTTCATCGGCCTGGTGGTGGTCGTCTTCTCGCTCACCAGCGGCATCGTGCTTGGCGTGCTCGCCGGCTATTTCCGCGGCTGGGTCGACACGCTGATCATGCGCATCATGGATATTATCCTGGCCTTCCCGTCGCTGCTTCTGGCGCTGGTGCTGGTGGCGATCCTCGGCCCCGGGCTGTTCAACGCCATGCTGGCGATCGCGCTGGTGCTGCAGCCGCATTTTGCGCGTCTCACCCGCGCCGCCGTGATGGCCGAAAAGAACCGCGAATATGTCATCTCCGCCAAGGTGGCTGGTGCCGGTCATCTTCGCTTGATGGTGAGGACGATCTTGCCGAACTGCCTGGCACCGCTGATCGTGCAGGCCACCCTGTCCTTCTCCAACGCCATTCTCGAGGCTGCGGCGCTCGGCTTCCTCGGTGTCGGTGCGCAGCCGCCGACGCCGGAATGGGGCACGATGCTCGCCTCGGCGCGCGAGTTCATCCTGCGCGCGCCTTGGGTAGTGACCTTCCCCGGCCTTGCCATTCTGATCACTGTGCTTGCCATCAATCTGATCGGCGACGGCCTGCGCGATGCCTTCGATCCCAAGCTGAAGAGGTCATAATCCAATGCCTCTTCTCGAGATCAAGAACCTGACCGTTTCCTTCGACACCGCCGCTGGACCATTCATGGCGGTACAAGGCATCGACCTGTCGGTCGAACCGCGCGAGGTGTTGGCGATCGTCGGCGAATCCGGTTCCGGAAAATCAGTGGCAATGCTGGCGGTGATGGGGCTTTTGCCCAACACGGCGACGGTGAGGGCGGACCGCATGGCCTTCGACGGCATCGACCTGCTTAAGCTCGGCCCGTCCGAGCGGCGCAAGATTGTCGGCAAGGACATCTCGATGATCTTCCAGGAGCCGGTCGCCAGCCTCAACCCGTGCTTTACCGTCGGCTTCCAGATTGAGGAGGTGCTGCGCTTTCACATGGGCATGGACCGCGCCCAGCGCCGGGCACGCGCCATCGAACTGATGAAGTTGGTCGGCATCGCCGACCCTGAGGAACGGCTGGGCTCCTTCCCGCACCAGATGTCGGGCGGCCAGTGCCAGCGCGTCATGATCGCCATCGCCATCGCCTGCAATCCCAAGCTTTTGATCGCCGACGAGCCAACCACGGCCCTCGACGTCACCATCCAGAAGCAGATCCTCGATCTGCTGGTCGGCCTGCAGGCCAAATACGGCATGGGCCTGATCATGATCACCCACAATATGGGGGTGGTTGCCGAGACCGCCGACCGTGTCATCGTCCAATACAAGGGCCGCAAGATGGAAGAGGCCGACGTGCTGTCGCTGTTCGAATCCCCCAAGAGCAATTACACGAGCGCGCTTCTGTCGGCGCTGCCGGAAAACGCCGTCGGCGACCGGTTGCCTACTGTTTCCGACATGCTGTTCGAGCCGGCCCCATCTGTAGTCGCAGCCCGATCCGCGGGAGGAACCGCCACATGAGCGTGACGGTAGTCGAAGGCAAGAACATCGTGCGCGACTATCATGTCGGCGGCGGGCTTTTCCGCCCCTCCCGTACGGTTCACGCGGTCAAGGGTGTTTCGTTCAGCGTCGACAAGGGCAAGACGCTGGCCATCGTCGGCGAGAGCGGCTGCGGCAAGTCAACGCTCGCCCGCATCATCACTCTGATCGACCCGGCGACCTCCGGCGAGCTTTTCATCGACGGCAAGAAGGTAGACATCGCGAGGGACGGCCTGTCGAAGGAAATGCGCCGCAAGGTGCAGATTGTCTTCCAGAACCCCTATGGTTCGCTCAATCCACGCCAGAAGATCGGCGACGTGCTTGGCGAACCGCTGCTCATCAACACCGACAGCACGGCCGGCGAGCGGCGCGATCTCGCCATGAAGATGCTGAAAAAGGTCGGTCTCGGCCCCGAGCACTACAATCGCTACCCGCATATGTTTTCGGGCGGCCAGCGCCAGCGCATCGCCATTGCCCGCGCGCTGATGCTCAACCCCAGCCTCCTGGTGCTGGACGAGCCGGTCTCGGCACTTGATCTTTCGGTGCAGGCGCAGGTTCTGAATCTGCTCGCCGACCTGCAGGATGAGTTTCAACTGACCTATGTTTTCATCAGCCACGACCTGTCGGTGGTGCGCTATATCGCCGACGATGTGATGGTGATGTATTTCGGCGAAGCGGTCGAATACGGCTCGCGCGACGAGGTCTTCGCCGACCCCAAGCACAGCTATACCAGGACGCTGTTCGCGGCGACGCCGCGTGCCGACGTCGCCAGCATCAAGGCAAGATTGGCGAAAAAGAAGGCCGCCTGATCCGGCGAGGTTTGCCGGCCGGCTACCGCTTCTCGATCCCCGGAATGCCGGAGATCTGCTCGGCGAGAAAGTCGACCAGCAGCCGCACCCGGGCAATGCCCGCACGCTCCGGAACGATCAGCATGCTCAGCGGGACGGGAGGCGGAAAATAGCCCGGCAGGATAATTTCCAGCCGGCCGGCCGCCAGAAGATCGTCGACAAGCCAGTGGTGGGCGGGTGCGATACCGCGTCCGGCGACAAGGGCTTTGCGCGCAGCAAGCCCATGGTCGACCCGAAATCGGCCGCCAAAGGGCACCGCAAAGCGCTCGCCGCCCGGCCCCTGCAGGGCGAGCGTGTCGCTTCCCGCGATGTTCGACATCCGAATGCCTTCATGGCCAGGCAGATCCTGCGGGACAGCCGGTCTGCCCCGGGCCGCCAGATAGGCCGGCGCCGCCACCAGCAGACGCCGGGACTGACCGAGCGCCCGCAGCTTCATCGAGCTGTCAGTGAGCGGACCGAGGCGAAGCGCGATGTCGACGCCCTCCCGCACAAGGTCGATGCGCTCGTCGGTTAGGCTGAGATCGATGCCGATGTCGGGATAACGGTCCTGAAAGGCGAAGATCAGCCGGCTGACGTGCAAGACGCCGAGCGCCGCCGTGCAGGATATCCGGATCGTGCCAGCCGATGCGCCGCGCGTGCCTCGCGCCTCATCGCCGGCCTGCTCAACGAGGCGCAGGATCTGGACGCTGTCGGCATAGTAACGGCTGCCTTCATCGGTCATCGTGACACGCCGGGTGGTCCTGCTGAGCAAGGGCACGCCGACGGCCTCCTCGAGCTCCCGCAGATGCCGCGTGACCGTCGACTGACCAACTCCGAGCTCGCGCGCCACCGCCGAGAGGCTGCCGCGCTCGGCGACGCGAACGAAGGTGCGCATGCGCTCGAGGGTGACGTCCGATTTATCCATTATTCGGCATTATCTTATACATTTCCTACATATAGTGGATTAGCCGACGGCTGGCTACCTTTGGTGTCTATCGTCCTTCTTCGGAGTAGACCCATGAAAGTCCTGCTTGTTTTTGCTCATCCTGAACCGAATTCGCTCAACGGCGCACTGCGTGACGTCGCCATCAGGGAGCTCGAGACCCAAGGCCACGAGGTGCGGGTGTCTGACCTCTATGCCGATGGCTGGAAATCCGAGGTGGACCGTGCCGACTTTCCGTCGTGGCCGCCCGAAGCACGCTTCCTGCCGGCCGGCGCCTCCAAAAAAGCTTTTGCGAGCGGCACTCTGACCGATGACGTCAAAGCGGAGATCGACAAGCTGCTATGGGCCGACACCCTGATCCTCCAGTTTCCCCTGTGGTGGTACGCCATGCCGGCGATCCTCAAGGGCTGGGTCGATCGGGTGTATGCCTACGGCTTCGCCTATGGCGTCGGCGAGCACAGCGATAAGAGGTGGGGTGACCGCTTTGGCGAGGGAACGCTCGCCGGCAAGCGCGCGATGCTAATCGTTACCACCGGCGGCTGGGAGGAGCATTATTCCGCCCGCGGCGTCAACGGCCCGATCGACGACCTGCTGTTCCCGATCAACCACGGGATTCTATACTATCCGGGCTACGACGTGCTTCCGCCGTTCGTGGTCTACAGGGTGGACCGTTTCGGGGAGGCCGATTTCGAGCCTGTCGCGGAGCGACTGCGCGAAAGGATGCGGACGCTCGAGACAATCCAGCCCATTCCTTATCGGCAGCAGAATGGCGGCGATTACCTGATCCCAAGCATGCAGTTGCGCCTCGGCTTGGAGAACCCGGGTGCGACCGCCTTCGCCCTTCACGAGGATCGCGCCGGCGCCGCCGGCCAGCCCGATCAGGACAGCCGGGCAATGATGGTGCGAAGCGCCTCGCCGAAGCGCCGGACTTCCTCGATCGTATTGTAATGCACCAGCGAGGCGCGGACGGCGCCGCTGTCCATGCTGAGGTTGAGCCGCTTCATCAGGCGCGGCGCATACATGTGGCCGTCGCGAATGCCGATCTGCATCTCGGCCATCTCCTCGACGATCCTCTGCGGCGACAGCGTGCCGATGTTGAAGCAGAAGGTCGGCACGCGCTCGCGGAGGCGTGCCTCTTCGGCCACGCCGTAGATCATCGCGCCGCAATCTTTGAGCACCGCCAGCATTTCGCGCGCCAGCACCTGCTCGTAATCGCGAATGGCATTCATACCGGCGACGATGTTGTCGCGGCGCGATCGGTTATTGGCTGGAGCGAAATTGCGGCCGATCGATTCGAGATAGCGCACCGCGGCATCCATGCCGGAGACGTTCTCGTAGATGAAGGTGCCGGCCTCGATCTTATAGGGCGGCTCGTCGGGAATGAAGTCCTCGCGGAAGGTCGGCAGACGCTTCAGCGTTTCGAAGCGGCCCCACAGGAAGCCCATATGCGGCGAGAAATTCTTGTAGCCGGAGCAGACCAGATAGTCGCAGTCCCATGCCTGCACATCGATCAGCCCGTGCGGGCCGTAATGCACGCAGTCGAGGAACACTTCGGCGCCTGCCGCATGCGCGATCCCAGCCACTGAAGCAACGTCGACGATCGAGCCGATCGAATGCGCCGTCACCGTGCAGGCCACGAGGCGGGTGCGCTCGGAGACCAGCGGGCGCAAATCGTCGACATGCAGATTGCCGTCCTCGCGCATCCGCCACCATTTGAACTTGGCGCCGGCGGGTGCCAGCGCCAGCCACGTCGCGATATTGGCATCGTGATCCATGTCGGTGATGACGATCTCGTCACGCTCCCCGTTTGGTCGCTCAGAAAGCATCTGGCCGATGCCGAGGCTGACCAGGCGGATGAACGAAGTGGCGTTCATGCCGAAACAGATCTCCGCCGGGTTGGTGGCGTTGATCAGCAAGGCCACGCTTTCGCGCGCGCCGGCGACGGCTTGATCGACGGTGACGCTGCGGCCGTAGCGGCCGCCGCGCTGCACATTATGCGCGACCAAATGGTTGGTGACCGCGTCGAGCACACTTTGCGGGATCTGCGCGCCGGCGGCATTGTCCATGAAGATGAAGTCGCCGGCCTGCTGCAAGGCGGGAAACATGGCGCGGATCGTCTCGACCGGGAAAGCTGCGGCATCGCCCGTTTTCGAAATCTGATGCTGGTTCAAGGTCGTCTCCTGCGAAGTGCGCTGACAGATTCAGCGGGTCTTTTCGGTTTGAAATCGGCGTTCAAGGAGGCTGACGAGACGGACCATCGGCCAGAGAAAGATGAGATAGACCAGCGCGGCGCCAATCAGCGGTGAGGGGTTGGCATAGAGCGATTGCGCGTTGGTCGCTTCCTTCAGCAGTTCGGGCAGCGCCACGGTGGAGGCGAGCGAGGTGTCCTTGAACATCGAAACGCAGTTGCTGGTCATCGGTGGAATGACGACGCGGATCGCCTGCGGCAGCACTACCTTGCGCAAGGTCAGCAAGAACGGCAGGCCGAGCGCCTGCGCCGCCTCGAACTGGCCGCGCGGAATGCTTTCTATGCCGGAGCGGAACACCTCGGCCGAATAGGCCGCCATGATGATGGCGAACGCCATCACCGCGGAAGTCCAAGACGACAGGCGTATGCCGAGAAACGGCAGCGCATAGTAGATCAGGATCAGCACGACCAGCACCGGCATCGCCCGGAAAATGTCGATGTAGCCGACAGCCAGCAGCCGAAGCGGCTTTGGCGCATAGAGCCGCACCAGGCTGATCGCGAGGCCGACGGGAATACCGATGCCGATGCTCATGATTCCGAGCAGCAGCGTGTTCAGGAAGCCGCGCAGCAGTGCCGGCAGGCTGGAGATCATGACGTCGGCGTTGAAGAAGGTGTCCAGCAGCGACATCGCAGCATTCCCGAAACGTTTGGCGTCCCGCGACGCTCGAGCCCGAGCCCGAAATCCGAAATCGTGCCGGCATCGAAAGCCGGCACGACATTTAAGCGCGAACTGCCGCTCAGGCCTTCGGCATAGGCATTTCCTTGACGGTCGAGGAATCGGCCGGTGCGTCGCTGCCGAACCACTTCTTGTGGATCGCGGCCAGCGTGCCATCCGTCTTCATCGCGGTCAGCGCGTCGTTCAGCTTGCCGAGCAACGGGTGGTCCTTGGTCATCATCAGGCCGTACTGCTCGCCGGTCTTGATGCGCTCTTTTACGGCGAGATCCTTCATCCTGGTGAAAGAATATTCCAGGCCCGGAATATCGCTGACCGCCGCATCGACGCGGCCGGAGCTGAGATCGAGCAGCAAATTCTGCTGCGTGTCGTAGCCCTTGACGTCACTGAACCCGTCCGCTTCCTGGTGCCCCTTGACCCAGGTTTCGCCGGTCGAGCCGGACAGCACGCCGACGATCTTGCCCTTGAGGTCGGCCTCGGCCTTGATTGGGCTGTCGGCCTTCGCGGCGATGCCCATGTCGGAATCATAGTAGGGTTGCGTGAACGACTGCGACTTCAGCCGCTCCGGCGTGATGGTGATCGACGAAATGGCGACGTCGATGCGCTTAGAGGTGGTGGCGGCGAACAGCGCCTGGAAACCGAGGTCGGCGATGTCAGTGGTCATGCCGATACGCTTTGCCGCTTCGTTGATGATGTCGACTTCGAAACCCTCGAATGTACCGCTCTCGTTCTTGTATTCAAAAGGCGGATTGGTCGGATAGGCGCCGACATTCAGCGTGCCTTCGGCATAGGCCGGGCCGCCGGCGATGCCGATGGCGGCAGCAACAAGAAGCAGGTTGCGACGGGTGAAGTTCATTTTCGTTCCCTCTGGTTGTGATCGGACGGGTTGGCCCCGCACGGTTTTGATACGCCAAGTAACCGGACTGCCGGAAAGCCCTCCCGGCACGGCAGTCGTAAGACATCGGATGCTATCCAAAGTACCGCGCTTTTCAAGGCGAAAGTTTTAAGCTTAAAAAATTGCCGCGTGTTGCCATCAGTCCGGAATAACCGCCGTGGCCTGGATCTCAACCTTGGCGCGATCCTCGACCAACGCCATCACCTGCATGGCGGCCATCGCCGGAAAATGCCGGCCGATCACCTCGCGATAGACCTCGCCGATCCCCTTGAGATTGGCCAAATATTCCGCCTTGTCGGTAAAGTACCAGGTCATCGAGGTGATATGCTGCGGCTTGGCGCCGGCCTCGGCGAGCACGGCGACAATATTGGCCAGCGTCTGCTTCACCTGGCCGACAAGATCGTCGGTCTCGAAGCGGCCCTGCCCGTTCCAGCCGACCTGCCCGCCGACGAAGACAAGCTGCCCACGCGCGGCGACGCCATTGGCGTAGCCGACGGGTTTCGCCCAGCCTTCCGGCTGCAGGATGGTGTGCATATCAAAGCCTCCCAATGCTCAAATCCGGTCGCTCAAAACTCAAAGACAATCAATTCTTCCACACAAACTCCGGTCTCAGGCCGCTCCCATCACTTGCCGTGCAATCACCACCTTCTGCACGTCCGACGCTCCCTCGTAGATGCGCAGTGCCCGGATCTCGCGATACAGTCTTTCGACGATATGGCCCCTGCGGACGCCGTCGCCGCCATGCAGCTGCACAGCCCTGTCGATCACCTCCTGCGCCTTGTCGGTGGCGAACAGCTTGGCCATCGCCGCTTCGCGGGTGACACGGGCGGTCCCCATGTCCTTGGTCCAGGCGGCGCGGTAGACCAACAAGGCGGCGGCATCGACATCCAGCGCCATCTCGGCGATGTGGCCCTGCACCATCTGCAGCTCGGCCATCGCTGCACCGAACAGCCTGCGCTCGGCCACTCTTTTGATGCTTTCGTCCAGCGCGCGCCGGGCAAAGCCGAGCGCAGCTGCCCCGACCGTCGAACGGAACACGTCGAGCACCGACATGGCGATGCGAAAACCATCACCGGGTTTGCCGATCAGCGCCGAGGCTGGAACGCGGGCATTGTCGAAAGACAGCCGGGCGAGCGGGTGCGGCGCGATCACCTCCAGCCGCTCGGCGATGGTCAGGCCCTTTGTCTCGGCCGGCACGATGAACGCCGAAAGCCCCTTGGCACCGGGCGCTTCGCCAGTACGGACAAAGACAACATAAAAGTCAGCGATACCGCCGTTGGAGATCCAGGTTTTTTCGCCGGATAGGATATAGCTATCGCCGTCACGCGTGGCCGTCATTTCCATATTGGCAACGTCCGAGCCCGAACGCGCCTCCGACAGTGCGAAAGCCGAAATCGCCTTGCCGGCCCGTGTCTTCCCCAGCCAGTGCTGCTGGTCTGGCGTGCCGAACAGGCTGAGCGCGCCGGTGCCGAGCCCTTGCATGGCGAAGGCGAAATCGGCCAGCCCGTCATGCCGGGCCAGCGTTTCGCGCGTGAGGCACAATGTGCGCACGTCGAGTGCTGCAGGGTTTTCGGTGTCGAGCGCTGTCGGTTTCAGCCAGCCATCCCGGCCGAGCTTGGCCACCAGCTCGCGGCAGGCTGCGTCGACATCGTCATGCGCGACCGGCAGGTTCTTGGCGCACCATGCCTCCAGCCGCTCTGCCAACTCGCGGTGATGGTCCTCGAAAAACGGCCAGGTGAGGAAGGAACGGTCAGGCATTTCTGCCTCCACAGTTCTCCGGCCCTGGCGCTCCACGGCGCCCCCCTCTGTCCTGCCGGACATCGCCCCCTCTAGGGGGGAGATTGGCGGCTTCGCTGCCACTGCTCTCCCGGCGATGTTGGAGATTGGCGAAAGCGGGCCTGACATCCAATCTCCCCCCTTGAGGGGGAGATGGCCGGCAGGCCAGAGGGGGGTGCTGTCTTGCCAGCGTGCCCATGGAAGCGATCATCCTCAATCCCCCTCGAACACCGGCTTCTCCTTGGCGACGAAAGCCTTGTAGGCCCGTTCGAAATCGCGGGTCTGCATGCAGATCGCCTGCGCCTGCGCTTCCGCTTCGATAGCCTGGTCGAGGCCCATCGACCACTCCTGGTTCAGCTGCGTCTTGGTCATGCCATGGGCGAAGGTTGGGCCGGAAACGATGCGCGCGGCCATGTCGAGCGCGTCGGCCTCGAGCGTTGCGGCATCGACCAGCCGATTGTAGAAGCCCCAGCGCTCGCCTTCCTCGGCGCTCATCGTGCGGCCGGTATAGAGCAGTTCGGCGGCGCGACCCTGGCCAATGATGCGCGGCAGGATCGCGCAGGCGCCCATGTCGCAGCCGGCAAGGCCGACGCGGCTGAACAGGAAAGCCGTTTTTGCCTGTGGCGTGGCGATGCGGATGTCGGAGGCCATGGCGATAATCGCGCCGGCGCCGACCGCCACGCCGTCGACCGCCGCAATAATCGGCTTGCCGCAATTCAGCATCGCCTTGACGAAATCGCCGGTCATGCGAGTGAAGGCGAGCAGCGCCTTCATGTCCAACTTGACCAGTGGGCCGATGATTTCGTGGACATCGCCGCCCGAGCAGAAATTGCCGCCATTGGGAAGGAACACCACCGCATCGACGTCGTCGGCGTAGACAAGGTCGCGAAAAGTGTCGCGCAATTCGGCATAGCTGTCGAAGGTCAGCGGGTTCTTTCGCTCCGGCCGGTCAAGCCGGATCTTTGCGATTTTGCCTTCGACCTGCCAGAGGAAATGCTTCGGCTTGCGGCCGGCTATCTTTGCCATTCCCGTCCCTCCCAATTGCTGCGGAAGGAGGTCAGCATGCCGGTCAGCCGGCGCGCCTCGTCCTCGCTCACATTGCCCAGCAATTCGCCGACCCATTTTTCATGCGCGGCGGCGATCACGCCGAAAGTCTTCGATCCCTCTTCCGTCAGCCGTACCATCGAGGTGCGGCGGTCGCCATTGCGTCGGGCTCGCATCACCAGCCCTTCCGAGACCAGCCGGTCGATGATGCCCGTGACATTGCCGTTGGACACTAGCAGGAAGCGCGACAGGTCGCTCATCAGCATGCCCTCGGGCGCCCTGTAGAGCGCGGCCATCACGTCGAAGCGTGGCAGCGTTGTGTTGAATTCTTGCCGCAAGCGTTCGCGCAGCTCGGCCTCGATGGTGCGCGAGGCGCGCAGCAAGCGTATCCACAGCCGCAGGCGGTCCTTGCCGGGTCCGGACGGGGCGGGCAGGGGACCGGCTACCATGTCTCACCTCCGGAGATCGAAATCGTTTGTCCGGTGATCGACCCGGCGGCGTCGCTACACAGATAGAGCACGGCGGCTGCAATTTCCTCTGGCTGGATGAAGCGGCCTTGCGGGTTGGTCTCGGCAAGGCTTGTCCGCGCCTGCTCGGCCGAGCGGCCGGTCGTTTCGACGATGCGCCGAACGGCGCCTTCCAGCATTTCGGTTTCGACGAAACCCGGGCACACCGCATTTACGGTCACGCCGGACTTCGCGGTCTCGACGGCGAGTGCCCGCATCAGACCGACGACGCCATGCTTGGCTGCGACATAAGCTGCAACATAGGGATAGCCTTTCAGTCCGGCGGTGGAAGCGATGAAGATGATACGGCCCGTCTTGCGCGCGGCCATGCCGGCCAGCGCCGGCTTCACCGTCAGGAACACACCGGTCAAGTTGACGTCGAGCGTGCGCTGCCAGTCTGCCAGCGAGGTCCGCTGCGCCGAGGCGCTGCCGGACATGCCGGCATTGGCAACGACGACGTCTAACGGTCCGCGTGCCGCTTCCGCGTCCTCGTAGAGCGACGCCATCGATGCCTCGTCGGTGACGTCGGCGGCAATGGCGAAGATGCGCTTGTTCTGAGCGGCGACCTCGGCAAGCGGCTCCACGCGCCGGCCACAGATGGTCACATCGATGCCTGCGCCGGCCAGCGCCAGCGCGATCGCCCGGCCGACGCCGGAGCCGCCGCCGGTGACCAGCGCATGTCGCCCTGAAATCGCTGCGGCGGAACTCATACTTTCAACCCCGCCGCCGCTTCGCGCTCGGCCAGCCGGTAGAGTTGGTCGCGGCCGGGCAGATAGGGATCCGGCCATTTGACGCCGCGATCGCCAAGCGTGACCGCCGCATGCAGCGTCCAATAGGGATCGGCAAGATGCGGCCTTGCCAGTGCGACGAGGTCGGCGCGGCCGGCCATCAGGATCGAGTTGACATGGTCCGGCTCGTAGATATTGCCGACCGCCATGGTCGCCATGCCGACTTCGTTGCGGATGCGGTCGGAAAATGGCGTCTGGAACATGCGGCCATAGACCGGTCTTGCCACGGCCGAAGTCTGGCCGGCCGACACGTCGCAGATGTCGACTCCGGCTTCATGCAGCTGCCGCGCGATCTCGACCGCATCGGCCGGCGTCACGCCCTCGATGCCGAGCCAGTCATTGGCGGAGATGCGCATCGAGATCGGCTTTTCAGCCGGCCATACGGCGCGCACCGCATGAAAGATTTCCAAGGGATAGCGCATGCGGTTTTCCAACGAGCCGCCATAGGAGTCGGTGCGCCGGTTGGTCAAGGGTGTGATGAAGGAGGACAGGAGATAACCGTGCGCGGCGTGGATTTCGAGCATGTCGAAGCCGCAGCGCGCCGCCATCTCGGCCGAAGCGACGAACTGCTCGCGCACCGTATCCATGTCGGCGCGGTTCATCGCCTTCGGCACCTGGTTCTGCGGCGACCACGGCACGGAAGATGCCGCCATGACGGGCCAATTGCCCGAGGTCAGCGGCACGTCGGTTCCCTGCCAGCCGAGCCGGGTCGATCCCTTGGCGCCGGAATGGCCGATCTGCGCACAGATTTTGGCTTCGGTTTCGGCATGAACGAACTCGACCAGCCGCTTCCAGGCGACCTCATGCTCGGGCGCATAGAAACCGGGGCAGCCTGGCGTGATGCGGCCTTCCGGGCTGACACAGGTCATCTCGATGTAGAGGAGAGCGGCGCCGCCCTTGGCCCGTTCGGCATAGTGGGCGAAATGCCAGTCGGTCGGACAGCCGTCGACCGCCTTGTACTGCGCCATCGGCGAGACGACGATACGGTTCTGCAGCGCCATGTCGCGCAGCCGGAACGGCGCAAACATCGGCGCGCGACGCAGACTGTTGCCGCCAGCACCGGCCTGACGTTGGAACCATTCCTCGGCGCCGGCCAGCCATTCGGCATCGCGCAGCCGCAAATTCTCGTGACTGATGCGCTGCGAACGCGTCAGCAGCGAATAATTGAACTGCACCGGATCGAGGCCGAGATAGCGCTCGACCTCCTCGAACCATTCGAGCGAATTGCGTGCCGCCGACTGCAGCTTCAGCACTTCGGTGCGGCGGGCGTCCTCATATTTGCTAAAGGCGGCCTCGAGGTCCGGCTCGGACTCGACATAGTCGGCCAGCGCCACCGCGCTTTCCAGCGCCAGCTTGGTGCCGGAACCGATCGAGAAATGCGCGCTCGCCGCCGCGTCGCCCATCAGCGCCAGGTTTTTGTAGGACCAGCGTTCGCACAAGACGCGCGGGAAATTGATCCAGGCCGAGCCGCGGATATGATTGGCGTTGGTCATCAGCGCGTGGCCGCCGAGATGGCGGGCAAAGATGCGCTCGCAGACGGCAATCGATTCCTGCTGAGACATCGCGCCGAAGCCGAAGCGTTGCCAGGTCTGCTCGCTGCATTCGACGATGAAGGTCGCGGTATCGCTGTCGAACTGGTAGCCATGCGCCCAGACCCAGCCATGTTCGGTTTTCTCGAAGATGAAGGTGAAGGCGTCGTCGAATTTCTGACGGGTGCCGAGCCAGACGAACTTGCATTTGCGGACATCGATATCAGGCTTGAACACGTCGACGAAGGCGCCCCGCGCTTTCGAGTTCAGCCCATCGGCGGCGACGACCAGATCGTGCGTCTCCATATATGGCTTGGGATCGGCGATGTCGGTCTCGAAGACCAGCTTGACGCCGAGTTCGCGCGCCCGCCGCTGCAGCAGCGTGAGCAGCCGCTTGCGGCCGATGCCGCAAAAGCCGTGACCGGTCGAGACCGTGCGCACGCCGTCATGGATAACGGCGATATCGTCCCAATAGGCAAAATGCTTGCGGATCCAGACGGCGCTGACCGGGTCGTTCCTGGTCAGGTTCTCCAGCGTTTCGGCCGACAGCACGACGCCCCAGCCGAACGTATCGTCGGCACGGTTGCGCTCGAACACCGTCACCTCATGCGCCGCATCCCGGAGCTTCATCGAGATGGCAAAGTAGAGGCCGGCTGGTCCGCCGCCGAGAACCGCAACTTTCATCGTGCGATCTCCTCTTCGCTTCTGTTTGTCGAGTTTACGCCTGAGGAAAATTAATTCAAGCTTGAAGTTTCAAGATTGAAACAATCCGCCCGGATAACTCGCCTTGCCGGCAGTCGGCTCCGCAGGCCAGGGACTCCCGGGCTATTTTTCCGGGTTCTTCGGACTCCACAGCACCGTTTCTGCATCCTTTTCATAGGCCATGCCATTGGGATAGCTGATCGCTTCCAACTGCAAGCCCCAAGGGGCCTGGAAGTAAAGGATGGCCTGGCCGGCGGCGGGGCCTTCGGTAACCGGCAGCGGTCCCATTCGCGTCTTGACGCCCTTGCCGTCAAGATAGGCTTTTGCGGCGGCGATGTCGTCGACATAGAAGGCGATATGGAAGCCGCCTATGTCGCTGTTGCGAGGCGTCAGGTCCTTCTGGTCCGGCGCGGTGTATTTGAACAGCTCGATGTTCGACCCGTATCCGCAGCGGACTAGGGTGATCTCCTCGATCACCGCCTTGGGATCGACGCCCAGCAGATCCTGCATGAATGTGCCCTTGTCGTCGGCGAACGGGCCGAACGACATCGCCTTCTTGCAGCCAACCACTTCGGTGAAGAAATCGACCGCCTGCTGCATGTCGGGGACGGTGACGCCGGTGTGGTCGTGGCCACGCATGCCGGGTATGGAACTGGCGCAAGCGGTGCCGATGCTTCCCAGCACGGTGGCTGCAAGCGTCGCATATCGGATCGCATTCTTCATATCAGTCATCCTCCATAGCGGGACATTTTGCTGGGCGCACGCCCGAGGCCCGCTCTTCGGCGTGCGAATAGGATTGTGCTTCATGCCGGCGCCTTTGGGGCGGGAAGCAGCCAGGCGTCATCGATCTCGGGCAGGGGAATGGCGGCGAGGAGGTCGCGCGTGTAGGCCTGCCGCGGGTGCTCGAACAAAGTATCCGTCGCGCTGGCTTCGACGATCGCGCCTTCGCGCATGACGATCACTTGTCGGCAGAGCCTCCGGATCACCGACAGATCGTGGCTGATAAAGGCAACGGTCAGGCCCATTTCGGCGGCGAGTTTTTCCAGCAACGTCAGGATCTGCGCCTGGGTCGACACGTCGAGGCCGGAGACGATTTCGTCGGCCAGCACGAATTTCGGCGACAGCGCCAGTGCGCGGGCAATGCCGACGCGCTGGCGCTGGCCGCCCGACACTTCGTGACGGTAGCGGCCGGCAAAGCTCTGCGGCAGGCCGACGCGCTGCAGCGCCTCCGCGACGCGTGCCTTGAGATTGTCGCCAAGCCCGTTCTGCTTGAGGGGTGCTGCAATGATGCTGAAGATGGTGCGGCGCGGGTTGAGCGACGACATCGGATCCTGGAAGATCATCTGCAGATTGCGGCGCAGCGGCCGGAGCTCGGCCTCAGGCAGATGTGTGATGTCGCGGCCGTCGAACATGACGTTGCCGGCACTGGGCTCCAGCAGGCGCACCAAGGCACGGCCGAGCGTCGATTTGCCGGAGCCGGATTCGCCGACGATGCCGGTCACCGATCCCCTTGGCAGGTCGAAATCCAGGCCTTTCAGGATCTCGGCCAGCGGCGCCCGGCCGATCAGCGGTTTGCGCGTCATGTCGGGCAACGCAACCTTCAACCCGCGCACGGAAAACAGCGGCTCAACCATGCGGTCGCCTCCATGCCTGGTCGGCGGCGGCGATCTCCGCGGCCAGCCCGGCCAGCACCTTGTCGTCGACCGGCTTCAGCGAGGCGAACGGATCGGTGTAGCGCGGCGTCGCCGCCATCAGCGCCAGCGTATAAGGGTGCTGGGGTGCGGCGAACAGCGCTGCGGTATCGGCCTCTTCCACCACCTTGCCAGCATAGAGCACCGAAACTTTCTGGCTGATCTTGGCAACCACACCGAGATCGTGAGTAACGAACAGGATCGCCGTGCCGTGCTCGCGCTGTAATTGCGCGATCAGCCGCAAGATCTGTTTCTGCACGGTCACGTCGAGCGCGGTCGTCGGCTCGTCGGCGACGATCAGCCTTGGTTCGGCTGCAAACGCCGCGGCGATTAGCACGCGCTGCCGCATGCCGCCGGACAGCTCGTGCGGATAGCATTTGAGCACGCGCTCGGGGTCGCGGATCTGCACCTCGTCCAGCAATTGGCGGATGCGTGCATCGGCCTTCTCACCGCTCCAGCCGAGGATGCGCACCAGCCGGTCGGTCATTTGCGGGCCGATGCGCCGTGACGGATTGAGCGCCGTCAGCGGGTCTTGCGGGATCAGCGCCGTGCGCGCGCCGATCAGGGTGCGCCTTGCCTTGGGTGCCAGCCGGCCCAGATCCTCGCCTTCGAGCAGCATATTGCCTTCGACGATGCGCACGCTCGGTGGCAGCACGCCGAGCACGGCCTTGCCGATCATTGTCTTGCCGGCGCCGCTCTCGCCGACCAGCGCGCGGACTTCTCCGGGCTCGACGGCGAGCGACACCGAGCGCAGCACGCGCAAGCCATTAGGCAGCACCGCGCTAAGGTTGCGTATGTCCAGGCAGGGTTTCGCAGGCGCGTTCATCGCAGCACCGGATCGAAACGCGCCCTGAGGCCCTCGCCGAACTGGCTGAACGACAGCACCGTCAGGATCAGCGTGACCAGCGGGAACACCAGCACCCACCAGGCCTGATGGATCGACAGGCGGCCCTCGGCGATGATGCCGCCCCAGGTCGGGTCGTCTGTCGAGATCGACAGATTGACGAAGGACAGGATCGCCTCGACGATGACGGCAATGCCCATCTCCAGCGACAGCAGCGCCACGATCGACGGCACCACATTGGGCAGCACCTCGCGCAGCATGATGCCGATGCGGCCATAGCCGGCGATGCGGGCGTTCTCGACATAGTCCATGCGCGACTGACCCATGGTCTCGGCGCGGATCACCCGGCAGAAGCGCGTCCAGTCGATGACGGCGATGGCGATGATGACCGAGCTCAAGCCGGTGCCGAGCACGGCGACCAGAAGGATGGCAAACAGCACCGGCGGAAACGCCATCCAGACATCGACGATACGCGAGATGATGCGGTCGGCCCAGCCGCCGAAATAGCCGGCGATCAGGCCGAGCGTCGAGCCGACCAGGCAGGCGGCAAAGGCCGCCGCGAAGGCGACGATGAAGGCGATGCGCGCACCGAAGATCAGCCGTGACAACAGATCGCGACCGAGGCTGTCGGTGCCGAGCCAGTAGCCGGGCTCGGCACCGCCCAGCCAGAACGGCGGCAGGCGCTCCAGCATCAAATCCTGCGCCAGTGGGTCCTGCGGTGCGACCAGCGGCGCAAAAATTGCGGCCAACAGCGCAATCAGCAGCCAGCCGCCGGCCAGCCACAGGCGGGCGCGCGAGCCATGTCTTGAAATGCGGGCCTCATCCATGGCGCAGCCTCGGATTGAGCAACGCGTACATCATGTCGACGGCAAGGTTGATCAGCACGAACAACAGCGCGAAGACCAGCACGATGCCCTGGATCAGCGGCAGGTCGCGATTGATGACGGCATCGATCGCCATATTGCCGAGACCTTCATAGGAAAACAGCCGTTCGACGATGACCGTGCCGCCGATCAGGAAGGTAAACTGCACGCCGACCAGAGTGAGCGTCGGCAGCGCCGCGTTCTTCAACGCCTCGCGCAGGATGACCTGCGTTTCCGAAAAGCCCTTTACCCGCGCCAGCACGACATAGTCGAGGTCGAGCACTTCCTTCAGCGACTGTTTCAGCAGCTGCGAGATGATCGCGGCCAGCGGCAGCGCCAGCGCGATCGCCGGCATCAGCATGTGTGCCAGCAGGTCCCTGGTCAGGTCGAAGCGCAGTCGCACGATGCTTTCGAACAGATAGAATTGCGTGGCGAAGGGCAGGTCGAGTTGCGGCGACACTCGGCCGGAAATGTCGAACACCGGCACCAGCACGCCGAACAACAAGATCAGCACCAGACCCCACAGGAAATCGGGAATTGAGAGCGCCGCACCACTGGCAATGTCGATGCCGGCCTCGACCGCGGTGCCGCGCTCGCGCGCGCCGAGGATCGCCATCGTGCCGCCGATCGCCACCGCCATCACAAGCGCGACGGAGGCGAGCTCCAGCGTCGCCGGGAGGCGATTGAAGACCAGCCCCAGCACATCCTGCCGCAGTGAGATCGACGTGCCGAAATCGCCTCTGACTACGCCGGACAGCCAGATGAAGAATTGCTGGACGATCGTCTTGTCCAGCCCGTACAGCGCGCGCAGCCGCGCGATGTCGGCATCGGTGGCGCCGGGCGGCAGCATCATCGCGATCGGATCGCCGGGGGCGACGCGGATGACGATAAAGACGACGACGGCCACGCCGAACAGCGTGATCGCCATCGTCAGAAGACGGATCAGGAATCTTTGCAGCAGCATGGTCGCCTGTATGCCTGGCGGAAAAGGCGCGCCGTCGTTGCAGACGGCGCGCGTTAGTCCCGGGCCGATCTCAGGCCGGGCTCATCAGCGCCGGCAACAGCGCGCCCGACACATGCTGCACGACATTGACGCCCTTGGCATGCACGATCGGCTGCGCATACTGGATCAGCGGCAGCACATAGGCCTGCTCGGCGATGTATTTGTCGACGGCCTTCCAGCCGGCGATGCGCTTGGCCTCGTCCTTCTCGCCCCATAGCGGGTTGATCATGTCGATCAAGTCCTGGCTGTCCCACACCGAATGCGGGCTCGGGCCATACATGGCAAAGCCGGTCGAAGTGGTGGGGTCGCCGATGGCGTTGCCCCAATTGTAGAAGGCTGCCGGCGCCAGCTTGTCGGCGGCGCGCAGCTCGTAGTGCTTGGCGATTTCGTAGACCTCGATCGTCGCCTCGATGCCGACCTTGCGCCACATGCCGACGATCGCCTGGATCATCTCGTAATCCTTGGGCTTGAAGCCCTTGGTCGTCTGGATCGTGAACTTGACCGGCTTTTCCGGCGAATAGCCGGAGGCGGCCAGCAATTCCTTGGCCTTTTCCGGGTTATGTTCGACCTTGATCGACGCATCGTAGGCAGCGTATTCCGGCGTCTCCAGCGTACCGATCGGCTGGCCGTAGCCGCGCAACAGCCGGTCGACCAGCAGCTTCTTGTCGACCGCCATCACCGCCGCCTGGCGCACGTTCTTGTCCAGCATCACATCGATGTCGTTGAAAAAGATCATGCCGATGTCGGAAACGTTCTTGCACGAGCCGGCAAGCCCGTCCTTGGCGATCAGGCGGTCATATTCCTCATAGGGGATTTCGAGCGTCACCTGCGAGGAACCGGACTCGATCTCGGCGACGCGGCTCGCCGCATCGGTGACGAACTTGATGGTCACGTTTTTGAAGGCCGGCTTGCCACCCCAATAGTTAGGGTTGGCCTTGAGCCGCAGGAAGGCGTTGCGCTCGAATTTGTCGACCATATAGGGCCCGGTGCCGATCGGAGCCTTCTCAAAACCCTCGGCGCCGACCTTCTCGTAATAGGCTTTCGGCATGATGTAGCCGGTCAGGAACGACATCCATTTGAAATACACCGGGTCGAATTGGACGACATCGCCGGTGATCTTGTTGCCGTCGATCTTGAAGTTGTTGACGTTCTTCCAGACGAACTGGATCGGGTTGCCGGTCTTCTCGTCGCCCGCCCGCTGCAGCGACCAGACCACGTCTTCGGCCGTAAATGGCGAGCCGTCATGCCAGGTGACGCCCTCGCGCACCGTCATCGTGATCTTGCTGCGATCTTCGTTCCAGCCCCATTCGGTGAGCAGGCCGGGCGCGAAGGAAAGGTCCGGCTTCTGCGGGATGAACTGGTCGAACACCGATTGGTAAAGGCCCTGGATGGTCGGGTTGACTGCCGAAGGCCCGGTGGTCGGGTCCCAGGACGGCAGGTTGACATTGTAGGCGATGGTCAGTTCGCCGGCTGCCTTGGCTTGTTGCGGCAGGCCGAGCGCCGTGGCGCCAAGTGCGGCCGCGCCATATCCGAGCAATTCTCGTCTGTTGATTGTCATGGTCGTTCCCCTGTTGCTTTTATGCGCGGTGTCGTTGTCAATCGGTGGGTTCAGGCTCCTTGGGCAACCGCGCCTTGTCCTCCTTCACCCTAGATGAAAAATGGACCCTACCTCCCGCCAAGCTGTTGCGCGAGCATGAAGCCCGAGCCCGCACCGGTGCCGGCGCCCGGCCATGTTGCCGCCCCGGTCAGATGCAGATTGCCGACCGGCGTGTTCCAGCCGGCGTAACCGCGCGCCGGCCGGAACAGGAAATTCTGCGCCAGATGATGGCTGCCGCAGATCTGGTCGCCGCCGACAAGGTTCGGGTTCTCGCGTTCGAGGTCGATGGGCGAGAACACGGCGCGGTCGAGGATCTTCCGGCGAAGGCCGGGCGCATAGCGCTCGATAATGTCGAGGACGCGCTCGGCGTAGTGCTCCCTAGCCTCGTCCCAGTGAGCCGCCGCGATCGTGCCCGCCGCATCGCTCACAATCTCGGCCGGCAGCATGCGCACCTGCACCCACAGCACATGCTTGCCGTCGGGCGCGCGCGATGTGTCGACCGCCGTCGGCTGACCGACGACCAGCACCGGTTCGTCCGGCAGCATGCCTGACATCGCCTGCTGATAGGTCCGCGACATGGCATCGAGCGACGGCGACAGATGCACATAGGCGAACTGCCGAAGCTCGGCGCCGGCGCGCCAATCCGGCAGATCGTCGAGCGCCAGATGGATCATCATCGTCCCCGGCGCATGGCGAAAGTTTTTCATGGCCGTGTCGAAAACGGCGTCGCGCGAACCGTCAGGCAACAGCTTCCCAGTCAGCGCCTTGGGCGCGACACTGGCGATGACGGCCCTGGTGGCGGTGTGGATCTCGCCGGAAGCGAGCCGCACGCCGGTCGCCTTGCCGGCGGACACCGTGATTTCGGCGACGTCAGCCCCAGCGACGATCTTGCCGCCGGCCGCCGTGAGCATGCCCGACAAAGCGCGGATGATGGTGTCGGCGCCGCCCTTGCCGAGCACCATGCCGAAGCACTGGTTGGCCATGGATTCGAGGTAAGGAAACACCGCGCCGCCGGCGATGTCGGGGGCGAAGTCGAGATGCATGCCCCAGGTGGCGAGCGTCGCCCTGACATGCGGCGACTGGAAAGTCTCCTCGAGCCACGCGCGGGGTGAGGAAAGCAGCAGCCGCCCGGTATCGAGCGCGCCGGCAAAACCCTTCTTGCGCCACAGGTTCCAGGCAGTGCCGGCGAGCGCTCGACCGCTCATCGGCGAGCCCAGCAGCCGGAACAGATGCTCGGCCTCGGCCGGGAATGCCGCAACCAAGCGGCGCCATGTGGCGACGTCGATTGCGGAGAAGGCGGCCATTCGTGCAGCGGTCGTTTCCAGATCGCTGCTGACACCGAACCAGCGGCCGTCGGGGAACGCACTGGCAAAACAGTCGGCCACCGGCACGAATTCCAGCCCGTGGGTTTTCAATTCATTTGCATATTTCTTGTGAAAGGCCGAGCCGGCAAAAAGGCTCAGATTCATCGCGCCGAAATCGTGCCGGAAACCCGGCAGCGTGAATTCACGCGTCTGGACGGCGCCGCCAATCGTTGCATCGCGCTCGAAAACGGCAGTTTTCCAGCCTTTGAGCGCCAGATGCGCGGCGCATGCCAGACTGTTGTGGCCTGCCCCGACAAATATGGCGTCGAACTCGCTCACATCCCACCCAACCCATTTCCTTTATGCTTAAAGATAATTGCAGATGCATATGTTTTCGTCTAGTAGGATATTAAGGGCCGCAACGAGCCTTCAGAGCCATCCAAGAAGAGGGAACACAGACCATGGATACGCAACAACTCCTCGGCGAAGTCGCCGGCCAGCTTCTTTCAGGCGCCATCCAGGTGGTCGACCTGACGGCGCCGCTCGGGCCGGACACACCGCTGATCAAGCTGCCGCCGGAACTGGCGGTAGACACGCCGAAGATCGAGATCCACGCCATCTCCGCCTATGACAAGAACGGACCTTGGTGGGCGTGGAACTGGCTCAAACTCGGCGAGCATTCAGGCACGCATTTTGATGCGCCCAATCACTGGATCACCGGTAAGGATTATCCGGACGGCGCCACCGACACCATTCCGGCGCAGAATTTTGTCGGACCCGTCAATGTCATCGACTGTTCGAAGGAAGCGGCCGCCGATCACGATTTCCTGCTCGCCGTCGATCACATCAAGGCATGGGAAGCCGAACATGGCGTTATCAACGCGGGCGAGTGGGTGGTGATGCGCACCGACTGGTATAAGCGCAACGGCTCGGAAGCCGAGTTCCTCAACGCCAATGAGACCGGTCCTCACACGCCCGGCCCGACCGCGGAAGCCATCCAGTATCTGATCGGCAAGGACATCAAGGGCTGGGGCAGCGAGACGATCGGCACCGATGCCGGCAAGGCCGGCGGCATGGAGCCGCCATTCCCGGCGCACAGCCTGATGCACAAGGCCAATCGCTACGGCCTCGCCAGCCTGTGCAACCTCGACCGGCTGCCGCCGAAAGGCGCGATCCTGATCGCCGCACCACTCAAAATCGAGCACGGCACCGGCAGCCCGATCCGCGCGTTGGCGTTGGTGCCAAGGCAATAGGGTAGCTGCGGTCTTCGGGAGAAGATCATGTGCGCAGGCAGCGTTGTAGTGACGAATTGGGAGCGGCAGCCTTGCAAAGCTGGGGCTCTACGGCGCCCCCCTCTGTCCTGCCGGACATCTCCCCCACTTGGGGGGAGATTGGCAGTTTCGGCGCCCCGCTCATTCCTGCGACGTTGGAGAGTGGCGAAGGCCGCGGTGACAGCCGATCTCCCCCCAAGTGGGGGAGATGTCCGGCAGGACAGAGGGGGGCGCGAAGGAACGCCAACCCGCGCAAATGAATTCCACCTTCCGCTCACCGGGAGCACGCATCGATGAGCGCTCCTGATCACATCATCGTCGGCAGCGGCATCAACGCGCTGGTCTGCGCCGCGATGCTTGGCGGCAAGGGGGCGAAGGTGCTGGTGCTCGAGCGCAACGACCGCATCGGCGGCTGCATGCGCACAGAAGAAATCACCGCGCCCGGCTTCATCCACGACGTGATGGCGACGACCTTCGTTCTGTTCATCACCTCGCCGGCCTATGCGGCGCTGGGCAAGGATCTGGCGCGGCACGGCCTGGAGTTTTGCAACACCGTCACGCCCAGCGGCGTGCTGCGTCCGGATGGCAGCCATGCCATCCTGCGCACCGATCGCGCCGCCAATGTCGCGGCGGCCAATGCGCTTGCCGCGGGCGACGGCGACCGGCACGGCAGCGATGTCGGCGAGATCGAGCGCAATGCCGGCCTCCTGTTCGGGCTGCTCGGCGGCAGCCTGTGGTCTTACCCGACGGCAAAGCTGCTGGCGGGCGAGGCATGGCGGCGCGGCCCGCGTGGCCTTGCCGCCTTTGTCGGCGACGCGCTGGTGCCGGCGCGCGGCTGGCTGGAAAGCACCTACCAGTCGGAAACCATGCGCGCGCTGTGGGCGCCCTGGGTGCTGCATGCCGGCCTCGGGCCCGAAGATGCGTTTTCGGGACAGATCGCCAAGGTCATCGCCTTCGCGCTTGAGGCGGCCGGCGCGCCGATCGTCAAGGGCGGTGCCAGGAACCTGCTGTCCGCCTTCGAAGCCCTGATAAGGGAACGTGGCGGCGAAATCCGCACCGGCGCCGACGTCGCGGCCATCGTCCAGAGCGGAGGCCGTGCAACCGGCGTGCGGCTGGCTTCCGGCGAGATCGTGACCGCCAAGAAGAGCGTGATCTGCTCGGTCACGCCGACCCAGCTTTACGACCGGCTGCTCGGCAGGGATGCTGCAAAGGACGACGCCGAAGCAGCGCAAAAATACCTCTACGGCAAGGGCAATTTCCAGATCCACTATGCCTTGGACAAGCCGCCGGCATGGCGCGGCGAGGGGCTGGACAAGGTCGCGCTGCTGCATCTGACACCCGGGCTCGACGGCGTGTCGAAGGCCTGCAACGAGGCCGTGCGCGGTATGTTGCCGGAGGTGCCGACCATCTGCGTTGGCCAGCCGCATGCGCTCGACCCGTCGCGCTGTCCGGACGGCAAGGCGATCCTGTGGCTGCAATTGCCCGAGGCGCCACGGCATATCAAGGGCGATGCCGCCGGCAAACTGCAGACACCTGCGGACGGCCGCTGGACCGAGGCGCTGCGCGAAACCTATGCCGACCGCGCCGAAGCCATCCTTGCCAGTCATATCGAAGGATTCAAGGAGAGCGTCATCGCACGCCGCGCCTATTCGCCCGCCGATCTGGAAGCGATGAACATCAACTTGGTCGGCGGCGATCCCTATGGCGGCTCCTCGGCTATCGACCAGTCGTTCTTGTGGCGGCCGTTCAAGACGAGCCGCAATCACGATACCGGCGTCAAGGGCCTCTACCATATCGGCGCCTCGACCCATCCGGGTGCTGGCTTGGGCGGCGGCTCCGGTTTTCTCCTGGCGGGGAGGCTGTGATGGAACAGAAGGTTGTGCGCCAGCGCATCTCGACACTGGGCCAAATCGGCCTGCAGCAATTCGCGCCCTATCTGATGAACCGCATCATGGGCCGCTACAATGCCACCTTGCGAGATAATTTCCGCAAGCAGGGCCTGACCATTCCGCAGGTGAGGACGCTGGCCGTCCTGTCGGTCACCGATGGCGTCACCGTCAACGATCTGTCGGTCTATACTGTCATCGAGCAGTCGACCTTGAGCCGGACGCTCGACACGCTGGAGGGGCAAGGGTTTGTGCGGCGCGAGCAGGGGGTCACCGACAGCCGTATCCGCCATGTGTTCCTGACCGACGATGGCCGCGCCGAATTCGCGCGCGCCTGGCCGGCCATGCATGACGCGTTCGAGGTCATGTTCGATGACATCGACGATGCCGAATACGCGGCGCTGATCGCGACACTGCAGAAGATGCTGAAGAACATTCGCAAGCACGACATCTGATCTTACGCGCCGCCAGATTCCTGGCGGCAACGGAAGGAGCCCAAAATGGCCGAACGGTCTTTTGCCAAGGAAGTCGAAAAGCTCAGGCTCGGTGCCGGCGAGGAGTTTTCCGGCGAGGGCATCCTCGCGATCACCAAGGCGCTGCTGCAATGCGGCGTCGGTTATGTCGGCGGCTATCAGGGCGCGCCGATCAGCCATTTGATGGACGTGCTGGCCGACGCGCAGGATATCCTGGGCGAGCTTGGCGTGCATTTCGAGGCAAGCGCCTCGGAAGCCACCGCGACCGCCATGCTGGCGGCATCGGTGCACTATCCGATCCGCGGCGCGGCGACCTTCAAGTCGACGGTCGGCACCAATGTCGCGTCCGACGCGCTGGCCAACCTGGCGTCCGGCGGCGTCACCGGCGGCGCACTGATCATCGTCGGCGAGGATTACGGCGAAGGATCGTCGATCATGCAGGAGCGCAGCCACGCCTTCGCCATGAAAAGCCAGGTCTGGCTGCTCGACCCGCGACCGAACCTGCCGTCGATCGTCAAGGCGGTAGAGGACGGCTTCGACCTGTCCGAGGTTTCCAACACGCCGGTCATGCTGCAGGTGCGCATCCGCTGCTGCCATGTGCACGGCCATTTCATCGCCAAGGATAACAAGCGCCCGGCGATGACGGTCGCCGATGCGCTCGAGGCGCCGCGCCGCGACACCGGCCGCATCGTGCTGCCGCCCGCGTCCTTCCTGCACGAGAAGGAAAAGGTGCAGAAACGCTGGCCGGCGGCGGTGGATTTCATCCGCGACAACAAGATCAACGAGTTCTTCGGCCCGGAGCACGGCGCGGTCGGCATCGTCATGCAGGGCGGCATGTACAATTCCGTCATCCGGGCGCTGCAGCGGCTCGGCCTCGCCGACACCTATGGCGACACCGACGTGCCGCTCTATGTGCTGAACGCCGTCTACCCGCTGGTCGATGACGAGTTCCTGTCCTTCTGCGAAGGCAAGGACGCCGTCCTGGTCGTCGAGGAAGGCCAGCCCAACTACATCGAACAGGCCTTTGCCGCGATGCTGCACAAGGCCGGGCGCGGCACCAAGCTCGTCGGCAAGGAACATCTGCCGATGGCCGGCGAATACACCGGCCAGGTGATGCTCGACGGCATCGGATCATTCCTGCGCGCCACCATCCCGCATCTGCTGCCAAGCGAGGTCCGCGCGCCGAACAAGATCGGCGACGGGCTCGACACCGCCGACCTGATCAACGTCGTCCCGGGCCGCCCGCCCGGCTTCTGCGTCGGCTGCCCGGAGCGGCCGATCTTCGCAGCGACCAAGCTGGTCGAACAGGAGTTGGGCAAGCACCACATCGCCTCCGACATTGGCTGTCATCTGTTTTCGATCATGCCGCCCTTCGAGCTCGGCGCCACCACCATGGGCTACGGATTGGGGCCGGCCTCGGCCTCGGCGTTCAATTCGCCCGATGCCAGGCGCCGCTCGATCTCCTTCGTCGGCGATGGCGGCTTCTGGCACAACGGCCTGACCTCATCGATCGGCAATGCGGTGTTCAACAAGAATGACGGCGTCATCGTCATCGTCGACAATTTCTATTCGGCCGCGACCGGAGGGCAGGACATCCTGTCGTCCCGCGCCGGCAACAAGACGAAGTCGACCAAGCATCCGATCACCGAGGCGGTGAAGGGGATGGGCGTCAAATGGCTGCGCCACATCGACCGCACCTACGACGTAACCAAGATGCAAGACGCGTTGCGCGAAGCGCTGACGACGGACGAGAAGGGCCCAAAAGTCATCGTCGCCTCGTCCGAATGCATGCTCAACCGGCAGCGCCGCGAAAAGCCTTTGGTCGACAAGGCGATCAAGGGCGGTAAGCGGATGGTCAAGCCGAAATTCGGCGTCGACGAGGATATCTGCACTGGCGACCATGCCTGCATGCGGCTTTCCGGCTGCCCGTCGCTATCGGTGAAGTCGCTGGACGACCCGCTGCGCGACGATCCGGTGGCGCATATCGACGAGAGCTGCGTCGGCTGTGGCAATTGCGGCGAGGTTGCCGACGCGGCGGTGCTCTGCCCGTCCTTTTACCGCGCCGACGTGGTGCACAATCCGAGCCGCCGGGACCGTTTCCTGGAAGCGGCGCGCCGCGCCATGATCGGCCTCTTGCAGCGGCGCCGTGAAGGCCGGCGCCTGACATTCGCCGATGCTTGACGCTGTCCCATCAGCCCGTTCCAAGGCCGGCGCGCCGGACGACGAGCGCGTCATCAAGCTCGCCGTGCTGGCGGTCGGCGGCCAGGGGGGCGGCGTGCTGGCCGACTGGATCACCGACGTCGCCGAGCGCAACGGCTATGTCGCGCAATCGACCTCGGTCGCCGGCGTCGCCCAGCGCACCGGCGCCACCATCTATTACGTCGAGATGTGCCGCGATACCGGCCGCCTGCCGGTCTTTGCGCTGTCGCCGTCGCAGGGCGACGTCGATATATTGATCGCCGCCGAACTGATGGAGGCCGGCCGCGCCATCATCCGCGGCTTCGTCACGCCGGAGCGCACGACGCTGATCGCCTCGTCGCACCGCATCGCAGCGGTCTCGGAAAAGATCGAGCCCGGCGACGGACGTGCATCGTCGCCAAAGGTGCATGCGACTGCCGAGGCAGCCGCCAAGCGCTTCATCGCCTTCGACATGGAAAAGATCGCCGCCGATCATGGCTCGATGATCTCGGCCAGCCTGCTCGGCGCACTGGCCGGGTCCGACGCCTTGCCGTTCACGCGCGAGAGCTACGAGCAGGCGGTCAGTGCCGGCGGCCGCGGTGTGAAGGCCAGCCTCGCCGCCTTCGGCGCCTCCTACGATCGGGCGCGCGGCATCGCGAGTGCGCCTTCGGGCGATAGGACGGCACAGCCGGCGGCCGCTGAAACCGGCTCGGGCGCGGCGACAGAAGTCAGCGGCCCGGAAAGGCTGTTGAAGGGCTGGCAACAATTGGCGGCGCGCGTCGCTGCGCTGCCTGTGCCACTGCACGACATGGCGCTTCGCGGTCTGAAAAAGGTTGTCGACTATCAGGACATCGCCTATGGCGGCGAGTATCTCGACCGGCTAGACCGGGCCGTCGTCCTGGACAATGCCGAACATGACTACGCGCTGTCGATCGCCGCGGCAAAGCATTTGGCCAATGCGATGTGCTACGACGACATGATCCGCGTCGCCGACCTGAAGACGCGCTCGAGCCGCGACCGACGCGTACGCCGCGAGGTCGGCGTCAAGGACGGCTCGGTCCTGCAGGTGACCGAATATTTCCATCCGCGCATTGAGGAATTCTGCGGCACGCTGCCGGCCGGGCTCGGCAGCTATATCGAAAGCCGGCCGAAGCTCGCCGCATTCCTCGACCGCCGCATCAACCGCGGCCGCCACATCCGCACCGACAGTTTTGCCGGCTTTGCCGCATTGTGGTTCATCGGCGGCCTGCGCCGCTGGCGCCGCCGCCTGCTGCGCCACAAGGTCGAGACCGCGCATCTCGAGCGCTGGTATGCGCTGGCTCTCGGCCAAGTCGGCCAGGACTACGCGCTTGGCACGGAGATCCTCAACTGCCGCCGGCTGATCAAAGGCTACAGCGATACCCATGCCCGCGCGCAGTCGAAGTTCGACCGCGTGCTGTCGGCGCTCGACGTGGTCAAGGGCCGCCCGGACGCCGCCGACTGGATCAGACGCCTGCGCGAAGCCGCGCTGAAGGACGAGAAGGGCGACATGCTTGACGGCGCGCTGAAAACCGTGGCGTCGCTGGGTGACACCTCGCCGAGCTGAGGCGCTCGTTCAACCCCGGCTGCAACTCAGTCTGTTGCCCATGTCGCCTTCGACGCGGCAGTCTGCAGGGCAATTCTGAGGTCAATGATCTCGGCGATCGCCCTCCAGCACCAGGACGATCGTTTCCTTTGCCACATCATCGAAATTTTCGGCAACATAGCTCAGGTCGGTTAGGACATCGTCTTCCTCTTCCATGATTTTCACCCCCTGTTGAACGTCAGGCCGGAACGGCCGACGATGAGATAGGCTTTGGGCTGGATCGATGGAACGCGTTTCTTTCACGCTATCATCACGGAAGTGAGGCTATCCAGCCCGCTTCGCTAGGTCTTGTCGCCGCCTTGGTTGTCTGCCTGTTTTGTAGTCTTCATGCCTATGGCAGCAGCAAACATATCGGCTCCGGGACAAAATAACGCCCGCTTCCGAGGGGTGATTTGCCAAATCGCCGCGGTCATGTGAGGTCATGTGAAATGAGCGTGTTGCACTCATTGCCTACTGTTGTACCTTCAATATTCTGGAGGCGCGGGTTTGATGCTGCTTGAGCGAGAGGACCCACTTGGAGCTTTGTTGGCCGCGGCCGAGAGAGCTGCTGCCGGACATGGTGGGACCGTGCTGGTGCATGGCGAGGCGGGCCTAGGCAAGACCTGTCTGCTGCGCGAATTCGCGGAAAACGCCGACCGGGACTGCCGGGTGCTGTGGGGCTGGTGCGAGGCGCTCTTCACGCCGCGTCCATTGGGCCCTCTCCAGGACATGGCGCACTTGCTCGACCCGCGCGTGGCAGCGCTGCTTGAGGAGACCGCAGCCCCGGAGCGGCTTTTCCCGGCATTGCTGAACGCGCTGCAGCGCGCCAAGGGCACGACCGTGCTCATCTTCGAGGACATGCATTGGGCGGATAATGCGACGCTCGACCTCGTAAGATATCTCGGTCGCCGCGTCTCCCTGCTCCGCACCATGCTGGTGCTCAGCATGCGCAGAGAGGACTTGAACGCCGATCACCCGCTGACCCACGTGCTCGGCGATCTTCCCGCCGCCTCCGTACGCCGCGTGACGCTTAAACCGCTGTCTCCCCAGGCAGTTACGATGCTGGCCGAACAGGCCGGCCGTTCCGCCGACGGGCTTTACCGCATTACTGAGGGCAATCCCTTCTTCGTTACCGAGCTCCTGTCCAGCAGCGAGACCGAATCGGCGCGCGTGCCCGATTCCATACGCGATGCGGTGTGGTCCCGCCTGTCGCGCCTGACGCCTGGAGAGCGCGACGTGCTGGAGGTCATGAGCATCATGCCGGGCAGCGTTGAGCCGTGGCTGATCCGGGCCCTTCTCGGGGACGAAACCGAAGCGCTCGTGGATCGATGCGTCGACCGTGGATTGCTGCGGCGGGACGATCAGGGCGCGCTGACATTTCGCCACGAGCTTGCCAGGGAAGCGACGCTCGACCGGCTCTCCCCCTCTCTGCAACGTTTGCTTCATTCCAAGGTCGAAGCGGCTCTCTCGGAAGTTCCGGCGTCGCAGGCAAGCGCTCTGCTTTCGCGCCGCGTCCATCACGCCGGCGGCGCCGACAATGGCGAACGCGTGCTCGAACTCGCGCCGCTTGCCGCCAGGCAGGCCGCCCGCCTGGGCGCGCACCGGGAGGCGGCCTCGCATCTGGCGACCGCACTCAGATATGTCGACCAAGCCCCGCCGGAACTGGCCGCGCAGTTGCACGAGGACTGGGCGTACGAGGCCGGCCTGGCGCTGCTTGTCTATGACGCCATCATCGAGGCCCGGCATCGCGCCATCGCTATCTGGCGGCAGCTGGACCGGGTCGACAAGATAGGGCTCAATTTGCGCTGGCTGTCGCGGCTGCACTGGCGGCGCGGCGAAGGTCCGCAGGCGGAAGAGTATGCGGACCAGGCCGTGCATGAGGTGGAAAGCCTGCCGCCGGGTCCCGAAGTGGCAATGGCCTACAGCACACGCTCGCAGCTCCACATGCTGCACTATCGTTTCGACGAGGCGATCGAATGGGGCGAGCGCGCGATCAGCCTGGCCGATCGGCTGGGTGAGGTCGAGACGCGCGTTCACGCCCTCAACAATGTCGGCACCGCGCTCATGTTCGCCGACCGTCCCGGCGGCCGTGAGCGGCTGGAGGAAAGCCTTGCCCTGGCGCTCGAGCACGGGCTCCACGACCATGCGGCGCGGGCCTATACGAACTTTGCGGAATGCGCGGTGGTGGCCAAGGACTTCGAGTTGGCGGAGCGGCTGCTGGCCGAAGGCATCGCATTCTGCACCAGGCACGACCTCGATTCGGCGGCGCAATACCTGCTCGGCCGGCAGGCGCAGCTTTGCATGGAACAGGGTCGGTTTCGCGAGGCCGCAACCATCGCTCAGGGCGTCATGAATGTGGAGCGCCTGCCGATGGTGATGCACTTGCCGGCGCTCACCGTGCTTGGCACGGTCCGCGTAAGGCTGGGCGAGACCGACGGCGTCGACCTTTTGCAGCGGGCCCTTGCGGAGGGGCAGACGACCGGCGAGCCGCAGCGTATCGTCCCGGTTCGCCTGGCGCTGACGGAGGCGGCCTGGCTCGCCGAGGATATCGGCGCCGGCCACGCGCAGCTTACCGAGCTGGCGGCCATGAACCTCGACAATTTCCGCCCCAGGGACCTTGGCGAATTGTCGGTCTGGTGGCGTCGATGCGGAATGCCCGGATCGCTGCCGGCGCTATCGGCGCCCATACCGTCGCCCTGGTCCGCCGAGCTTGTCGGCGACCCGCAGGCCGCCGCGGCGGAGTGGACGCGTTTCTCGCTGCCCTACGAGGCAGCACTTGCCCTCATGCAGGTTCGTGGGGCGGATGCCGGAACGGCGCTCGCTCGCGCCGTGGCGATGCTGGACGAGATCGACGCGCCCGCGGCCGCAGCGCTGGCGCGCAAGCTCGCGCAGCGTCAGGGCCTGTCAGGCCTGCTGCCGAAGGTGCAGCGCGGACCCTATGCGGCGGCCCGTCGCCATCCACTCGGCCTGACACAGCACGAGCAGAAGGTGCTCGCCCTGATCGCCCAGGGCATCAGCAACAAGGAAGTCGCGCGACATTTGTCGCGCTCGCCCCGCACGATCGAGCATCACGTCTCCTCGCTGCTCGGCAAGCTCAACGCCGCAAACCGCATGGAAATCCTCCTGCGGCTGCGCGGCGAGCCGTGGCTCCTGACCGGCACCCATCCGTTGGAACCGCACCAGACGGGACCATGATTCCAGCCGATTCTGTCGGGATGGAACAGGCTCTGGGTAGTTCCCGCCGCGAAATTTCCGCGAAAACTGGGAAATCGACCGCCTAAAAATGGGTGGCGGTACCGATTTGCATGCCCGCCGCTCCGCGTAGGCTTCTGCTCGCAGCGTGGATGGACCTCCCAACACCACGACGCCTTCACGATCCGGGGGCGAAGGCGGGCAACGGCGGCGGTGCGGGGAACCGCCGCCGGCGTCCGGCGGCTGGGGCGCGACGGGAATTCCTCGCCGCTCTGTGATCGACGCAACGAACGGGAGGCTGCAATGTCAAATTCGCTTCTGCCGTCGACGGCCATGCTGCAATTCCTGGCGGCATATACGGTGATCATGATCACACCAGGCCCGATCGGGCTCGCGACCGGCAGCCTTGCCTCCCTGCACGGCTTTGGCAGGACGATTCCGCTCGTGGCCGGGATCGGCGCCGGAACCGCCGTGCTGGCGGTCTTGGTGGCGTTTGGCGCCGTTCATCTTTCCGGGTCGCTGTCGGTGCCGGCGGTCAAGATCGCCGGTGCGGCGGTCCTTGGCTGGATGGCCCTGCGCATCGCCAGAACGGCGCCGCCGGCCGCCGGCGACGAGCCTCAGAGACGGCAGGCCGGATTGTTTGCCGGCGGGTTTCTCATCAGCATTCTCTCGCCTGAAACCGCCACTTTCTTTGCCGTCGCCTTCATGGGGCTGATGCTGCCGATCCGGAATTCGAACGAGATGCTGATGGTCGCGGCCATCGTCGCCATCATCGACATAGGCTGGTACGGATTTCTGGCCGTCGCCCTTTCGCGTCCGGTGGTGCGCGCTGCCGCGATGCGGCATCATCGGGTCATCTGCCGGGCGGCGGGGGTCGTGCTGGCAATGCTCGCGCTCGTCTCGGCGGCGTCGGCCTTTCCACTCGGCTGAGCGCTGGTTGAAGGTGGCGCGCGGGATAGGTCGTTTGGTGCCGCTTGCGTGACTCGAACACGCGACCCCATCATTACGAATGATGTGCTCTACCAACTGAGCTAAAGCGGCCCGGGAAGCCGAGCTTCCAGGATGGGCTGGGTGATAGACGCAACCAGCGTTTAATTCAAGATGGTAGCGTTGAATTCAAGATGGCAGCCGCGAATTCAAGGACGAGGCTTGGCAAATCGTATCGGTCCCGGGCCGGGTGCAAGGGCAGCAGCCGCGCCGATCCGCCATAGGCCGTGCGACGCCGTTTCGCACGGCCGCCCCGACCGCCACGTTGCCGCCGTGACCGGAAAAGCAGCGAAAAATGTTGATTCCTTTACCGAAAACCGCCGAAATGAGCTTTGCACCCCTCGGCAAGGCAGAATGCGGCCGCTCGCTTGTTGATTGATTGGTCGCCTGCGGCTAACGATCATGACAATGTGAGTGAAATTGCAGAGGGAATTTGCTTGGACGCGATCGAAAAAGCGATCCGCAATGCCTTCGAGAAAGGCAATGCCGACGACCGGGCGTTTCGCGAGCGGGTCTATCGATCGGCTTTCGCGGCACTCGACCGTGCCCTGCAGGCCAATCCAAACGTCACCGTGGAGGTCGCCATCAAGCGCCGCAAGGCGGTCCAGGCCAAGATCACCGAAATCGAATCGGAATTCCTGCCGGCGGTTCCCGACGTCGCCGCGCCGACCGACAGTTTGGAGACAGCACCGGCGGTGGAGCCTCCAGCTGAAACCGAAACCGAAGCCGAGCCCGTGCCGTCGCCCGATGTCGTCGTTGACGGTCCGGCGCAGCCGCCCGAATCCGATGCGCCTCGGTCGCGCGTCCTACCGGTCGTCCCCGACATCATGCCCGATGCACCTGTTGCCGAAGTGCCGGTGATCGACATGGGGGCCTCGGCTCCGACCGAAGCCGACGTCGAAACCGACGATGCGGAAGTGACGCCCGACCGCGACGACCGGCGGGCGAGGCGGCGGCGCCTGCCTTTGACCGCGATCTTCCTCGGTGTGACGCTGCTCGCAGCCGCCGGCATCGGCCTTTATTTCGCCAACCAGACCGGCGTCTTCAAATCGGCAACCGAACTCGACACGGCGCCGCCGGAAGTGCCGCCAACGGTCGACGGCGACGATTTCACGCCGGATGACACCGCTTCGCCGCCAAAGCAGGGCGAGGAGGACCAGGCGCGCGACTGGATCAACGTGTTTTCGCCGGGCGACCCGACGCAGGTCAATGCGCCGTCGGACGCCAAGGCCGACGTTGTCCAGGACGAAAGCGGTTCCTTCCTGCGCATCCGCTCGGGCGCATCCGGCTCGGCCATCAGCTTCGACGTCGGGCAAGGCGTGCTGGAGAGGATCGCCGGCAAGCATGCCACATTCGACATCATCGCACGCTCCGAGGAGGGGCAGGAGACGCAGATTTCCGTCGACTGCAATTTCGGCGAACTCGGCGACTGTGGCCGCAAGCGCTATGCGGTCGGTCGCGAGCGCAATGAATATCTGTTCGACGTGCGCCTTCCCGACAAGCGTCCGGGCGCTGCCGGCACCATCGCCATCAATTCCGACTTCGACAAGCAGGGCAAGTCGGTCGACATCTACGAGATCCGCGTTTCAGTCGTTCCCTAGAAGCGCGTCGCGTTCGACCGGCCTCATGCGACGCGCTTCAGGTTATTGTTTGATGCATGTCGTTACCGCAAAACCGCTGCACACTTTTGCGCGACATGCATTAACTGTCCAGCAGCGCCTGCAGCGTCTCGATGCGGTCGGCTTCGGCTGCCGGCTTGTCCCAGCGCAGTCGTGAAATGCGCGGAAAGCGCATGGCGACGCCCGATTTGTGCCGCGTCGAGCGGTTGAGCCCTTCGAATGCCACCTCGAGCACCAGGCCTTGTCTGCGGTCGGCACGCACCGAGCGGACCGGGCCAAAGCGCTCGATCGTGTTGTCGCGGACATATTTGTCGATCTGCCTCAGTTCTTCGTCGGTGAAGCCGAAATAGGCTTTCCCCACCGGCACCAGCTCTTCCGATCCTTCCGGCCCGGACCAGACGCCGAATGTGTAGTCGGAATAGAAGCTCGAGCGCTTGCCGTGGCCGCGCTGGGCATACATCAGCACGGCGTCGACGGTGTGCGGATCGCGCTTCCATTTGAACCAGGGGCCCTTCGGCCGCCCGGCCACATAAGGCGAATCCCAGCGCTTCAGCATGACGCCTTCGATGACCGGATGCAGCGGCTTGCGGCGCAATTCCTCCAGCGCCTGCCAGTTGGTGAATTCGACCAGCGGCGACAGATCGAAGCGGCTCGGATCGAGTGTCCTCACAAAGGCCTCGAGCCGGCCGCGCCGTTCGCGGAAGGGAAGTCCGCGCACATCCTCGTCGCCGATCTGCAGCGCATCGTAGCAGCGCATAAAGGCCGGGTATTGCTGCTGGATCTTGGGTGACACGCTCTTGCGGTTCAGCCGCTGCTGCAGGTCCGAGAACGTGCCCGTCGCCTGCCTGGGGTCACCGACCAGAAGCTCGCCATCGAGGGCGCCGGAAAAATCCATCGCCTCGGCAAGATCCGGAAAGGCGCCGGAAACGTCGTCACCGGTGCGCGAATAGAGCCGGCGAATGCCGCCTTCGCAAACTGCCTGGACGCGGATGCCGTCCCATTTCCATTCGGCCGCGTAGTCGGCCGGGTCGAGCTTTTCGAGGTCGCCGTCACCGACGGCATTCGACAGCATCACCGGCCTGAACAGCGCCAGCGCCGTTTTCCTGGGTTTTTCCGCCTTGCCCTCCAGCCAGGCGAACAGCGCCGTATAAGGCGGCGTCAGCCCGTGCCAGAGTTCCTCGATCTCAGCGATATCGACCTTGCCGAAATCGGCCAGCGCCTGCTTGGCCAGCCGCGCCGAGACGCCGATGCGCAGGCCGCCGGTGACTAGCTTTATGATGGCAAAGCGCGCCGAAGTGCTGGCGCTGTCGAGCAGCCGGGCCAGCACCTGCGGCCCGTCGGAACGGCTCGCCGCCTGCAGCTTCGCCACCACCTCGGCCAGCGTCGGCTCGTGGTTCGCAATGTCGACCGGCGCTTGCGGCCAGACCAGCGACACGGTCTCGGCCAGATCGCCGACATAATCGTAGGAATAGCCGAACAGCACCGGATCCATGCGCTCGACGACCAGCGTGCGCAGCATTGCCGGCTTGACCGCGGCGATCGACAGATCGCCGGTAATGGCCGCCAGCGCCAGCCCGCGATCCGGATCCTCGACGCCGCGGAAATAGTCGGTCAAAAGCGTCAGCTTGCCGTTGCGCGACGGCGTCAGCACCAGCCGGTCGAGAAGCTCGGCGAAGCGGTTCATGAGTGGAGCGCCAAGGGGCCAGCCTCGCGTTCTGTCGCGCCCCCCTCTGTCCTGCCGGACATCTCCCCCACGAGGGGGGAGATTGGATGTCGCCACTGGTTTCGCCAATCTCCAGCGTTGAGGGAACGAGCGCGGCGCCAAAGCTGCCGATCTCCCCCCTCGTGGGGGAGATGGCCGGCAGGCCAGAGGGGGGCGCGACAGAACGCCATACCGGCGATTTCCACCATCAATCGCCCTCGTCCTCATAGCCAACCAGATGCAGCGGCTTGGCGGCGATGCCTTCGAGTTCGCACCAGCGCACCAGCGCCTCCTCGCGGCCATGCGTCACCCAGATTTCTTCGGCGCCGGTCTCCTTGATCGTCGCGATCAGCTCGTCCCAGTCGGAGTGATCGGAGATGATCAGCGGCAGCTCGACGCCGCCCTGCTTGGCGCGCTGGCGGATGCGCATCCAGCCTGAGGCGAAGCACGACATCGGATCGGGAAAACGCCGCGCCCAGCGATCGGCGAACGCGGATGGCGGGCCGACGACGATGGCGCCGGCAAAGTCGCGTTTCGCACCGCTCTCGACGGTCGCCGGTTCCAGTGTGCCGAGATCGATGTCCTGGCTCTGGTAGTATTCACTGAGCTTGGCCAGCGCGCCATGGATGTAGATCGGCTTTTCGTAGCCGGCATCGCGCAGCAGGCGCATGACGCGCTGCGCCTTGCCGAGCGCATAGGCGCCGACCAGATGCGTGCGCTCGGGAAACTGCTCGGTCGATTTCAGCAGCCGCGCGATCTCTTCGGTATCGGGCGGATGGCGGAACACCGGCAGGCCGAACGTCGCCTCGGTGATGAAGACGTCGCATTTGAGTGGCTCGAACGGCTCGCAGGTCGCGTCCTTCTGGCGCTTATAGTCGCCGGACGCGACGATGCATGTGCCCTGATGCGCGACCTTGATCTGCGCCGAGCCCAGCACATGGCCAGCCGGGTGAAAGCTGACGGTGACGCCGTCGAGCGTGATCGTCTCGCCGAGCACGGCGGCTTGCGTCGTTCCGGCAAAATCTTCGCCGTAGCGCAGCCCCATGATGTCGAGCGTCTGCTGCGTCGCCATCACCGAGCGGTGGCCGGGGCGGGCATGGTCGGAATGGCCATGTGTGATCAGCGCCCGGTTGACCGGCCGCACCGGGTCGATGAAGAAATCGCCGGGCGGGCAATACAGCCCTTCCGGCCGGGGATGAAGCAGGTCGCTGGCGCGCATGGCCCCAAGATAGGCGCTAATTCCGGCGCGGGAAGCCTGTTGTAAGTCACTGCTGACTCCAGCATAGAGCGCAGGCCGGCCGCAAAACACCGGCGGAACCTGATCGCCATGAAACCGCTCCAGACTTCGTCCGGCGATCCGACCGCCGACCGCCGCGCCGACTATGCCGAAATGCTCCATGCGTCCGGCGATCATGCGGCAGCGTCGGAATTGCTGCTCGGCGCGCTCGAACTGGCGCCGCAATGGCCGGCCGGCTGGTTCCGCCTCGGTGAGATGCAGGAGGCGGCGGGCGCGCCCGATCTCGCCGCGCAGGCCTGGACGACGGCACTGCGGCTGGACCCGGCGGACAGGCTCGGCGCGGTGCTCAAGCTGCAATTGATCGGCAAGGCAGCGGCCGCCCAGGCGCCGCCCAGCGCCTTTGTCGAGACGCTGTACGACCACTATGCCGGAAGCTTCGAGGGTGAGCTGGTCGACAGGCTAGGCTATCGTCTGCCCGAATGTCTCGACCGAGCCATCCGGGCAGCACGGCCGGGCCGGTTTTCGCTGGTGCTCGATCTCGGCTGCGGCACCGGCCTCATGGGCCAGAGACTGCGGCCGATCGCCGATCGGCTGGAGGGTTACGACATCTCGGCCGGCATGCTGAGGCAGGCGCGCGCCAAAGGCGTCTACGATCTGCTCGTCAAGACGGACCTGCAGGATTTTTGCTATTCAGGCCCGAAAGCCGATCTGGTGACGGCGGCAGATGTGTTCATCTATCTCGGCGCACTCGACAAGGTGGTGACCAAGATTGCCGGAATGCTTGCCGGCGGCGGTCTGTTTGCGTTCTCCGTCGAGACGCTCTCCGGCGGCGACCTATCTGGCAGCGGCGATTTCGCCTTGCAGCCGTCGCGCCGCTATGCGCATTCGCAAAGCTATGTAGAGCGGGTTCTGGACGCCAACGGCTTTTCGGTCCTGTCGCTTCAGGCAACGATTATCCGGCAGGATCGCCGCGAACCGGTCGAAGGGCTTGCCGTACTGGCAAGCTTGCTTTCCGGCAGCGTAAAATCTGGCTAAGACTCCTGCCGCTGCACAGGAGAGTGGCAGCTGCGAAAGACAAGGAGCACGTTCATGCGCTGGAACATGATGGTCTTGGCATCTTGCCTGGCGATGGCCGGCTGCGTGGGCAATTCGATGTCCGAACGGCAGGACGAAAACGTCCAGTCCTCGCTGCTATATGACAAGGTGCCTTGCGACCAATTGCTGGCGCAACGAAACGGCCTGGCGCAGCAATATCATTTGCCGGTGGACGCCAAGCCGTCCTTCTCCAACCCGGCGACGGGCTTCGGCCCGTTCACGCCGGACATGCGCTCAAAAGCCAAACGTGACGCCGACCAGGCAAGCGGCAAGATCGACGCCATGAACCGGTCGATCAGCCGCCGCGAATGCGGCAAGCCGGCCAAGCAGAACAAGCGCAGCCTGACCTGACCGGACCCTAATCCGCCACCTTCCATTGCTCGCGCGAGGCACTGGCGGGGTAGACGCCGAGAATGCGCATTTCGCGCGAGAAGAAGGCGAGCTCGTCGAGCGCCAGCTTCACCAGCGGGTCGTCGGGATGGCCCTCTATGTCGGCGTAGAACAGCGTCGCCGTAAACGCGCCGAGCTGGTAGCTTTCCAGCTTGGTCATGTTGATGCCGTTGGTGGCGAAGCCGCCCATCGCCTTGTAGAGCGCGGCAGGCACGTTGCGGACGCGGAAGATGAAGGTCGTCATCATCTTGGCGTCGGCCGAGGGGCGTTCGGCCCATTGCTTGTTCTTGGTCAGCACGACGAAACGGGTGACGTTGCTGTCGGTGTCCTCGACATTCTCCTCGATGATGTCGAGCCCGTAGAGCGTCGAGGCCAGCGCCGGCGCCAGCGCGGCCATGGTGCGGTCCTTCATCGCGGCGACCATCTTGGCGGCGCCCGCCGTGTCGCCGGCAACCGTCGCCTTCCAGCCGTTCTTGCGGATGTATTTGCGGCATTGGCCGAGCGCGTGGATGTGGCTGTGCACGGTCCGGATCTCGTCGCGCCTGACGCCGGGCAGCACCATGAGCTGGAAGTGGATCGGCAGGAAATATTCGCCGATGATGTGCAGCTTCGATTCCGGCAAGAGGTGATGGATGTCGGCGACGCGGCCGGCAATGGTGTTCTCGATCGGGATCATCGCCAGATCGGCCTTGCCGGTCTCGACGGCGTTGAAGGCGTCCTCAAAGGTCGGGCACGGCAACGGCTCCATCGATGGGAACATGTTGCGGCAGGCGGTGTCGGAATTGGCGCCCGGCTCGCCCTGGAAGGATATTTTGTTGGTCTTTTCAGGCATGCGCAGAGTCTCGGGAATTGGGGGAAGAATTTCTTAGTTGGAAAGGAGCGCCCTGGCGCGTTCGAGATCGTCCGGCGTATCGACGCCAAGCGGCACCGACTGCACGATCTCCGCATCAATGCGCATGCCGGCCTCGAGCGCCCGCAACTGCTCCAGCCGCTCGCGGCGCTCCAGCGGCGACGGCCTCAGCGCAACGAAGCGTTCGAGTGCGGCGCGGCGATAGGCATAGAGGCCGATATGATGGTAGAGCGGGCCTTCGCCCCAGGGGGCGGTGGCGCGGGTGAAATAGAGCGCCCTGAGCCGCGTCGCCGAGAGTGGCGAGCCGACCAGCTTGACGACGTTCGGATTGGTCTTTTCCTCGTCGCGGACGATCTCGACGCAGAGCGTGGCGATGTCGACCGCTGCGTTCTCGAAAGGCTTAAGCGCGGCGCCGATAACAAGGGGCTCGATGGTCGGCAGATCGCCCTGCACATTGACGATGGTCTCGACGCTGTTGCCAGGGTCGAGAATGGTCAGCGCTTCGAAGATGCGGTCGGAGCCGGTTTCGTGGTCCGCCCGCGTCATCACCGCCTCGAAATCATGCGCGCGCACCGCCTCCGCAACGCTTTGCGTATCGGTGGCGACGACGACCCGGCCGAGGCCGGCCTCGGCAGCACGGCGGGCGACGTGGACGATCATCGGAGTGCCGGCGATGTTGGCCAGCGGCTTGCCCGGCAGGCGGGTCGAGGCCATGCGGGCCGGGATCAGGATGAGGGTGGACATGAGGCGGGCAGGGGCTCGAAAAAGAGGAGGACAAAAGTGGCAAAAGGTCTCACTGGCAGCGCCCTTATAGGTGTTGCAACGCCGGAGCAAAAGACCTAGTTTCCGCGCGATTTGACCGCCTCGCAGGGTGGTTCACGATACCGACGGACGGAGTGGACGGATCGGTCCGCCGGAAAAGGGAGCCTGGGGCGTATGGATTCCAACGAAGTCAACAAGCTGCTCGCCGCTTTCCTCGGCACGGTGTTCATTGTCTTTTCCGTTGGCATCGTGTCCGACGCGCTGTTTGCCTCGCCGGCGCCGGAAAAGCCCGGCTTTGCCATCGAGGCGACCGAGCCTGCCGAAGGCGGCCCGGCCGCTCCCGCCGCGGAGGCCAAGCCGATCGCCGAGCTGCTGACCACCGCCAACGCCGAAGCGGGCGCCGCCGTCTTCAAGAAATGCCAGGCTTGCCACTCCGGTGAAAAGGGCGGCCCCAACAAGGTCGGCCCCGATCTCTGGGACATCATCGACCGTCCGGTCGCCGAGCATGAGGGCTTTGCCTATTCGGCCGGCATGAAGGAGTTTTCCAAGGGCGGCGCCGAGAAGTGGACCTACGACAACCTCAACCACTTCATCACCTCGCCGAAGAAGTTCGTGAAGGGCACCGCGATGGGTTTCGCCGGCCTGCCGAAAGATGAGGACCGCGCCAACGTCATCGCCTATCTGCGTACGCTGTCGGACAATCCGAAGCCGCTGCCGGCGCCCGGCGCCTCGGCCGAAAACGCGCCCGCCAAGCCGGCCGAAGGTGCAGCCCCTGCCAAGCCGGCAGAAGGCGCGGCGCCAGCCGCTCCGGCTGCACCCGCAAAATAACAAAACTGTAATGACATAATCCTTGAAAAAGCCGGGTTCAGCCCGGCTTTTTCGTTAGGAAAAATGCATATGCGACGACAAAGCCGCTCGGTTGCGGTTTTCAGCGGCGCCAAATGATCTAGATTGGGCCCAGACGCTATCGTGACGGCGCTATATCGCGAAGAGGAGAACGCATGACGGTTGGCCGAGCGCGGACGCTTCTGAAATCGGTGCTTATGCTGGCTGCTTTTGCCGGCGGCCTGCAGGCGGCCCTCGCGGACGAATGGCGCACGACCTCGTCGCTGATCGGCGAATCCAAATATGGCGACAACTTCCAGCACTACGATTACATCAATCCGGATGCACCCAAGGGCGGCACGCTGAATTCGGTTCAGCTCGGCACGTTCGACAGCTTCAATCCCTATATCGTGCAGGGTTCGCCGGCCGCAGGCTTCGCGCAGTTCGGCGGCGGCCTGCTCTACGACACACTGATGGAGCAGGCGACGGACGAGGGCAGCGTAAACCATCCGCTGATCGCCGATGCCTACAAATATCCAGCCGACTATTCCTCGGCGACCTATCGCCTCGATCCGCGGGCGAAGTGGCATGACGGCCAGCCGATCACCGTCGACGACGTGATCTGGTCGTTCCAGGTGCTGAAGGCCAACAGCCCGATGTACAGCCGCTATTTCGAAAACGTCACCGACGCGGTCGCCATCTCCGATCGCGAGGTCGAGTTCCATTTCAATCAGAAAGGCAACCGCGAGCTACCTCAGATCCTCGGCGGCCTCGTCGTGCTGCCGAAGCACTGGTGGGAAGGTACCGACGCCAACGGCAAGAAGCGCGACGTCACCAAATCCACGTTGGAGCCGCCGCTCGGCTCGGCCGCTTACAAGATCGCCAGCTTCAAGCCGGGATCCGAAATCATCTGGCAGCGCGTGCCCGACTACTGGGCGGCCAAGCTGCCGGTGAAGATCGGCCGCGAGAATTTCGACAGGCAGCGTTTCACCTATTTTCTCGACGACAATGCCGCCTGGCAGGCCTTCACCAAGGGCGGGTTGGACGACATCAAGCCGGAGAACAGTTCGAGGCGCTGGAACACATTCTATGACTTTCCGGCGGTCAAGGCCGGCGACGTGATCAAGAAGGAATTCAAGACCGCGTCGCCCGAACCGATGCAGGCCTTCATGCTCAACACCAGGCGCCCGCTGTTTAGGGATCGTCTGGTGCGCGCCGCGCTGATGTACCCGTTCGACTTCGAGACGATGAACCGGACCCTGTTCTTCGGTTCCAACACCCGCACCAGCAGCTATTTCCAAGGCACGGAACTGGCGTCGAGCGGCCTGCCGCAAGGCAAGGAACTCGAAATCCTCGAGCAGTACCGCGACAAGCTGCCGCCCGAACTCTTCACCGAGGAATTCAAGCTGCCGGTCTACGACACGCCGCAGGCGGAACGCAAATACCTCAAGACAGCCGTCGATCTGTTCGCCAAGGCGGGCTGGGTGATCAAGGGCGGCAAGATGGTCAACGCCAAGACCGGTGAACCGTTCAAATTCGAAATCCTCGGCTGGAACGACACCGATCAGGTCATCGCCAGCCCCTACATAGCCAATCTGCGCAAGATCGGCGTCGACGCGACGCTGCGCCTGATCGACCAGACCCAGTATATCAACCGCGTCACCCATTTCGACTTTGACGTGGTCACTTCGATACTCGGCCAGTCCGACTCTCCCGGCAATGAGCAGCGCGATTTCTGGAGCTCCAAGGCGGCCGATACGCCGGGATCGCGCAATTACGCCGGCATTAAGGACCCGGTCGTCGATGCGCTGGTCGATCGTGTCATCTTTGCCACCGACCGCGACGATCTGGTTGCCGCCACCCATGCGCTCGACCGGGTGCTGTTGTGGAATTTCTACGTCGTGCCGCAATATTACCGCGCCGTGGTCTGGCTCGCCTACTGGAACAAGTTCGGTATGCCGGAAAAGCAGCCCGCCTATAGCGGCGTCGACCAGAATTCCTGGTGGATCGATACGGTCAAGGAAAAAGCGCTGGCGGCCAAATACAAGAGTGGCAATTGATGTTGGCGCTGCCCCGTCGCGACTTCCTCGCCCTGAGCGGTGCCGCCGCGGCAGCTGCATGGCTGCCCGGCCGGGCTTTCGCCACGATCCCGACCGGCGTGAAACTGCACGGCCTGTCGGCCTTCGGCGATCTCAAATATCCTCCTGATTTCCCGCATTTCGACTATGTGAATGTCGACGCGCCCAAGGGCGGCATCTTCAATTTCGGCCCATCGCAATGGGTGTTCAACCAGAATCCCTACACCTTCAACACGCTGAACAGCTTCGTGCCCAAGGGTGACGCCCCGCCGCGCATGGAAATGTGTTTCGATTCGCTCATGACCGGCGCACAGGACGAGCCGGATTCCATCTATGGACTGCTGGCTGAAAGCGTGACGATCTCGGCGGACCGCAACATGTTCGAGTTCGCCCTGCGCCCGCAGGCGCGCTGGCATGACGGCTCGCCGCTGACCGCAGAGGATGCCGCATATACGTTCACCCTTTTCAAGGATCAGGGCCATCCCGATCTCTCGCTGCCGCTCCGTGAGATGACCCAAGCCGTCGCCGCCGATACTGGAACGCTGAGATTGACTTTTTCGGGCAAGCAATCGGAACGCACCATCCTGGATGTCGCAACGTTCCCGATCCTCTCCAAGGCATATTTCGCGATCGCCCCGTTTTACAGCTCCCGCATGAAGGCGCCGCTCGGATCCGGCCCTTACAAGGTCGGGTTGGTGCGTCCGGGACAGACAATCGAGTTCGAGCGCGTCGTGGACTATTGGGGCCGCGGCCTGCCGGTCAATAAAGGACAGTTCCATTTCGACAAGCTGCGCATAGAGTTCTATGGCGACCGTCAGGCGGCTTTCGAGGCTTTCAAGAAGGGCGAAGTCCATTTCCGCGAAGAGGCAACGTCGCGCGTATGGGCTACCGGCTACGATTTTCCGGCGCTCACCGCGGGCAAGGTGGTTAAACGCGAGTTTCCTTCCGAAAAGCGCCCGTTAATGTACGCGACAGCCTTGAACCAGCGGCGCGAACGGTTTCGGGACATGCGCGTGCGCCGCGCCATTGCGTTGTGCTTCGATTTCGAATGGACCAACAAATCGCTGTTCTACGGCCTCTATGATCGTTCGCAATCCAATTTCGAACGATCGGAATTCAAAGCCACCGGCGTACCGTCTCCTGACGAACTGACGCTGCTGGAACCGCTTCGCGACAAGCTTGCGCCTGAAGTCTTCGGCGAAGTCTATGCTCTGCCCCCATCCGACGGCAGCGGCCGTGACCGGAAATTGCTGCGCGCATCGCAAAAGCTGATGGCTGACGCGGGATGGAAACGGTCCGGTCAATTTTTCCAGAATGCCGCCGGCGAAACTTTCAGGTTAGAAATCCTTGCTGACGACGAAGGTTTGGTGCGCATCTATGGGCCGTGGGCGGAGAATTTGAAGGCCATCGGCTTCGACGCCTCAATCCGCCTGGTCGAGTCGGCACAGCACCAAGCCAGGCAGGCGAGCTTCGATTTCGACATGATAGCGATGGCGGTGCTGTTCTCGCCGACGCCAACACGGGAGGGAATGGACGGCATCTTCCATTCACGCTCGGCCAACCTGCAGGGATCGCGCAATCTGTCCGGCACGGCAGACCCGGCGATCGACATGCTTGTCGAGGCGATAGACCGCGTCAAAAACCGTCAGGAACTGACGACAGTGCTGCGTTCGCTGGATCGGGTCTTGCGCGCGCGCATGGACTGGATTCCTAGTTGGTATTCGGCGAATCACCGCGTGGCCTTCTGGGACATGTTCGGTTTCGACGAAACGAAACCCGACTACGGCTTCGCGATGGAAGCGCTGTGGTGGTTTGACAGGGACAAGGCGGCAAAGATTGGCAAAGGCTGAATTTCTTGCGGGCGTTGGCGCCGCCCCTCACCTGCCTGCCGGCATCCTCTCCCCGTATAGCGACGGGGAGAGGGGGGCTTTCATCGAGGATTTCGCCAACCACAAACATGGCAACAAAAGCGCCGAGACTACGGCCAGCCCCTTTCTCCCCGTCACTATACGGGGAGAAATGTCCGGCAGGACAATGAGAGGCGGCGCCGGCGTCGACAATTGGCCTGAAGCGATTGCCTCGGGGGCACCCCCAGCCACAGTGGTCCTCCCTAAGGAGGGTAAAAACTGATGGGCGCCTATATACTGCGCCGCATGCTGCTGATGATCCCGACCTTGTTCGGCATCATGGCGGTGTCCTTCGCCGTCATCCAGTTCGCGCCTGGCGGGCCGGTCGAGCAGGTCATTGCCAGGCTGACCAACCAAGGCGGCAGCGATCGCCTCGGTGGCGGCGGCGGTGATGCCGGCGGCGCCAATTTCGATGTGGCCGGCGACGTCGGCTCGAAATACCGCGGCGCGCAAGGGCTCGATCCGGAATTCATCAAGAAGCTGGAGAAGCAGTTCGGCTTCGACAAGCCGCCGCTCGAGCGCTTTGGCATGATGCTGTGGAACTATCTCCGCTTCGATTTCGGCGACAGCTACTTCCGCGACATTTCGGTGCTCGACTTGATCCTGGAAAAGATGCCGGTGTCGATCTCGATCGGGCTGTGGATCACGCTTTTGTCCTATCTGATTTCGATCCCGCTCGGCATCCGCAAGGCGGTCAAGGACGGCTCCACCTTCGACGTCTGGACCAGCGGCGTCGTCATCGTCGGTTACGCCATTCCAGGCTTCCTGTTCGGCATATTGCTGATGGTGCTGTTTGCCGGCGGCTCGTTCTGGGACTGGTTTCCGCTGCGCGGCCTCACCTCCGACAATTGGGACCAGCTGTCGTGGCCGGCCAGGATCGTCGACTATTTCTGGCACATGACCCTGCCGCTGACGGCGCTGGTGCTGTCGGCCTTCGCCACGACGACGCTTTTGACCAAGAATTCCTTCCTCGAGGAAATCCGCAAACAATATGTGGTCACCGCCCGCGCCAAGGGCCTGTCGGAGCGGCAGGTGCTCTACGGCCACGTCTTCCGCAACGCCATGCTGATCGTCATTGCCGGTTTTCCCGGCGCCTTCATCTCGGCCTTCTTCACCGGCTCGCTGCTGATCGAGAACATCTTTTCGCTCGACGGCCTCGGCCTGCTCGGCTTCAACTCGGTGGTGCAGCGCGATTATCCGGTGGTCTTCGCCAATCTCTACATCTTCTCGCTGCTTGGCCTGTTCGTCGGGCTGCTGTCCGATCTGATCTATACCTGGGTCGATCCGCGCATCGACTTCGAGCGGAGAGACGTCTGATGGCGCAGGCCACAGCCGAAACGGCGCCGCCTCGGATCGCGCGGCCCTTTCTGTCGCCGCTCAACCAGCGCCGCCTGCAGAACTTCAAGTCCAACCGGCGCGGCTACTGGTCGTTGTGGATTTTCCTGTTCCTGTTCGTGCTGTCGCTGGTTTCCGAACTGATCGCCAACGACAAGCCGATCATCGCCTCCTACAAGGGCGAGATCCTGTTTCCGGTCCTGGTCGCCTATCCCGAGGAGAAGTTTGGCGGCTTCTATGCGGTCACCGACTACCGCGACCCGGTCATCCAGGACGAGATCAACGCCAATGGCTGGATGATCTGGCCGCCGGTGCGCTACTCCTATCAGACCGTCAACAACGCTATTCCCGAAGCAGCACCGACCAAGCCATCCTGGCTCTACGACAAGAAGACGCGCTGCAACCAGTATCCGAAAGGCGAGGCAGACCCCAACTGCAACGTCGGCAACTGGAACTGGCTGGGCACCGATGACCAGGCCCGCGACGTGCTGGCGCGCGTCATCTACGGCTTCAGGATCTCGGTGCTGTTCGGCCTGGTTCTGACTGCCGGCTCGGCGCTGATCGGCGTGGCGGCCGGCGCTCTGCAGGGCTATTTCGGCGGCTGGACCGACCTTCTGTTCCAGCGCTTCATCGAGATCTGGTCGGCGATCCCGGTGCTGTATCTGCTCTTGATCGTCGCCGCCATCCTGCCGCCCGGCTTCTTCATCCTGCTCGGATTGATGCTGCTGTTTTCCTGGGTGGCACTGGTCGGCGTGGTAAGGGCCGAATTCCTGCGCGCCCGCAATTTCGAATATGTCAATGCGGCGCGCGCGCTCGGCGTGTCCAATATCACCATCATGTTCCGGCATCTGCTGCCCAATGCCATGGTGGCGACTCTGACCTTCTTGCCCTTCCTGCTTAGCGGCTCGATTTCGACGCTGACCTCGCTCGACTATCTCGGCTTCGGCCTGCCGCCCGGCTCCGCCTCGCTCGGCGAGTTGTTGAAGCAGGCACAGCGCAATCTCAACGCGCCATGGCTCGGCATTTCCGGCTTCGTCGTCATCTCGCTGATGCTGTCGCTGCTGGTCTTCGTCGGCGAGGCCACCCGCGACGCTTTCGATCCGCGCAAGACGTTCAGATGAGAGCGATGCGGGCTGGCATTCGGCATGTTATATTCCGGCCGATATCGAGCGAACCCGGACCCATGACGGTGTTGGCGTCGGTTCAGTCCGTCAAGCCGCACGTCGGGGAAGGAAAGGGTTATGAATAAGGTCATCCTTGAACACTACCCGGCATCGAAGCTCCCGGATGAACTGCGAAGGGGCACAGCTCCGAGCGCCTCGGTCAAAGTGACAGTGGAAGAGGAGGCCAACAGGCCTCTTGGCCGCGAACAATCGCTTGAACTCATGCGGAATGCTCAGGCCAACGCGCCGGGAACAAGCCTCGACGAGGCTGTCGCGCGTGTTCGTGCCCTCCGCGATGAGTGGGAGGATTGATGGCTGCAGTCCGGCTTTATGTCGACACCAACATTTTCATCTATGCCTTTGAAAACAACGATGCGCTTGCAAAAAAACTGCTTCAGCTCATTTCACTGAACGACGGCAGAAAGCAGACCGCGGACATGAGATTGAAAGAGACCTATTCTATCGCACCAAATCGTCTCGTCCCCCCTCAAATGGCAGTCAAAATTTCGATCATGCGACAGGAAATTTCCGCCTTGGACAGGGTTGTCGCGGAAGTTGAGCCATGACCGCCCCTCTCCTTTCCATACAAGACCTCAGCGTCGCCTTCACGCAAGGCGGCAACCAGTCGATCGCCGTCGACCATATTTCCTTCGACCTCGCCAAGGGCGAGACGGTGGCGCTGGTCGGCGAATCCGGCTCCGGCAAGTCGGTCACCGCGCTGTCGGTGCTGAAGCTGCTGCCCTATCCGACCGCCAGCCACCCCTCGGGAAAGATCCTGTTCCTCGGCGCCGACCTGCTGGCCACGGACGAGAGAGACTTGCGCTGTGTGCGCGGCAACAAGATCACCATGATCTTCCAGGAGCCGATGACTTCGCTCAACCCGCTGCACACGATCGAGCAGCAGATCGTCGAGGTGCTGAAATTGCACCAGGGCCTGGGGGATCGCACCGCCAAGGCGCGCACGCTGGAACTTCTGCACGAGGTCGGCATCCGCGAACCGGAGAAGCGGCTCGACGCCTATCCGCACCAGCTTTCCGGCGGCCAGCGCCAGCGCGTCATGATCGCCATGGCGCTGGCCAACGAGCCTGAACTGTTGATCGCCGACGAGCCGACGACGGCGCTCGACGTCACCGTCCAGGCGCAGATCCTCGAATTGCTCGCCGGCCTGAAAAGCCGCAAGAACATGTCGATGCTGTTCATCACCCACGATCTCGGCATCGTCAGGAAGATCGCCGACCGGGTCTGCGTGATGACCAAGGGCAAGATCGTCGAGACCGGCCCGACCAAGGAGATATTCGCCAATCCGCAGCACGCCTACACCCGGCATCTGCTTGCCGCCGAGCCGAAGGGCAAGCCGCCGGCGGCCAACCAGGCCGCCAAGCCAGTGATGGTCGGCAACGACGTCAAGGTCTGGTTTCCGATCAAGAAGGGCTTCTTCCGGCGCACCGTCGACAATGTGAAGGCGGTCGACGGCATCGACGTCACCGTGCGGGCCGGTCAGACGCTTGGCGTCGTCGGCGAATCCGGCTCCGGCAAGACGACGCTCGGCCTGGCGCTGGCCAGGATGATCTCGTCGACCGGGAATATCCAGTTCAACGGACGCGGCATCGATCAGCTATCCTTCAACGAAATGCGGCCGCTGCGGCGCGAACTGCAGATCGTCTTCCAGGATCCGTTCGGCTCGCTCAGCCCGCGCATGTCGGTCGCCGAGATCATCGAGGAAGGGTTGAAGATCCACGAGCCGAAACTGTCGCCCGATGCGCGCGACGAGCGTGTCGTCGACGTGCTGCAGGAAGTCGGCCTCGATCCGGCGACGCGCAACCGCTATCCGCACGAATTCTCCGGCGGCCAGCGCCAGCGCGTCGCCATCGCGCGCGCCATGGTGCTCAACCCGCGCTTCGTCATGCTGGACGAGCCGACCTCGGCGCTCGACATGAGCGTGCAGGCGCAGGTCGTCGACCTCTTGCGCAGCCTGCAGGCCAAGCACGACCTCGCCTATCTCTTCATCAGCCACGATCTGAGGGTCATCCGCGCGCTCGCCAATGAAGTCATCGTCATGCGCAATGGCAGGATCGTCGAAGCCGGACCTTCCGAACAGATTTTTGGCAACCCGCGGACCGACTATACAAAGGCGTTGATCTCGGCCGCCTTCAAGATCGAAACGGCGCCGGTCGGCATCGTTAGCGAGTAGATTTTCGCCAGAGATCATGCACAAAATCAAAACGCTGCCGCGCCCTTGCACGTCGGGACGCGAACGCTGTTGGTAAAAAGGAAAAACAATCCGCAATGGAAAAAGGCCGCATCCTGCTTGCCCTCACCGGTATTCATCCGCTGCGCTGGCGCGAACTGCTGTCGGCGGAGCGCGAAGTGGTGCTCGAGCCGAATGGCGCCGCCGATCCGTCGATCACCTATGCGGTGGTGTGGAAACAGCGGCCGAACCTGTTGTCGTCGCTGCCCAATCTGCGCGCCATCTTCTCGATCGGCGCCGGCGTCGACCACATCTTCGCCGATCCCACCTTGCCCGACGTTCCGGTCGTCAAGGTGGTGGCCGACAACCTGACCCAGTACATGACCGAATACGTCGTCTGGCGGGTGCTCGACCACCATCGCCAGGGCATGCTCTACCGCGCCCAGCAGCAGAAGAAGATCTGGCACGAACCGCAGCAGCGGCCGGCCAGCGACATCTCGGTCGGCATTATGGGGCTCGGCACGCTCGGCCGCGCGGCGGCGTCGGTGCTGTTGTCGCTCGGCTTTCCGGTCAATGGCTGGTCGCGCAGCGATCGGCCGATGCAAGGTGTCTCGACTTATGCGGGCGAGGCCGGCCTGATCCCGTTCCTCAACGCTACCGACATCCTGGTGGTGCTTCTGCCGCTGACGCCGCAGACGCACGGCATCATCAACCACGGCGTGCTGAAGGAGCTGCGCAAGCGCAACGGCCTCGGCGGCTCGGTGCTGATCAATGCCGGGCGCGGCAGGCTGCAGAAGGACGCCGACATTCTGCGCGCACTGGACGACGGCACGCTGAAGGAAGCCAGCCTCGACGTGTTCGAGGTCGAGCCGCTGCCGAAGACCAGCCCACTATGGAACCATCCTAAAGTGTTCGTGACGCCGCATGCGGCGGCAACTTCCGATCCGGTCCACCTGGCGCCGATCATGCTGCGCCAGATGGACGCCTTCGAGCGCGGCGAAGCGCTGGAAAATGTGGTGGACCGCGACGCGGGGTATTGATTTTTTGGAGCGCCGCTTCCCCGTCTCAGCCCCAGCCGAGCGGCACGTAGTCGATCTCCATAAACGCCTCGACCTCGGGGATCCAGCGGTCGCGGACGAAGGCGACGTGGTCGGGATGATCGTTGTAGCCGGAGTAAGCCCGCTGATCGGCGAACTCCATCGAGAAGCCGAAGCGGTACTCGTTCTTGGGGCTGACCTGCCGCAACTGCTCGAAATGCGTGACGCCCTTTATCGCCGTGAGGATCCTCTTGGCATCGGCGAGGAACCTTTTTTCCTCAAGCGAGTGCGGCGGGTGTTTTAGCGTGAACACGACGGTGTGACGGATCATTTTTTGCTCCTGCGATGTCTTCGTGTCACGCGCTGTCGGCCCAGGCGCGGATCAGGTTATAGGCGATCGCCCCTTTCGGCGGCGTCACCAGGCCGCCCGGATGTTCCCTGGCCAGCATCGACAGCACCTCGTCGCGAAAGAACCAGCGGCAGTCTTCCAGCTCGTTGAGGTCGGGGTGGATGTCGTCGTTGAGCGGTTCGCCGAAGCAGCCGATCATCAGCGAATAGGGAAACGGCCAGGGCTGGCTGGCGTGGTAGACGACGCGGCCGAGCCGGATGCCGGCTTCCTCCAGCGTTTCGCGGCGCACCGCCGCCTCGATCGTCTCGCCCGGCTCGATGAAACCGGCGAGCGCCGAATACATGCCGGGCCCGAAATGCCGGCCGCGGCCGAGCAGGCATTTTTCGCGCGTCGCCGTCAGCATGATCGCCACCGGGTCGGTGCGCGGAAAGTGCTCCGTACCGCAGGCCGGGCAATGCCGCTTGTAGCCGCCGGCCCGCATCTCGGCTTCGGTGCCGCATTTGCTGCAGAAGCGATGGCTGGCATGCCAGGCGAGCAGCGCCGCCCCTTGCGCCAGCGCGCCGGCCGCCGCTTCGTCGATCAGCCCCTGCATATAGACCGAGCGATAGTCGATCGCCTTGATCGTCTCGGGAAGCTGCTCGGGCTCGACCGCGGCCGGCACCGCCAGCACCGGGCCACTTTCGGAAAAACCGAGCAGGACGCCGTTTTCGAGCGATGCCTCGAGCGGCCGGCTTTCGGCCACGCCGAACCAGGGATCGAATGCGTCTTGCGCAAGCTTCAGATAGAGCCGGCCGCCATGCATCAGCAAAAGCCGAGTCGTCGGATCGGCGAGCGCCTTTTCGACGGAATCGTCGGCGCGGTTTTCGGATTGCCGGTCGATGATGTTGCCGGCGAAGCCGACGAACTGGCTCGGCTCGCGCAAGGGCGCGTCAAACAGGCTAAAGCTCATGCGGACTCAGGAAGGTTCAAGATGGACACGGGAGAGGCTTATAGCGCTGCCTTGATCTTTTCCGCAAACTTGCGAATGTCGGAGCGCTGGTAGGGCTCGCGCAGGCCGTGCCCCCACACCGGGCCGGGCCAGCCGGGATCGCCTTCCGAGCGCGCGATAACATGCACGTGCAACTGCCGCACGATGTTGCCGAGCGCGCCGGTGTTGATCTTGGTGCAGCCGGTCACCCGCTTCAGCGCCAGCGCCACCATGTTGGTCTCGAAGGTCAGCATCGCCTGGTCGAGCGGCGTCATGTCGTGGATTTCCTCGATGCCCGGCCGCTGCGGCACCAGCAGCAGCCACGGCCAGCGGCGGTCGTTCATGACGCGCAATTCGCACAGGCCGAGCCACATCAGCTGTTCGCTGTCGGCTTCCAGCTGAGCGTCAAGCGTGAATCCTGCCTTGAGGCCCGGCAGCATCGGCGTTTCCCTCGCATTTTGACGTTTTTTGAACTTTATCGACGCTAGAGCGGCTACCGGGGGGCCGCAAGGGGCAGCAAGCAACATTGGCCGTCGTGGCGCTGATTGTGCGCGAAGAACCGAGGACCAGGGCATTGCATACGGTTGGCGCTGCCCCGCCGAGGTCGACAATTTTGACCGCAGCCACATTTTGTTCTTGCTTTGTGCCGGCAGCTATGCTACTAATGTCGCTATGGTGATTATTCGCACCAACGACCCGCCCGCCGAGGCGGGTTTTTGGTTTCAGCTTTCGCCGTCGCGCACGACTCCTATCATCCGCACTTGCATTTCATCGCCGGATTGCCGATATGGAGGCCGGGAGGTTGGTGGTGGACGGTCCACTCGCCAACCGGGTCAGGTCCGGAAGGAAGCAGCCCTAACGAGCCCGGAACGGGTCATTGTTCCAGCCTCCCGCCTCTTCGCCTTTTGCCCCGACATTGACGGCGCCAAGCCGTGCGGGCGAAACTATGCGCAGGAATCGGCCGCCTCCAGTGGCAGCCCTTGGAGCTTAACGGGCGAATGAGCGAAGCCGGAAACGACGCCGGGAAATCGGACAAGCCTGCCGCCTATCGCGTGCTGGCGCGCAAATACCGACCGTCGAATTTCTCCGAACTGATCGGCCAGGAGCCGATGGTCCGCACCTTGACCAATGCCTTTGCCACCGGCCGCATCGCCCAGGCCTGGATGCTGACCGGCGTGCGCGGCGTCGGCAAGACGACGACCGCGCGCATACTGGCGCGGGCCCTGAACTATAAAACATCGACCGTCGACCAGCCTTCAGTCGACCTTGCCGTGCTCGGCGAGCATTGCCAGGCGATCATGGAAGGCCGCCATGTCGACGTCATCGAGATGGACGCCGCCTCGCATACCGGCATCGACGACATCAGGGACATCATCGAACGCGTGCGCTACGCCCCGGTATCGGCGCGCTACAAGGTCTACATCATCGACGAAGTGCACATGCTTTCCAACCAGGCCTTCAACGGCCTGCTGAAGACGCTGGAAGAGCCGCCGCCGCACGTCAAGTTCATCTTCGCCACCACCGAAATCCGCAAGGTGCCGATCACCGTCCTGTCGCGCTGCCAGCGTTTCGACCTCAGGCGCATCGATGCGGCAATGATCAAGGCCGACCTTGCCAGGATAGCGGGTCTGGAGGGCATCGAAGTCGAAGACGATGCGCTGGCGATGATCGCGCGCGCGGCCGAAGGCTCGATGCGTGACGCGCAGTCCATCCTCGACCAGGCGATCGCCCATGGCGGCGGCGCGGTCAGCGCCGAAGCGGTCCGCGCCATGCTGGGCCTGGCCGACCGTGCCCGCATCGTCGACCTGTTCGAACATGTCATGAAGGGCGACGTCGCCGCCGCGCTTGCCGAATTCCGTGCCCAGTACGATACCGGCGCCGATCCTGCCGCGGTGCTGACCGACCTTGCCGAGTTCAACCATCTGGTCACCCGTCTGCGCTTCGTGCCGGCTGCTGTCGACGACGCCTCGCTGTCCGAGGACGAGCGCCGGCGCGGCGCCGATTTCGCCAGGACGCTGTCGGTCAAGGTGCTGTCGCGGACATGGCAGATGCTTTTGAAAGGCATTCCCGAGGTGCAGACTTCCAACCGTCCAGTCAGCGCCGCCGAGATGGTGCTGATCCGGTTGGCGCATGCCGCCGACCTGCCGACGCTGGACGAGGCGCTGAGATCGCTGGAGAGCGGCGTTTCGCTGCCCGGCTCCGCGCCGCGCGCGAATGGCGCGCCGGCAAGCCCCGGCCCCGCAAGCCCCGGCCCCGCAAGCCATGGGCCTGCAAGCGGTGGTGCCGGTGCCGTGGCGCAGACGCGGATGCCGACGGCCAATGGCGGCGCGCAGTCGATGCGCCTGGTCGAGCCCGAGCCGGTGCCGACCAATTTCGTTGCTCCGCCGGGGCCGGTGGTCGAGGCGCCGCCGGTGCCGGTGAAGTCGCTAGCCGACATTGTCGCCCTTGCCGACGCCCAGCGCGACATGGCCTTCAAGGTGCTGGTGAAGCGTTGCGTGCGCCTGGTGCGCATCGAGCCCGGCCGTATCGACGTCAGCCTGACCGACGATGCGCCGAAGATGCTGCTCAACGATTTGACCGCCAAGCTGCGCGCCTGGACCGGCCGCAACTGGTTGGTGTCGCTGTCGAAGGAAGAGGGCGGCCAGACCTTGGCCGAGATGGAATCGACAAAGCGCGAAAATGCCTTCCTCGATGCCAAGAGCGATCCGACGGTCGCCGCCATCCTGGCGCGCTTTCCCGGCGCCAAGATCATCGACGTGCGCATTCCCGACGCGCCGGAAGCCGATGCGGCCGAGGGCGAAGTGCCGGTCGAGCCGCCGGCAGACGACGACGAAACCTGAAACAACCGGCACCAACTGCAAAGGACCGTGCGATGAAAGATCTTCTCGGCCTGATGGGCAAGGCAAAGGAAATGCAGGCCAAGTTCCAGGCCATGCAGGATGAGATCGCCACGCTGGAAGCCACCGGACAGGCCGGCGGCGGCCTGGTCAGCGTGACGCTGACCGGCAAATTCGAGATGAAGTCGTTGAAGATCGACCCGTCGCTGTTCAAGGAGGACGAGGTCGAGATTCTCGAGGATCTGCTTCTCGCTGCCCACAACGACGCCAGGACCAAGGTCGAGCAAACCATGCAGGAAAAGACCAAGGCGCTGACCGCGGGACTGCCGATCCCGCCGGGAATGAAACTGCCCTTCTAAGGCTAGTCAATCGGTATGCCGTTACAGTGGCCGAAGAGTGCAGCAGCCAGTGCTTGCTCTTCCGCCGGCTGTGTCTATTAGGCAACTCCCCACACTTAATAACGCTTTAGCCATCTTTTTGCCTGAAAGTGTCTCATTCTTGCCGCAACCAGGGGCGGGCTGGCAGCAGAATGAGGGGACGCCTGTTGATCTCTACCCGATGGAAGACGCCGTTGCGGCTCGGCGTCGTTATCTCGCCGCTGTTTTTGGCTGCTTGCAGTCAGACCGCCTCGCACGGCATGTCCAGCCTGACCGATGCCATTACGCCGGGTTTCCTGAGCTCGCGCTCCTACAATTCCACGCCGAAGGAAAAGGAGTGCCTGGAGCGGGCAATGTTCTTCGAGTCCAACCGGTCGAGCCGTGACGGCATGATTGCGGTCGGCACGGTGGTGATGAACCGGCTGCGGTCCGGCAAGCATGGCAACACCATCTGCCAGGTCGTTGGCGAGCGCGGCCAATTCGCGCCGGGCGTCATGACGCGGCCGATGAATTCGAAGGCGATGCCCGATGTCGAGGAAGCCGCCGCGGCGGTGCTCAAGGGCGAGCGCAAAGCCAAGCTGAAGAACACGATGTACTTCCACACCGCCGGCCTGCGCTTCCCCTACAAGAACATGCACTACACCATGGTCGCCGGCGGCAATGCCTTCTATGAAAAGCGCGGCCGCAACTGGCAGCCGCTGCCGGACGAACCGGTGGTCGCCGTGGCCCAGGCCAAGCCGCAAGCGCCTGCCGCTCAGGCCATACTTGTCGCCTCGGCCGAGCCGGCGCGCGACGCCAAGCCGACATTCGCCAAGGCGACCTATGTGACCGCCGCCGCATCGCAGCCGGCAAAGCAGACAAGGGTGACTGCCGGGATGGCGACCCCGGAGAGGGCGGCCCCAGAGAAGCCCACCCAGGAGAAGCCGGTGCTGGTGGCGCTGCAAGAACCAATGCAGGAGCCCGATGCGGCCCGTTTCGGTGGGACCGCGAGCGCACGGCCTGTCACCTCCTTCGAGGCAGCGCCGGCAGAGCCGACAATGTCGTTCGAGGCGACGCCCGAGAACACCGACGCCATCGGCGCGATGATCGCCGGCCAGACCCGGCCGCTGGAAGAAAACTGAGACGGTCAACGTCGGCGCCGCCGCTCATCTGGCTGCCGCCATCTTCTCCCCGTATAGTGACGGGAGAAGGACGCTGTTGCCAAGGATTTCGCCAATTTCCGGCGTCGCAAAAAAAGGGACCGAGGTTGCGGTCAGCCCTTTCTCCCCGCCGCTATACGGGGAGAAATGCCCGGCAGGGCAATGAGGGGCGGCGCAAACCTAAAGCGATTGCCTCTTTGCGCATCGAACATCCCGCGCCTCAGCAGTGTTCCAAAACCCGTTGAAAAATCCTAGAGCCTGATCCATTCCGATAGATCGGAATGGGGCTCTATCGTCTTGTTTGACCATGATCTTTTCCGAAAACCGGTTTCCACTTTTCGGGATCATGGTCTAAACCGGTGCGATGTCGAAGCGAATCGCCGGTCCCGAGATCGAACGCCTGATCCAGTTGCTGGCCAAGGTGCCGGGGCTTGGCCCGCGTTCGGCACGCCGCGCCGCGCTCCACCTCATCAAGAAGAAGGAACAGCTGCTGGCGCCGCTCGCCGCCGCCATGGGCGAGGCGGTCGACAAGGTGCGCATCTGCTCGACCTGCGGCAACGTCGACACCTCAGACCCATGCATGATCTGCACCGACGCGCGTCGCGACCCCACCACGCTCATCGTCGTCGAGGACGTGGCCGACCTATGGGCGCTGGAGCGGGCGACCGCCATGAACGTGCGCTACCATGTGCTCGGCGGTACGCTGTCGCCGCTCGACGGCATTGGTCCTGATGAGCTCAACATCCGTTCGCTGGTCGATCGCGTCGCCGGCGGCGAAGTCAAGGAAGTGATCCTCGCCGTCAACGCCACGGTCGAGGGCCAGACCACCGCGCACTACCTCACCGACCAGCTTTCCGGCTTCGACATCAAGGTGACGCGCCTGGCGCATGGTGTTCCGGTCGGCGGCGAACTCGACTATCTCGACGAAGGCACGCTGGCCGCCGCGTTGCGCTCGCGAACCGCGTTTTGAGGCGAGTTGCGGGGAGGGTGCGGATGATGGCTGCTGCGCATTTTTTAAGGCGGGCACTCTGTCACACCCCCCTCTGTCCTGCCGGACATCTCCCCCGCAAGGGGGGAGATCGGCAGCGTCAATCTCGCCGCCAATCTTTCAACGTCGAAAATTGGCGGAAGCAGAGGCGACAGCCAATCTCCCCCCTTGCGGGGGAGATGTCCGGCAGGACAGAGGGGGGTGGGACGGATCGCTGCTTTCACAAAATAGCCGTCGCGTTTCTTCTCGCCGCACTTGCCGCCTTCCTCCTCGCCACCCCTGTCTCCGCGGCAAAAATCGACGACCAGTTCCGCGCCTGGCTTGGCAACGACCTCTGGCCTGAAGCCAATGCCAAAGGCATCTCCAGGGAAACCTTCGATGCCGCCTTCGACGGCGTCAAGCCGAACCTCAAGCTGCCCGACCTGGTGAAGCCGGGCGAGAGGGCGACGACGCCGCGGAAACAGCATCAGGCCGAGTTCGGTTCGCCCGGCGCCTATTTCGCCGAAAAGATAGTTCGTGCGGTGACCGCCGGCGGCCGCACCCGCGAGGCGGCCAACGCCAGCACGCTGGCCGCGATCGAGAAGCGCTACGGCGTGCCCGGCGAAGTGCTGCTGGCGATCTGGGGCCGTGAGAGCGGCTTCGGTGCGGCAAAGCTGCCCTACGACGCCTTCGAGGTGCTGGGCACCAAGGCGTTCATGTCGACGAAGAAAGAATTCTTCCGCACCGAGCTGCTGGCGGCGCTCGGGATCGTCGAGCGCGGGCTTGCCCCGGTCGGCGCGATAAAATCGTCCTGGGCCGGTGCGCTCGGCCAGCCGCAGTTCATGCCGACGTCGTTTCTGAAGCATGCCGTCGATTTCGATGGCGACGGCCGCACCGACATCTGGAATTCGACGCCCGACATACTGGCGTCGATCGCCAATTATCTCGTGCATTATGGCTGGGTCAGGGGCCGCGGCTGGGGCTTCGAGGTGACGGTGCCGGAAAGCGTCTCGTGCTCGCTCGAAGGTCCGGACCAGGGCAAGAAGATTTCGCAATGGGCTGATATGGGTATCAGGCGTGTGTCGGGTAAACCGTTCCCGGCGAGCGAACTGAAAGCCGAGGGCTTTCTTTTGATGCCGGCCGGCCGCAGCGGCCCGGCCTTCATAGTTACGCCCAATTTCTACGTGCTGAAGCAGTATAACACCAGCGATCTCTATGCCTTGTTTATCGGCCATGGCGCCGATCGCATCGCCCATGGCGACAGTAATTTCTCGGGCAATTGGGGCGCGGTCGGCGGGCTCTACCGCTCCGACATCGCCGCCCTGCAGCGGGCGCTGGAGGCAAAGGGTTATGATGTCGGCAGCGCCGACGGCCTGCCCGGCTTCAAGACGCGCCGCTCGATCGGCAAATGGCAGGCCAGAAACGGCCGTTCCGCCACCTGCTTTCCCGACGCCGACCTGGTTACCGCGCTGAAATAGCCGGGTTTTCGCACCGCCGGTCTGGCCCAATCGACCGTTCTGCAAATGCTCGTTGCCGCGCTCGAAACCGCCGGATATGGTGAGCCGGAACTGCACAAAAATTGCCAAGACAATGGTCCGGGAATCACCGTTCGACGCGGCAAGAAAATGCCACAACCCTGAGCCGGGAACTCAGGTCAACAAAAACAGGGAACAGTTAAAATGATGATGGAAAAGTTTGCTCTACGCTCCCGCTTCTTGCTCGCGGGCGCGGCCATGTCCGCGCTGCTTCTGGCCGCTGCGCCTGCCTTCGCGGTCACGCCCGCCGACACGCTGGTCGAAGGTTTCGCCATCGACGACATCATCTCCATGGATCCGGGCGAGGCATTCGAATTGTCGACCGCCGAAATCACCGGCAACACCTACGATCTTCTGGTGCGCCTCGACCTCAGCGACACCTCCAAGGTCAAGGGCGATCTCGCGGAAAGCTGGAGCGTCTCCGACGATGGCCTGACCTACACATTCAAGCTCAAGCCCGGCCTCAAATTCGCTTCCGGCAATCCGATCACGGCGGCGGACGTCGCCTATTCGTTCGAGCGCGCGATCAAGCTCGACAAGAGCCCGGCCTTTATTATCGGCCAGTTCGGCATCGATGGCGGCAACGTCACCGACAAGGCCAAGGCTGTTGATGATACGACGTTCCAGTTCACCGTCGACAAGGCCTATGCGCCGAGCTTCGTGCTGAACTGCTTGTCGGCGACTGTCGCCTCGGTCGTCGACGCCAAGCTGGTCAAGGAGCATGTCGCCGCGGTCACGCCCAGCGCCGACTACAAATGGGACAATGACTTCGGCAATGCCTGGCTGAAGACCGGCTATGCCGGCTCCGGCGCCTTCAAGTTGCGCGAATGGCGGGCCAACGAGGCCGTTGTTATGGAGCGCAACGACAATTACTACGGCGAGAAGGCCAAGCTTGCCCGTGTCATCTATCGCAACATGAAGGAAAGTTCGGGCCAGCGCCTGGCGCTGGAAGCCGGCGATATCGACGTCGCCCGCAATCTCGAGCCCAACGATCTCGACGCCATCGCCAAGAATGCCGACCTCACCACCACCAGCGCGCCGAAGGGCACGGTCTATTACATCAGCCTCAACCAGAAGAACGCAAACCTCGCCAAGCCCGAGGTTCGCCAGGCCTTCAAATATCTGGTCGATTACGACGCCTTGAGCACGACTATCCTCAAGGGCATCGGCGAGATCCACCAGACCTTCCTGCCCAAGGGCGTGCTCGGCGAGTTGGACGAGAACCCGTTCAAGTTCGACGTCGCCAAGGCCAAGGAACTGCTTGCCAAGGCGGGTCTCGCCGACGGCTTCAGCGTCACCATGGACGTGCGCACCGGCCAGCCGACGACGGGCATGGCAGAATCGATCCAGCAGACGCTGGGGCAGGCCGGCATCAAGCTGGAGATCATCCCCGGCGACGGCAAGCAGACGCTGACCAAATACCGCGCCCGCAACCACGACATCTATATCGGCCAGTGGGGCCAGGACTATTTCGACCCGAATTCCAATGCGCAGACCTTTGCCAGCAACCCGGACAATTCGGATGAAGGCAAGACCAAGACGCTGGCCTGGCGCAACGCCTGGGACATTCCGGACCTGACCAAGCAGACGGAGGCCGCCCTGCTCGAGAAGGACGCGGCCAAGCGCGCCGCAATGTACCAGGATCTCGAGAAGAAGATCCTCGATTCCAGCCCCTTCGTCATCATCCACCAGCAGCTGGAAGTGGCCGGCCTGCGCAAGAACCTCAAGGGCTTTGCGCTCGGCCCGAGCTTCGACACCAACTTCGTCGGCCCCGTCTCGAAGGAGTGACGCCGGCGGACGCGCCGTATGAGTGTGGCTGAAAGCGAAGTGACGGCAGGGCGCGGCGGCGCCCGCGCCGTTGCCGTGGCCTCATCGATCGCCCGGTTCCTGGTCATCGCGATAACGACCTATCTCGGTCTGCTCGCGGTGACCTTCTTCATCGGCCGTGTCATCCCGATCGACCCGGTGCTGGCGGTGCTCGGCGACCGGGCGCCGGCCAATGTCGTCGAACGAACGCGCCGCGAGATGGGCCTCGACCTGCCGCTGGTCGAGCAGTTCTACATCTATGTCAAACATGCCCTGAACGGTGATTTCGGCACCTCGGTGCTGACCACCAATCCGGTGATGACCGATATCCGCCGCGCCTTTCCCGCGACGCTCGAACTGGCGACGCTGGGAACATTGATCGGTTCGGTGATCGGCGTGCCGCTTGGCGTGCTGGCCGCGGTGCGGCGCGGCAGCGTCATCGACCAGGTCGTGCGGATCATCGGCCTTGTCGGCTATTCCGTGCCGATCTTCTGGCTGGGGCTGCTGGCGCTGGTTCTGTTCTACGCCAAGCTGCAATGGGTCGCCTTTCCCGGCCGCCTCGATGTCGTCTACGAATACACCTTCACGCCGATTACCGGCTTTTACCTGCTGGATGCACTCTGGCAGCGGCAGTGGGACGTATTTGCCGATGCCTTCCGCCACATCATCCTGCCGGCCTCGCTGCTCGGTTATTTCTCGCTCGCCTATATCAGCCGCATGACGCGCTCCTTCATGCTGAACGAACTCACCCAGGAATATATCGTCGCGGCACGAGCCAAGGGCCTGTCCGAAACGCGCATCATCTGGGGTCACGCGCTGCGCAACGCCGCGGTGCCGATGGTTACGGTGATCGCTCTGTCGTATGCCGGGCTGCTCGAAGGCTCGGTGCTGACCGAGACGGTGTTTTCGTGGCCGGGCATCGGCCTCTACATCACCAACTCGCTGCAGAACGCCGACATGAATGCCGTGCTCGGCGGCACCATCATCATTGGCTCGGTCTTCATCGCCATCAATCTATTCTCCGACCTGCTCTACCGGGTGCTCGATCCCAGGACCAAGGCAGGATGAGGACGAAGGCAGGATGAGCACGGAAGCGATTCAAACCCGCCGCGACTGGCTGCTCAGCGAGCGGCCGGCGTCGCGCGTGCAGGCAAGGCTCGGCCGCGCCTACGTGGCCTGGCGGCGCTTCTCCGCCAACCGGCTGGCGTTTGCCGGCCTGCTCATCATCATCGCCCTACTGGTGGTCGCGGCCCTCGCCGATGTGCTGGCGCCCTATTCGCCGACATTCGGCGACCTCAAGGGCTCGCGGCTGCTGGCGCCGAGTGCCGCGCACTGGTTCGGCACCGACGATCTCGGCCGCGACATCTATTCGCGCATCATCTTCGGCTCGCGCTGGACACTGTACGTCGTCATTCTGGTTGCCGTCATCGCCGCGCCCATCGGCTTGCTGGTCGGCACCGTCGCCGGCTATGCCGGCGGCTGGACCGATGCGATCCTGATGCGCATCACCGACATCTTTCTCGCCTTTCCGAAGCTGATCCTGGCGCTGGCCTTCGTCGCCGCGCTCGGCCCCGGCATCGAAAACGCCGTGCTCGCCATCGCCATCACCTCGTGGCCGCCCTATGCCCGCATCGCGCGCGCCGAAACGCTCACGGTGCGCAATTCCGATTACATCAAGGCGGTGCAGCTGATGGGCGCCTCGCCGTTCCGCATCGTGCTTCGCCACATAATGCCGCTCTGCATCTCCTCGCTGATCATCAGGGTGACGCTCGACATGGCCGGCATCATCCTGACCGCCGCCGGTCTCGGCTTCCTCGGTCTCGGCGCGCAGCCGCCGCTGCCGGAATGGGGCGCGATGATCGCATCGGGCCGCCGCTTCGTGCTCGACCAGTGGTGGGTGGCGGGCGCGCCGGGCTTTGCCATCCTCATCGTCAGCCTCGGCTTCAACCTGCTCGGCGACGGCCTGCGCGACGCGCTCGATCCCCGAAGCGGTGACCAATGAGCACGCTTCTCGAAGTCGACGACCTGCGCGTTACCTTCCCGACGCGCACCGGCCTGATCGAGGCGGTGCGCGGCGTTTCCTTCTCGCTCGGCCGCGAGCGGCTCGGCATCGTCGGAGAGAGCGGTTCGGGCAAGTCGCAGACCGGCCGCGCCATCATGGGCGTCACACCGCCGCAGGCCGAGGTGACCGCGAAGACGCTCGCTTTCGACGGCATCGACCTGCTGGCCGCCTCGCCGCGCGAGCGCCGCGCGCTGCGCGGCAAGCGTATCGCCATGATCCTGCAGGATCCGAAATATTCGCTGGACCCGGTGATGAGCATCGGCCGCCAGATCGTCGAGACGCTGCGCACGCATGAGAAGGTCTCCAAGGCCGAAGCCCGCGAGCGCGCGCTTGCCATGCTGGAGGCTGTGCAGATCCGCGATCCGGCCCGTGTCTTCGACCTGCATCCGCATGAGGTTTCCGGCGGCATGGGCCAGCGCGCCATGATCGCCATGATGCTGATCGCCGGGCCGGAGATGATGATCGCCGACGAGCCGACCTCGGCACTCGACGTCACCGTGCAGCTCGACGTGCTCGGCATCCTCGACAGGCTGGTCAGCGAGCGCGGCATGGGGCTGATCTTCATCTCGCACGATCTGCGCCTGGTCTCGTCCTTCTGCGATCGTGTCATCGTCATGTATGCCGGCAAGGTCGTCGAACAGCTCAAGGCCTCGGAGCTCGGCCGCGCCCAGCATCCCTATACGCGCGGCCTGCTCAACTGCATGCCCAAGATCGGCGCCGACCGCCACCCGTTGCCGGTGCTCGACCGCAAGCCGGAGTGGGCGGCATGACGGCAGCCCTTTCCGTCGACAGGCTGGAGGTGATGTTCGACCGCTTCCGCGCGCTGAAAGGCGTCAGCCTCGAGGTGCAATCCGGTGAATCGTTCGGCCTCGTCGGCGAATCCGGCTCCGGCAAGTCGACCCTTCTCAGGGCAATCGCCGGCCTGGCGCCGGCCGCATCAGGCACCATTACCGTCAACGGCAAAACGCTCGGCGCGCGCCGCGAGAAGGCGTTTTATCGCGAGGTGCAGATGGTGTTCCAGGACCCGTACGGCTCGCTGCACCCACGCCAGACCGTCGACCGCCTGCTGCAGGAGCCACTCGCCATTCACGGCTTCGCTGACGGTGAAAAGCGCATCCAGCGGGCGCTGGACGAGGTCGGCCTGGGCACTGGATTCCGCTTCCGTTATTCGCATCAATTGTCGGGCGGACAGCGCCAGCGCGTGGCGATCGCGCGCGCCCTGATCCTCGAACCCTCGATCCTGCTGCTCGACGAACCCACCTCGGCGCTCGACGCTTCGGTGCAGGCCGAAGTGCTGAACCTGTTGGAGGAGATCCGGCGGCGCCGCAAGCTGACCTTCCTGATGGTCAGCCACGACCTCGCTATCATCACTCACATGTGCGAGCGGCTGATGGTGATGCAGAACGGCGAAGCGATGGAGAATCTGACGGCGGACGATCTTGTCGAACGCCGTGTCACCAAGGATTATACGCGCAATTTGCTGAGGGCCAGCGAGGGGTTTGTCAGGACGGCATGAGCGACGGGCGTTCGGTTGCTGACGCCGACCGGCAGGCCCAATCGCCCGGCGGCGGTGCCAACTTGAGGAAAAACTGAAATAAGCCCAGAAGAGTCTCAACAGCCATCAAACGAGAGCGGGCGCCGGCCCGGCGAGGGGTACGATGACAAATTCAGCCATTTCCGAACGCAAGAACCAGTCGATTTCCCGCGGCGTCGGCATGACCACTCAGATCTATGCCGATCGCGCCGAAAATTCGGAGATCTGGGACGTCGAAGGCCGCCGCTATATCGATTTCTCGTCCGGCATCGCTGTCGTCAACACCGGCCACCGTCACCCTAGGGTGATCCAAGCGGTCAAGGCGCAGCTCGACCGTTTCACCCACACCTGCTACCAGGTCGTGCCTTATGAGAGCTATATCAGGCTGGCAGAACGGCTGAACGGCATGCTCCCCGGCAAGTTCGACAAGAAGACGATTTTCGTCACCACCGGCGCCGAGGCGGTCGAGAACGCGATCAAGATCGCCCGCAATGCCACCGGCCGGCCGGCGGTCATCGCCTTTTCCGGCGGCTTTCACGGCCGCACCTTCATGGGCATGGCGCTGACCGGCAAGGTCGTGCCTTACAAGGTCGGCTTCGGCGCCATGCCGGCGGATGTCTTCCATGCGCCGTTCCCGGTGGCGCTGCACGGCGTCTCGGTCGCCGATTCGCTGGCCGCGCTCGACCGGCTGTTCAAGGCCGATATCGACCCGGCCCGCGTCGCCGCGATCATCGTCGAGCCGGTGCAGGGCGAGGGTGGCTTCTACGAGGCGCCGCGCGACTTCATGACCGCATTGCGCAAGATCTGCGACCAGCACGGCATGCTGCTGATCGCCGACGAAGTGCAGACCGGCTTTGCCCGCACCGGCAAGATGTTTGCCATGGACCACCACGAGGTGGCGGCCGACATCACCACCATGGCCAAGAGCCTGGCCGGCGGCTTCCCGCTGGCGGCCGTCACCGGGCGTGCCGAGATCATGGATGCGCCGAGCCCCGGCGGGCTCGGCGGCACCTATGGCGGCAGCCCGATCGGCGTCGCCGCGGCGCATGCGGTGCTCGACGTCATCGATGAGGAGAAGCTCTGCGACCGCGCCAACACGCTAGGCAACCGTCTGAAGCAGCGCCTGCAATCGATCCGCGACGAAGCGCCTGAGATTGTCGATATCCGAGGACCCGGCTTCATGAACGCGGTCGAGTTCAACGATGTGACGAAGGGGCTGCCGTCGTCGGAACTCGCCAATGCGGTGCGGCTGAAGGCGCTCGACAAGGGCCTGATCCTGCTGACCTGCGGCGTCTACGGCAACGTCATCCGCTTCCTCGCGCCGATCACCATCCAGGACGCCGTCATGAACGAAGCGCTCGACATCCTCGAAAGCTCGATCCGCGAAGTTCGCGCCGCCTGAGCTATCCGGCCGCTCTTGCAGGCTCTGCCTGCTGGAAGGCGGCGAGCGCCGCCTTCAGCCCGTCGGGCCCGGTCGCGACAATCTGCGGCGACGGCGAAAAGCCGGCGCCGAGCATCTTGCGGCCAAGCATATGGTCGCCGGGCCGGTTGACCGATTCGATGCCGAGCAGCCGGCTTGCGGCGTAGTGGTAGATCGAGAATTTGTTTTCGGCCACGTCGCCCAGCACGACATGGCTGTCGCCGCCCGCAATCAGGCCGACCATCTGCAGCTTCATGTCGCCGATATCGGACCAGAACCACGGCACCGCCGAGTAATTGTCGGCATGGCCGATGATGGTGCGCGCGGCGAGCCGCGCCTGGTCTGTGGCGTTCTGCACCGATTCCAGCCGCACATCGCCGCCGGTGAACCAGTGCCGGTAGGAGGCGGCGTCGCCGATGGCGAGGATTTCCGGCACCGACGTGCGCATCTGCTGGTCGACGCGGATGCCGTTGGCGATGGCAATACCGGCGGCTTCGGCCAATTCGACATTCGGCACGACGCCAATGCCGATGACGACCATCTGTGCCGGCAATCTCTCGCCGGACGAGGTGATTGCAGCCGAAACACGGCCGTTCTCGCCTTCCAGCCGTTCGATGGTGGTGCCGGTGAGGACGCGCACACCGGTGGCTTCCAGCCGCTTGCGCACATGGCCGGCGATGACCGGCGCCACGGCGCGGCCGAGCAGTCGGTCGACCGCCTCGACCACCGTGACCTTGCGGCCGGCGGCGGTGAGCGTCGCGGCAATCTCCAGGCCGATGAAGCCGCCGCCGAGGATGACGGCCTCCTCGCTTTGCGCGCTCAATTCGCGGATCAGGCGGGCATCGCCGAGCGAGCGCAGCGACACAACGCCGGAAAGCTCCGAACCCGGCAGCGGCAGCAGGCGCGGCCGCGCGCCGGTGGCGAGGACCAGCCGCTCGAACGGCAACACGCCGCCGCCCGATATCTCCAGCCTGCGGCCGCCTGCATCGATGCGCTCGACCCCGATGCCTGGCCGGAAGTCGATGGCGCTGCCGGTATAAAAAGCCTCGCCGCGCAGCGGCTGCGGCTTTGCTTGCTGATCCTTGATGAAGGTCTTCGACAGCGGCGGCTTGTGGTAGGGCAATTCGTTTTCGTCGCCGACCAGGATCACCGGCCCGTCATAGCCCTCTTCGCGCAGGCTGGCAGCCGCTTGCACGCCCGCATGACCCGCACCGACAATGACAACCCCGTTCTTCATAACAGCCCGATTCCTCATCCAAATCTAGGACGTCCCGCCAGGTGGCGATTGTCCGGCGCCGCCGCAAGAGCGCCGATCCGGGTCGCACCCGGAACGGCCGCCTGTCAATCGCTTCATGCGCCGGCATTCCGGATAGATCGGCGTTAAAGTTGACAGTTCTAGTTTAGAATAATTCTAAACTGTTGTTTCAATTGAATTTTTTCTAGACCACCAGTTGACATCCGGCGTGTTCGCCGTTTTATGGAAGCTCGCGCGTCAGCGCATCCCTTTGATGTCTGGGCCTTGAACCCTTTCGATTGGAGGCATTTCGGTGTCTTTCTTCCGCGAACCGCGCGATGGCGCGACCCTTCTTTGCCCGCTGGCAACTGCCCGCCGCGGCGCCGGCATTTCATTGATTCCCGAGGAGAGACAGTCATGAGAACGATGATCACGGCGCGGTATGGCGGCAGGCTTGCGGCGATCGGCGCCACCGCGATGCTCACGGCGGCGGTGTTCGTGCTGCCGGCAAAGGCGCAAACCGATGCCAAGGCGGTCATCAAGACCTATTCCGACATTGCGCTCGCTAAATACGAGGATTCGCTGATCACGGCCGAGGCGCTCGACAAGGCTGTCGATGCACTGCTCGCCAAGCCATCGGTCGAAACGCTGAACGCCGCCCGCGAGGCCTGGAAGGCATCGCGCGTTCCCTATCAGCAGACCGAGGTCTATCGCTTCGGCAATGCCATCGTCGATGACTGGGAAGGCAAGGTGAACTCCTGGCCGCTCGACGAGGGCTTGATCGACTATGTCGCCAAGAGCTACGGCACCGAGTCGGACGCCAACGCGCTCTATACCGCCAATGTGATCGCCAACAAGTCGATCGAGATCAACGGCAAGAAGGTCGACGCTACCAATCTGACGCCGGAGTTCCTCTCCGGCACCCTGCAGGAAGCCGGCGGCATCGAGGCCAATGTGGCGACCGGCTATCACGCCATCGAATTCCTGCTATGGGGCCAGGACCTGCACGGCACCGGTCCTGGCGCCGGCGAGCGGCCCTACACCGATTACGATCTTGCCAATTGCACCGGCGGCAATTGCGACCGTCGCGGGCAGTACCTGAAATCGGCGAGCGACCTTCTGGTTTCCGATCTCAAGGACATGGTCAACGACTGGAAGGAAGGCGGCGCCGCCCGCAAGAACCTTGTCGATGGCGAGCAGAACGCCGCCATTTCGACCATCTTCACCGGCATGGGCTCGCTGTCCTATGGCGAGCTCGCCGGCGAGCGGATGAAGCTCGGCCTCTTGCTGCACGATCCGGAAGAGGAGCACGATTGTTTCTCCGACAACACTTACAACTCCCATCTCAATGACGCCGTCGGCATCCGCGCCGCCTATCTCGGCAGCTACACGCGGCTTGACGGCACTGTCGTCGAGGGCCCGTCGGTGGCCGACATGGTCAAGGCGGCCGATCCGGCGATCGACAAGGAATTATCGGACAAACTGGATGTCACCGTCGCCAAGATGGAGGCCATCAAGGCGCGGGCGCTTGCCGGCGAGGCCTATGACCAGCAGATCGGAGAGGGCAACACGGAAGGCAATGCCACCGTGCAGGCGGCGATCGAGGCGCTGGTCGATCAGACCAAGTCGATCGAACGCGCCGTCGGTACCCTGAAGCTCAATGCCATAGCCTTCGAGGGCTCGGACAGCCTCGATTCACCGGACAAGGTGTTCCAGTAAACTATCGAAACCACCAGCCACGCGGTGCAATGAGCGCCGTCAGCCAGAGCGCCAAATGCTGATCTGCCATTGCAACATCATCACCGAAAAGGAGATAGAGCAGACGATCGTCGAACTGCTGGATGAGGACCCTTGGCAGCTTATCGTGCCGGCGAAGGTCTATCATGCCATGCACAAGCGCGGTCGCTGTTGCGGCTGCTTCCCAAATGTGGTCGAAACGATCATTCGGGTCACCGAAAATTACCACACCCGCTCGGCGGCGAGCGGCGTGGACATCGTTTCACACCTGGATCGCGTCAGAGGCCTGCGCGTCCAATACGGGAGCAGAACCCATGAAAGGCGAACAGCAGATCATAGAGCGGCTTAACGAGGCTCTGTTTCTGGAACTTGGAGCGGTCAATCAGTACTGGGTGCATTTCCGGCTGCTGGAAGACTGGGGATACGCCAAGCTGGCGAAGAAGGAACGCGCCGAATCGATCGAGGAAATGCACCATGCCGACCGGCTCGTGGCGCGCATCATTTTCCTCGAGGGCCATCCGAACCTGCAGTCCGTGGCGCCGCTGCGCATCGGGCAGAATGTCAAGGAAGTGCTCGAATCCGATCTTGCCGGCGAATATGACGCGCGCACTGCCTACAAGCGGTCGCGCGAGATCTGCAACGAGGCAGGCGACTACGTGACGATGAAGCTGTTCGAGGAATTGCTGACTGACGAGGAAGGTCACATCGACTTCCTCGAGACGCAACTCGATCTGCTGGCCTCGATCGGCGAGGAAAAATACGGCCAGCTCAACGCGGCATCGGCCGACGAGGCGGAATAAGGACATGCAGGAATGCGGCGCCCCCTAGATTTCATGCGCCGCTTGCGGCCGGCCGAGCATTGCGGCCTGCCGCCTCAGAAGAAACCGCGATACGGAATGGTTCGCGGCGCTTTTCTTGCCGTGGTGGCGACGCTCACAGCCTCGGCGCTGGCCGGAGCGCCGCAACCGGCGGGCCTTGCTACCAGCCGCACCGATCTGACGCCGAAGGATCTGGCGCGCGTCATCGCCATTACCAGGCCGACCAGCGATTTCTCCAAGCCCGAGCAATTCGAGCTAATGCAGGGCGGCGCCGGCACCTCGAAGAAGGACGTCAACAAGGACGCCTTCTCGCAATCCTCTGCCAACATCAGCTTCGAGGAAGAGGGCACCTTCAAGCTCGGCAACGCCATCTTCCGCAAGAACTGGGTGTCCTCGCCATCCTCGACACAGGCCTCGGATGGGCTCGGTCCGCTGTTCAATGAGCGCGCCTGCCAGAACTGTCATCTGAAGGACGGCCGCGGCCATCCGCCCCAAGGCGACAGCGGCACCACCTCGATGTTCCTGCGCCTGGCAAGGCAAGCCAGTACCGAGGAGGAGGAAGCCGCGCTCGCCGATCACAAGGTGCTCAACTTCCCCGACCCGGTCTATGGCACGCAATTGCAGGAATTGGCGGTACCCGGCCTGCAGGGCGAGGGCAGGATGCATGTCGACTATCAGGACGAGAAGGTGAAATTGGCGGATGGCAGCACGGTGTCGCTGCGCAAGCCGAGCTATTCGGTCGAGGGCCTCGCCTACGGGCCGCTCGACCCGCACACCACGCTGTCGCCGCGCATGACGCCGCCGATGATCGGCCTCGGCCTGGTCGAGCAGATCGCTCCTGCCGACATCCTTGCGCGTGCCGATGCGGCCGACCGCGATGGTGACGGGATTTCCGGCAGGCCCAACATAATACGTGACGGCAGCAGCGGTGAACTGACGCTCGGCCGTTTCGGCTGGAAGGCGCAGGCGGCATCGATCCGCCAGCAATCGGCGGACGCTTTTGCCGGTGATATCGGCATTTCGACGCCCGAGGTGCCGAAGCACTGGGGCGATTGCACCTCCGGAGAAAAGACCTGCCTTGCCCTGCCTAACGGCGTGCAGGAGCGCCTCGGTCCGGTCGAAGCGCCGCCGCCGATCATGGACCTCGTTACCTTCTATTCGCAAAACCTTGCCGTGCCGGCCCGGCGCGGTCTCGACAGACCGGACGTGCTCGCCGGCAAAAAACTGTTCTACGATATGGGCTGCATCTCCTGCCATACGCCGAAATTCGTCACCCGTCGCGGCACCCCGAATAAGGCGCAGGCCTTCCAGCTGATCTGGCCGTATTCCGATTTCCTGCTGCACGACATGGGACCAGGCCTTGCCGACGGGCAGGCGGTGGGCGAGGCCACGGGAAGCGAATGGCGCACGCCGCCGCTGTGGGGCATCGGGCTCACCCAGACCGTCAGCGGCAACACCTTCTTCCTGCATGACGGGCGCGCGCGCAGCCTGGCCGAGGCGATCCTGTGGCATGGCGGCGAGGGCCAGAAGGCGCGTGACCGCTTTGCCGCCGCTGATGCGGCCGATCGCGATGCGCTGATCAAATTTCTGGAGTCGCTCTGATGCCGAAGCGTCTTGCGCTTGCGCTCGCTCTGATGCTGGTCCTCACCGGTGCGCTGCCAGCATCCGCGGCGGTGAAGGCTTCGGATGTGATCCAGCGGGCGACCGACGGCTTCATCCGCCCAGCATATGCCAGGCTGCATGATCATGCGGGCAGCTTGACCGAGGCAATGCACACGCTTTGCCAGGCGCCCTCGCAAGACAACCTCGATGCGGCACGCGCCGAGTTCGCCGGTGTCGTGGATGCCTGGTCGGTGGTGGAAATCATCCGTTTCGGGCCGATCGCGGAAAACAATCGGCTGGAGCGCATGCTGTTTTGGCCAGACCGCAAGAGTATCGGCCTGAAGCAGGTGCAGGCAGCACTTGCCGGCAAGGATCCGGTCGCTGCCGATCCGGCCCAGCTGGCGACAAAGAGCGTCGCCATGCAAGGGCTCGGCGCACTGGAATTCGTGCTCCATGGCGACGGCGCCGATCAATTGGCCGGCAAGGACGATGGCTATCGCTGCGCTTACGGCGCGGCCATCGCCGGCAATGTCGAGACAATCGTCGGCGAGGTCAGCGATGCCTGGAATAAGCCCGATGGCTTTGCCGCGCTCTGGGCCAATCCGGGTCCGCAGAACGCGCTCTATCACGACGGCACCGAAGCGGTGACCGAACTGGTCGGCGTCTTCATCAACGAGCTGGAAATGGTTCGCGACGTGCGCCTGAAAGGCTTCGTGGGCGCCAAGCCGGAGGCCGACAAACCGAAACAGGCGATCTATTGGCGCTCGCAAAACACCGCCCGCTCGCTGACCGGGAATCTGGCGGGCATGGACGCGCTGTTCCAGGCCTCGCAGCTTGGCGACGCGCTGCCGCCCGATGCGCGCTGGATGGCGGAATCGGTCCACATCCAGCTCACCAACGGGATTGAGGCGGCCAAGGCGATCAGGGGTCCGATCGACAAGGCACTTGTCGATCCGGCGCAGCGCCGCAAGCTCGACTATTTCTCGCTGGTGACATCCAGCCTGACGACCCTGATCGGCACCAGGCTGACCGCCGAATTCGGCCTGACCGCCGGGTTCTCGTCACTGGATGGCGACTGACCATGAGGACGCCGCTGATCGATCGGCGCGATTTCCTGAGGGCCGCAGGCGCTGGTTTCGTAGCGGCGATGGCGCCGTCGGCCTGGGCAAAGACACTCGACGCCGACGCGGTCTTCGCCACCGCTTTCGTCAAGCGCGACGGCAGCTATGGCGCGGCCGTCCTGTCCGAGGCCGGCAAGTTGTTGCACGCGATCGATCTGCCCGATCGGGGCCACGACGTTACTTTCGACCCGGTGTCGAAGCGTTCGGTGGTGTTTGCCAGGCAGCCGGGCACCTTTGCTGTCGTCTTCGACCATACCGGCCGCGATGAACCGCAGACCATTGCCAGCGTTGCCGGCCGACATTTCTTCGGCCATGGCGTGTTCTCGGCCGACGGCACGCTGCTCTACGCCACCGAGAACGATTTCGACAATGCCGCCGGCGTGGTCGGCGTCTATGACGCGCATGCGAAATTCAAGCGCATCGGCGAGTTCCCGACCTACGGCATGGGCCCACACGAGCTTTTGCTGCTTTCCAATGGCAGGACGATTGCTGTGGCTAATGGCGGCATCGAGACGCATCCGGATTATGGCCGCGCAGAGCTCAATATCGCAACGATGAAGCCGTCCTATGTTCTGGTCGACCGCCTTACCGGCGATCTCACCGAAAAGCACGAATTGCCGCCGGCGCTGCACCAACTGTCGATCCGCCATATGGATGCCGACCGGTCCGGCACCGTCTGGTTCGGCTGTCAATACAGGGGGCCGGGTACCGATCGTCCCCCGCTGGTCGGCCGCGCGCCGCGCGGCAAGGACTTGCAATTGCTCGACATGTCGCAAGACGTGCTCTCCTGCTTCAGGAACTATATCGGCTCGGTCGCCGCCAACCCTGCCGCCGGCACCATCGCCGTGTCTTCGCCTGAGGGGAATTCGCTTGCCGTGATCGACACCGCCAGCAGCCGCATCGTCGCTACCAAGGCGCTGGTCGAGGTCTGTGGCGTGGCGCCCGATGGGAAAAGCTTCATGGCGACGACGGGCGCCGGCGAAATTGTCGAGGGCGGTGGCACGATCCGTTCCGAGCCGGACTATGTCTGGGACAATCACGTGCTGCGTATCGAGCAGATCGGCTAATCCTGGCAACGGTTTGTGGCAGTTGCGTTCGTCGAAACTTACCTTCTTGGACCCACACTCCAAGCAAGTCGCCTGAAGATTTGTGGATATTCCCCTTGCGGGGATCAGCCCTGGCGGGCAGAGGGAGGCTGCTTTCGAAACTGTCTCAACCGGGCGCTTCATGAAGTTGCTTGCCATCGACTGTGCCGCCAATCTCTGCGCCGCCTGCGTCTACGACGCGGCGGCCGGGAAAGAACTCGGCCGTTCGGTGCTCGATCTCGGCAAGGGTCATGCCGAGCATCTGATGGGTGTCATCGAAGGGGCGTTGAAGGCGGCCGGAACGGACTTTACCGGCCTCGGCGCCATTGCCGTTGCGACCGGTCCGGGCTCCTTCACCGGTCTGCGCGTCGGCGTCTCGGCGGCGCGCGGCCTTGCGCTGGCGCTGAAAATCCCCGCGATCGGCGTGACGACTCTGGAGGCGTTGGCCGCAGAGGCCGCAGCGATATTTCCCCGCCGCGCCGTGCTCGCCGCGCTCGATGCAGGCCGCGAGGAGATCCATGCGGCGCTTTACGATGAGAGGTCGGTTCTGATCTATGGTCCGGCTGTGACCACGCTCTCGCAAGCCGCAGCCATGGCGACCGACATCTCTCCGGTTCTGGCGGGCACGGCGGCAACCCAAATTGCCGCGGCGGCCGGGCGCAGCTTCGATCTCGGCGGGACGGCGGCCACCGCCGACATCGCCGTCTATGCCCATCGGGCCGCAGCCAAGGGCGAGGGCGAAAAGCCGAAACCGCTCTATCTGCGCGGCGCCGACGCCAAGCCGCAGGCCGGCTTTGTTTTATCGAGGCAAAAAAACTGATGCGCATTCCGTTCCTCCAGCCGCGCCGCAGGGACTATGCGCTCGAGCCGCTGACAATTGCCGACAGCGCGGCCATGTCGGTGCTGCATCGCGAGGATTTCGCGCGGCCGTGGACCGACGACGAATTCGCCGCACTGCTCGAGCAGGACACCGTGTTCGGCTATGCCGCGCGCGAGACCGGACAGGGCGCCAAGCCGCCGGTCGGCTTCGTGCTGGCGCGGCTGGCGGCCGGCGAGGGGGAGGTCCTGACGGTCGCGGTGGCACGCTCGCATCGGCGCCGGGGGCTCGGCTGGCAATTGATGGATGCGGTGCTGCGCGAATTGCACGCACAGCGCGCCGAGGCACTTTTCCTCGAGGTCGACGAGACCAACGTCGCTGCGATCGCGCTCTATCGGCGGCTTGGCTTCCGCGAGGTCGGCAAGCGCGCCAACTATTACAAATCGCCGGAACACGGCCCGACCGGCGCGCTTGTCATGCGCCGCGATCTTCGCTAGCCAAACGCCGGGGTGGTGCGGATGATCGGAAAAATCAGGATTTTCCTGGCGCTGGGGCTGGTTGTCGTCGGCTCATTGGTGCTTGTGCCGCTGCAGGTCCTGTCGATGAGGACCGGGCTCTGGCGCGAGACCTTCATCCTGAAGATCTGGCACAGGATGATCGTCAGGGCGCTGGGGCTGCGCATCCATGTCAAGGGGGCGCTGTCCGGCCAGCGCCCATTGCTGATTGCCGCCAACCACATCTCCTGGACCGACATCATGGTACTGGGGTCGATGGTCGACGTGACGTTCATCGCCAGGGCCGACATGGCCGGCTGGCCGTTGATCGGCATGCTGTCGAAGCTGCAGCGCACTGTCTTCATCGAACGTGAGCGCAAACGTTCGTCGGGCGACCAGGCGAGCGAGATCGCTGGCCGCATGGCCAAGGGCGACGCCATGGTGCTGTTTGCCGAAGGCTCGACCGGCGACGGCAACATGATCCTGCCGTTCAAGAGTACGCTGTTCGGCGCCGCTACAATGGCGATTGCGGAAGGGGCGGCCGAACAGGTCTTCATCCAGCCGGTGGCGATCGTCTATACGCGCCTGCATGGCGTGCCGCTCGGCCGCCGGCATCGGCCGGTTGCCGCCTGGATCGGCGATGAAGAGCTGATGCCGCATCTGAAGGTGCTGATGGCCGAGGGCGCCCTCGACGTCGAGGTGCATTTTGGCGAGGCGATTGCTTTCTCCAAGGGCTCCAGCCGCAAGGAAACGGCAAAGCAGATGGAACGCCAGGTGCGCGAGATGGTACAGGCGGCTCTCGCCGAACCGCGCCCAAGCCGGTAAGCCGCGCAGGTTCCGGCCAGATTCGTCTGTTTTTTGTCAGGGAAAGGCGCTAGAAGCCGCGAAATGGAATTGAACACGATAGAACGCGACGACATCGGCGCTGCCGCCGAAAACCTAGTCGTTCTGCCTGCCGCGACCAGAAAGGTCTTCGTCAAGACCTATGGCTGCCAGATGAACGTCTACGATTCGCAGCGCATGACCGATGCGCTGGCGGCCGACGGCTATGCCGCGACAGACGCTATCGGCGAGGCCGATCTGGTGCTGCTCAACACCTGCCACATCCGCGAGAAAGCGGCGGAAAAAGTCTATTCGGAACTTGGGCGCATCCGTGAGTTGAAGGCGGAACGTGCTAAGGCCGGGCGCGAAATGCTGGTCGGCGTCGCCGGCTGCGTGGCGCAGGCCGAGGGTGCCGAGATCATCCGCCGCTCGCCGGCCGTCGATCTGGTCATCGGCCCGCAGACCTACCACCGGCTGCCCGGTGTGCTGGCGAGGGCGCGGAGCGGCGAAAAGATCGTCGAGACCGACTATGCCGTCGAGGACAAGTTCGAGCATCTGCCGCAGCCGAAGCGCGCCGAACTGATCAGGCGCGGCGTGACGGCGTTCTTGACCGTTCAGGAAGGCTGCGACAAGTTCTGCACCTTCTGTGTCGTGCCCTACACACGCGGCTCGGAAGTCTCGCGGCCGGTAGCACAGATCGTCGCCGAGGCCGAGCGCCTGGCGGATGCCGGCGTGCGCGAGGTGACGCTGCTCGGCCAGAACGTCAATGCCTGGCATGGAAGAGGTGAAAACGGCGCAGAATGGGGCCTTGGCCGGCTGCTGTTCAGGCTGGCCGAGATTCCGGGCCTGGCGCGTCTGCGCTACACAACCAGTCATCCGCGCGACATGGACGATGAATTGATCGCCGCCCATCGTGATTTGCCTACGCTGATGCCCTATCTACATTTGCCGGTGCAATCCGGCTCCGACCGCATACTCAAGGCGATGAACCGCAGACATATGGCCAAGGACTATCTGACGTTGATCGACCGCATCCGTGCCGCACGGAACGACATTGCGCTGTCGGGCGATTTTATCGTCGGCTTTCCCGGCGAGACGGAAGTCGATTTCGAGGCGACCATGCAGTTGGTCCAAGACGTCAACTATGCCTCGGCCTTTTCGTTCAAATATTCGCTGCGCCCCGGCACGCCGGGCGCCGAGATGAGTGATCACGTGCCGGAGGCCGTCAAGGACGAGCGCCTGCAGCGGCTGCAGGCGCTACTGCTGAAACAGCAGCAGGATTTCGGCGCAAGCCTGATCGGCAGGACCATCGACACGCTGATCGAAAAGCCGGGCCGCCAGGCCGGTCAGAAGGTTGGCCGCTCGCCCTGGCTGCAGCCGGTTATTGTTGATGAAATGGCCGGCGAAATCGGTGACATTATCCAGGTACGAATCACGAAGACGGGCTACAACAGCCTGTTCGCCGAATTGGCCTGAAGGTCTCGGCAGATGAGGAGAGACGGTTGAGCGCTGCTGAAGTGAAGAACCTGCCCCAGAACCTACCCTCGGGGGCCTCGGATATGGCGCACATCGTACTGACTTTCGACAACAACAAGCTTGCCAGCGCCCTTTACGGCCAATTCGACGAGAATCTGGCCAGACTCGAGCAGAAGCTCGGCGTCGACATCCGCTCGCGCGGCAATCAATTAACCATCAAAGGCTCTTCCTCGGCGGCCGAGCAGGCACGCCGCGCCTTGGACAATCTTTACGGAATTCTGCAGAAAGGCACCGATATCGGCCAGTCCGATGTCGACGGCGCTGTGCGCATGGCGATCGCCGCCGACGACCAACTGACGCTGCCGACACTGGAGCGCAAGGGCAAGGTGTCTGCCGCCCAGATATCGACGCGCAAGAAGACGATCTATGCCCGCTCGCTGAACCAGGACGCCTATATGCGCGCGCTGGAGCGGTCGGAACTCGTCTTCGGCATCGGCCCGGCCGGCACCGGAAAGACCTATCTGGCGGTGGCGCATGCGGCAATGCTGCTCGAACGCGGCATGGTCGAACGCATCGTGCTGTCGCGCCCCGCGGTCGAGGCCGGCGAACGGCTTGGCTTTCTGCCGGGTGACATGAAGGAGAAGGTCGATCCTTATCTGCGGCCGCTCTATGACGCGCTCTACGACATGATGCCGGCCGACAAGGTCGAGCGGGCGATTGCCGCCGAGGTCATCGAGATCGCGCCGCTGGCGTTCATGCGCGGCCGTACGCTGGCGCACGCTGCCGTCATCCTCGACGAGGCGCAGAACACCACGCCCATGCAGATGAAGATGTTCCTGACCCGGCTCGGCGAGAACTCGCGCATGATCGTCACCGGCGATCCGACCCAGATCGATCTGCCGCCAAACACCAAGTCCGGCCTGGTCGAGGCGCTGAGAATCCTCGACGGCGTCACCGGCATGGTGACGGTCCGCTTCAACGAAGGCGACGTCGTCAGGCATCCGCTGGTCGCCGAGATCGTCAAGGCCTACGACCGCGACGGCAAGCTGGCCAGGGGCTTGGGTGTCGAAGGCTGATATGATTATGCGGCCGCATGGCTGAGGAGCAAAAGGCGGGGGGGCCGCTTCCCGTCGAGATCGATATCGCGATCGAGGCCGGAGATTGGCCCGCCGAGACGACGCTGACGCGGCTGGTCGACCATGCCGTCTCGGCCGCCTTTGCCGAAACCGGTGCGGACGGGCGTTCCGAGCTCAGCATCCTCTTTTCCGACGATGCCCATATCCGCACGCTCAATGCCGGCTGGCGCGGCAAGGACAAGCCGACCAACGTCCTGTCTTTTCCGGCTTTTCCGTTTGCCCGGGGCGGGCCGCTGCCGCCGATGCTCGGCGACATCGTGCTGGCCGCCGAGACGGTCGCGCGCGAGGCGGCACTGGAAGACAAGCCGGTCGAGGACCATATCTCCCATCTCGTTATCCATGGCCTGCTGCATTTGCTGGGCTACGATCACGAAACCGACGCCGAAGCGGAACTGATGGAAGCGACAGAGCGCGCAGCACTTGCGAGGCTTGCCATTCCCGATCCCTACACGTAATTACAAAAGATCAATTGACCGGACGATGATGAACGACAAACCAGAGACTGCCGCCCGCCCCGATGCCGGCAGTGCGATCAAGCCTTCCGAAACGACGGAAGAGGGCTCGAGTCCGAGTACCACGACCGGCAGCTTCGCCAGCGAGGCATCGCCTGCCGGTCCTTCCCTGTTCGATCGCGTGCTCGGGCTTTTCAGGCACCGCAACGGCACCAGCCTGCGCGAGGAGATTGCCGGTGCGCTTGCCGAAACGGCGAGCGATGCGGAATCCTTCTCGCCCGGCGAACGCGCCATGCTCAACAATATCCTGCGTCTGCGCGAAGTGCGCGTCGAGGACGTCATGGTGCCGCGCGCCGACATCGAGGCGGTCGAGATCACCACGAAGCTGGGTGATCTTCTGGGGCTCTTCGAACAGTCCGGCCATTCCCGCATGCCGGTCTATTCGGAGACGCTCGACGACCCGCGCGGCATGGTCCATATCCGCGACGTGCTGGCGCACATCACCAAGGTCGCCCGCGTCCGAAAGGGCAGGACGACCAGGAAAACCGCGGTCGCAACGGTTCTCGATCTCGCCCAGGTCGATCTGGCGCGCACCATCGGCGATCTCAACCTGATCCGACCGGTGCTGTTCGTGCCGCCGTCGATGCTCGCCTCCGACCTGATGGGGCGGATGCAGACGACGCGCACCCAGATGGCGCTGGTCATCGACGAATATGGCGGCACCGACGGCCTCGTCTCGCTCGAGGATATCGTCGAGATGGTGGTCGGCGACATCGAGGACGAGCACGACGACGACGAGCCGATGATCACCCAGGCCGGCGAAGGCGTCTTCATCGTCGACGGCAAGGCCGAGATCGACGATGTCGCCAAGATGATCGGCGAGGATTTCGCCGCCGGCGAGCACGGCGAATATGTCGACACGATCGGCGGCATGATCTTCAACACGCTTGGCCGGGTGCCGGCGCGCGGCGAAGTGGTGCAGGCCATACCCGGCTTCGAGTTCCATGTGCTCGACGCCGACCCACGCCGCGTCAAGCGCGTGCGCATAGTCGAAACCCTGAAGGGCGAGCGCCGCCGCCGCGCCGCCCGCACCGAGCAGGCTTGAAGGACGCGGCTCGCCCGATGCCGATTGAGGACCCGTTCAAGCACTCGACACTGGGCTCCGGCGTCTTCTACCAGGATCCGCGGGCCGCATTGACATGGCTTGAAAAGGCTTTCGGCTTCGAGCCGAGCATGGTGGTCAGCGATACCGATGGCAGGCTCGTCCATTCCGAGATGCGGTTCGGCGACGGCTATATCATCATCGATTCCGAATGGGCCGACCATATAGCCAGCCCGGCTTCAGTTGCAGGCAAGAACACGCAGTCGGTCCATGCGCGCCTCAAGGACGGGATAGATGCCCACTGTGATCGTGCAAGGGCGGCGGGAGCCGAGATCGTCGAGGAGCCTGCCGACCAGTTCTACGGTGAACGGCAGTACAGGGCGCGCGATCCTGAAGGCCATGTCTGGACCTTTTCCCAGACTGTCCGCTCCGTCCCACGCGAAGAGGCTGAGCGGCTGGGCGGACTGAAGATCGAAGGCTGGCATCGATAGCTATGAGCGGACTTGTTCGCTCTTATCCGGTTTGGAGCCAAGGCCGCGGCCTGATAAATCTTGCTTCCTGATTCGCACGACTCGGAAGCATAGATGGAGCGCCAGGCCGGCCGGATAATTCTGCTTTGGGGCTGGCGGCGCGCGCTGGTGGCGTTTCTTGCCGGCGCGCTGGCGGTTCTCGCTCAGGCGCCTTACGATTTCTTCGCCGTCTGTTTCGTTTCGTTCCCGCTGCTGGTGTGGCTTCTCGATGGCGCGACCGGCGAAGCCTCGGACGGTTTTCTGCGACGCTTGCTGCCGGCTTTCGCCATCGGCTGGTGGTTCGGTTTCGGCTACTTTCTTGCCGGTCTGTGGTGGGTTGGCTCGGCGCTTCTGGTCGAGGCCGACAGCTTCGCCTGGGCCTTGCCGTTCGCGGTGGTTGGCATCCCCCTCGCGCTGGCCTTCTTCTATGGCTTCGCCGCCCTGGTTGCCCGGCTGTTGTGGAGCAATGACATCGGCCGCATCGCCGCGCTCGCCTTCGGCTTTGCGCTGGCGGAATGGTTGCGCGGCTTCCTGTTCACCGGCTTTCCCTGGAATGCCGTCGGCTATGCGGCGATGCCGGTGCCTTTGCTGATGCAGAGCGTGTCGGTGACCGGCATGATCGGCATGAATGCGCTTGCAGTCTTCGTCTTTGCACTGCCGGCCCTGCTTGCGGCGCGCCGGCATCTTCGCCTCGGCGTGGCATTGCTTGTCGTTCTGGTCGTTGCCCATGTCGGCTTCGGCTATCTCAGGCTCGCCGCCCCCGAAAAGCCGGCCGCCCGCAGCCTCGACGTCCGTATCGTGCAGCCTGCCGTCGACCTCACGGAAAAATGGGATGCCTCGGTGCGTGACCGCATCTTCGCCACCATGATGGGGCTTTCGGCCAAAGCGCCGGAACCCGGCCATGACAGGCCGCAGTTGATCCTGTGGCCGGAGACCTCCGTGCCGTTTCTGTTCACCGAACGTCCGGATGCCTTGCCTGCCATCGGAGAGATGCTCGGCGATGGCCAGATGCTGGTCGCCGGCGTCGTTCGCGAGGAAGGCGGCTCGGCGACCGGAAGCCGTTACTACAACTCGGTCGTGGCGATCGACGAAAGGGGCGAAATCGTCGATGCCGTCGACAAGGTTCATCTGGTACCGTTTGGTGAATACCTGCCTTTCGCCGATCTGCTCGGCCGCTTTGGGCTTGAGCAGCTTGTCGCCGGCCCAATGACCTTCGCGGCCGGCAATGAGCGGCACCCGATCACGCTGCCCGGCGGCATCCGGGCGCTGCCGTTTATTTGCTATGAGGTCATCTTTCCCGATCTGGTCGCGGTTGACGCCACGTCAGCCGAGCTTATTGTGAACGTCACCAATGACGCTTGGTTCGGCGACACGCCAGGGCCGTACCAGCACTTCAGGCAGGCGCAGATCCGGGCGGTGGAGAATGGGGTGCCCCTGTTGCGCGCGGCCAATAACGGCATTTCGGCCGTTGTCGACCCGCGAGGACGCATCGTCGACGCGCTGGCTATCGACGCACGCGGCGCCATCGATGTGCGTGTGCCGATCTCCAACCAAGCCATCGTTTCCTCCGGCCAACGACGCATTAACGGAATGCTGATCATGTTTTTGCTTGCCGTTGCGGCATGCATTTTGAACGTAAGGCAAAGGCTACGGGCGAATTGACAGCCGACACATTAGAAACTCATACTGTAAGCGCCTGAAAATTCTCGAAGTCGATAAGGTCGTTCTGTTGGGGCACGGGCCGCGGCGTCGTTTGGGCAGCAAAATAGAAAAAGCCGGAAAAATTCGGCGAGGAAAAAATGACAGAAGAAAACAAGAAAAAGCCGAATCCGATCGACATCCACGTCGGAAGCCGCATCCGGCTTCGCCGCAATATGCTGGGAATGAGTCAGGAAAAACTGGGCGAAAACCTCGGCATAACGTTCCAGCAGATCCAAAAGTACGAAAAAGGCACCAATCGCGTCGGCGCCAGTCGTTTGCAGGCAATCGCCTCGATACTCGGCGTTCCCGTCGCCTTCTTTTTCGAGGATGCGCCCGGTCAGGAGGCCGTGGGCAACCGTGGATTTGCCGAGGATGCGTCGATGACCTCCGCCGTCGAATTCTGCGGCAGCCCGGAAGGCCTCCAGCTGAACCGCGCCTTCGTCAAGATCGCCGACGTGAAAGTGCGTCGCAAGATCATCGAGCTTGTGAAGTCGCTCTCCGTCGACGAGGTCGATTGACTGGCCGTAGCCGGGCATGCAATTTCTCGTGGCTGAGTGCACCGTGGGATGTGCATTCCGCAGATGCGCCGACGCGCGGATCGATTTTGCTCGACATGCTTCCACGAAACCGTTCTCTTCAGCCTGTGAGTGCAAGAGATGAGGGTAGTGCGCCCTGCCGCCGTCTTCTGGACGCAAAGATAATAACGTCAAAATTCATGCTAGAACGGCTGCACGACTTGACGAGCGGCGCCCGGCACCGTTAACAACTGGCGCGCCAAAATCGGCGGCCTGCCGATATTTTTTCAAGAGGGGACACCCGTGACGCGGCACAATTATTTCTTCACCTCGGAATCCGTTGCCGAGGGCCATCCCGACAAGGTCTGCGATCGTATCTCCGACGAGATTGTTGATCTCGTCTACCGCGAGGCCAGAAAGACCGGCATGGACCCGTGGAAAGTCCGCGTCGCCTGCGAGACGCTCGCGACGACCAATCGCGTTGTCATCGCCGGTGAAGTGCGCGTCCCCGAGACGCTGCTCAAGAAGGACAAGGAGGGCAACGTCCTGAAGGATGCGGCCGGCCATCCGATTGTCAACCCGGCCAAGTTCAAGTCGGTCGCACGCAAGGCAATCCGCGAAATCGGCTACGAGCAGGCCGGCTTCCACTGGAAGACGGCCAAGATCGAGGTCCTGCTGCACGGCCAATCGCCGGATATCGGCCAAGGCGTCGACAACGCTTCCGACCGGCAAGGCGAGGAAGGAGCCGGCGATCAGGGCATCATGTTTGGCTATGCCTGCCGCGAAACGCCGGACCTGATGCCGGCGCCGATCTATTACAGCCACAAGATCCTCGAATTGCTGGCCGCTGCGCGCCATGAGGGCAGCGGTGATGCCGGCAGGCTCGGGCCGGATGCCAAGAGCCAGGTGACAGTCCGCTATGTCGACGGCAAAGCGGCGGAAGTGACGCAGATCGTGCTGTCGACCCAACATCTCGATGAGACGTGGGATTCGAAGAAGGTGCGCAACGTCGTCGAGCCCTATATCCGCGAAGCACTAGGCGACCTGAAGATCGCCGACAATTGCAATTGGTACATCAACCCGACTGGCAAGTTCGTCATCGGCGGACCTGACGGCGACGCCGGCCTGACCGGCCGCAAGATCATCGTCGACACCTATGGTGGGGCTGCGCCCCATGGCGGCGGCGCCTTCTCCGGCAAGGACACCACCAAGGTCGACCGCTCGGCCGCCTATGCGGCGCGCTATCTCGCCAAGAACGTGGTTGCCGCGAAGCTTGCCGATCGCTGCACTATCCAGCTTTCCTATGCGATCGGTGTCGCCCAGCCGCTGTCGATCTACGTCGACCTCCACGGCACCGGCAAGGTCGACGAGGCAAAGCTCGAGCGTGCACTGCGCACCGTGATGGACCTGTCGCCGTCCGGCATCCGCCGCCACCTCGATCTCAACAAGCCGATCTATGCCAAGACGTCGTCCTACGGCCATTTTGGCCGCAAGGCCGGCCGCGACGGATCCTTCTCCTGGGAGAAGACCGATCTCGCCAAGGCGCTCAAGGACGCTCTCGCCGAACCGGTCGCCGAAGCAGTCGCCGCCTAACCGCGGCGCCTATGGACCCGAAGGGCCGGCCAAGCCGTGCGACCGAGGCGTTTTTCGGTCGCCGGCGCGGCAAAACCATTCGACCGCAGCAGGCGGCGGCGCTGGAGAGCGGCTTCGCCGCCTACAGGCTCGATCTGACGGTTGAACCGCCAGCCGATCTGCCCAGCCTTTTCGAAGCCGAAGTTTCCGCTGTCCAGCTCGAAATCGGTTTTGGCGGCGGCGAACATCTTCTGCACCGTGCCACGGCCGGCCAGGCGACCGGCTTTATCGGCGTCGAGCCTTTCGTCAACGGCATGGCCAAGATGATGATGGCGGTCCGGGAGCGGCCGCTTGCTAATCTGCGCGTCTATGACGACGACGCCACACGCCTGCTTGACTGGCTGCCGCAGGCTTCGCTTGACGGCATCGACCTTCTCTACCCGGATCCGTGGCCGAAGAAGAAGCACTGGAAGCGGCGCTTCGTCAGCCCGGTCAATCTCGACCGCTTCGCGCGCGTCCTGAAGCACGGCGGAAAGTTCCACTTTGCGTCAGACATCGACAGCTATGTGAACTGGACGCTGCTGCATTGCCGGGCGCATGGCGCCTTCACGTGGCAGGCAAACGAAGCAGCCGACTGGCGTCGGCCCTATGATGGCTGGCCGGGGACGCGCTATGAGGCCAAGGCCATTCGCGAGGGCCGACGGCCCGCCTATCTCACCTTTGTGCGGAAATAGCAGGAAGTCCGAGCTGAGCGGCCGAAGGCTCTCCTGTTCACTTGGCTTAGAAGCGGCGGATTTTATCGAAGGCTGCCGGCTCCATGCCCAGATTGCGCAGATCATTCGCACGCGGCTTGCGACCGTTTTCCACAGCACGCGACGCTGCTACGGCGCTGCCAAACACGCTAAAAAAGTCGCCTATGGCTGAAAAAAATCCACGATTGTTCATGATCGGATCCTTCCGAGCGTAGTGAGCGCTCCAATTGTGCAATGCAACATAGATAGTCGTGCGTTGCCGGTGCTCAAAGGAGGATTACTGCATGGGCGCCATGCATTTGGCGCAGCGCTGCGGACTCGGAGCCTTGCCGTCATGCACGACGGGCTTGAAACGACGGCCACGATCGTCTATATCAGCTTCAAATTCTTGGTCGGTATGACGAAGAGTGGGTCCACCCGGTCCCGCTCTTTTTTATTACCTGGCGGCCAAGCAGGAATCGAACGACAGGGACCGAATGACAGTGACGGCAAGCGAAGGCGACGACCGCATCATCCGCGAAAGCGGCATCGATGCGCGCATCGCGCTGATCGTTCAGCCGGTACTGCGCGCCATCGGTTTCCGCTTGGTACGTGTGCATCTGTCGGGCCAGAACGGGCTGACGCTGCAGATCATGGCCGAGCGCGAGGACGGCACGATGACTGTCGAGGATTGTGAAGAGGTCAGCCGGGCAGTATCGCCGGCGCTCGATGTCGATGATCCGATCGAGAAGGCTTATCATCTCGAAGTGTCGTCGCCGGGCATCGACAGGCCGCTGGTCCGCAAATCGGACTTTGCAGCCTGGACCGGCCATCTGGTGAAGATGGAAACGTCGGTTCTCGTCGCCGACCGCAAGCGCTTCAAGGGCAAGATCGCCGAAAGCGACGCGGACGGTGTGCTGATCGAGCGCGACAAGGCCGCTTACGGCGAGGAGCCGACGGTGCGTGTTCCCTACGATGCGATTGCCGAAGCGCGGCTGGTTCTGACCGATGATCTTATCCGCGATGCGCTGTCGAAGGATAACCGGGCGCGCAAGGAAGCCAGAAAACGCCGCGGCGAACCCGAAGACGCACCAGAGGGTGCGGAAGACGAAACCGAACAGGAAATGTGATTGGGCTGCCGGCCGTAAGGTCGGCAACAAGCTCGGGAGAAAGAAGATGGTTGTAAGCGCCAACAGGCTTGAACTGCTGCAGATCGCCGATGCGGTCGCGCGTGAAAAGTCGATCGACAAGTCGATCGTCATCGCCGCTATGGCCGATGCGATCCAGAAGGCCGCGCGCTCGCGCTACGGCCAGGAAACCAATATCCGGGCCGATATCAATCCGAATACCGGCGAGATGAAGCTGCAGCGGCTGATGGAAGTGGTCGAGAAGGTCGACGACTACGCGACGCAGATTGCCATTTCCTCGGCGCGCGAGCGCAATCCGGACGCCCAGCTCGGCGATTTCATCGCCGAACAGCTGCCGCCGATGGATTTCGGCCGCATCGCCGCCCAGTCGGCCAAGCAGGTCATCGTGCAGAAGGTGCGCGAGGCCGAGCGCGACCGGCAATATGACGAGTACAAGGACCGTATCGGCGAGATCGTCAACGGCACCGTCAAGCGTGTCGAATACGGCAACGTCATCGTCGATCTCGGCCGCGGCGAGGCGATTATCCGCCGGGACGAGCTGATCCCGCGCGAAAACTATAAATATGGCGATCGCGTCCGCGCCTACGTCTATGACGTGCGCCGCGAACAACGCGGCCCGCAGATATTCCTGTCGCGCACCCATCCGCAGTTCATGGCGAAACTGTTCACCATGGAAGTGCCGGAAATCTACGACGGTATCATCGAGATCAAGTCGGTCGCCCGCGATCCGGGTTCGCGCGCCAAGATCGCTGTCATCTCCCGTGACAGCTCCATCGATCCGGTCGGTGCCTGCGTCGGCATGCGCGGCAGCCGCGTCCAGGCGGTCGTCGGCGAATTGCAGGGCGAGAAGATCGACATCATTCCGTGGTCGCCCTCGGCCGCGTCCTTCATCGTCAATGCATTGCAGCCGGCGGAAGTCGCCAAGGTCGTGCTCGACGAGGATGCCGAGCGCATCGAGGTCGTCGTCCCCGACGACCAGCTGTCGCTGGCCATCGGTCGCCGCGGCCAGAACGTCCGTCTTGCCTCGCAGCTCACCGGCTGGGATATCGACATCCTGACCGAGCAGGAAGAGAGCGAACGGCGCCAGAAGGAATTCGTTGAACGGTCGTCGCTGTTCATGGAAGCCCTCGACGTCGACGAGATGGTCGGCCAGGTGCTCGCTTCCGAAGGCTTCACCAGCGTCGAGGAGGTCGCGTATGTCGATTCCGGCGAAATCGCGTCGATCGACGGCTTCGACGAGGACACGGCTTCGGAGATCCAGACCCGCGCCCGCGAATATCTGGAGAAGATCGAAGCCGAGCATGACGAGAAGCGCAAGGCGCTCGGCGTTAAGGACGAGCTGCGCGAGATTCCCGGCATCACCACCGCCATGATGGTGACGCTCGGCGAGGACGGCGTGAAGACGATCGAGGATTTCGCCGGCTACGCCGCCGACGACCTGACCGGCTGGAAGGAACGCAAGGACGGCGAGACGAAGGTATTCCCGGGTGTGCTCGCCAACCACGGCGTGTCGCGCGCCGATGCCGAGCAAATGGTCTTGGCCGCTCGCCTGAAGGCTGGCTGGATCACCGAAGACGAGCTTGCCGCCGAGGGCGTGCCGGCTGACGAAACCGTCGGTGCGTGAGGTGAAACCGCATCGCACCGAACCCGCCCTTGGACGAGATGAACGATCGCACCTGCATCGTCACCCGCAGGCAAGCCGAACCGGATGAGCTGATCCGTTTCGTCGTCGGCCCGGATTCGGCCGTCGTTCCGGACATCAAGAGAAACCTGCCCGGCCGCGGTTGCTGGGTGACCGCCGACCGCCTACATATAGACAAGGCAGCGGCGAAAAACCTGTTTGCCCGTGCTTTTAAGGCGCAGGTGACCGTGCCAGCCGATCTTGGCGGCATGGTCGACGCGCTGCTTTCCAGGTCCGCTCTGGGCATGCTTGGCCTGGCCCGCAAGGCGGGCGCCATAGCGCTCGGAGCGACCAAGGTCGAGAGCGCCGTGCGCGGCGGACTTGCACTTTTCGTGCTCCACGCGACCGAGGCTTCCGACGATGGCGTCCGCAAGATAAGCCAGGCGCGACGGGCAACCGTCCACCTCGGCGGGCCTGCGATCCGCGCTTACAAACTTTTCTCCGAGGCCGAGTTGAGCTTGGCATTGGGGGGTACAAATGTGATACATGCTGCCGTTCTCGCGGGAGACGCGGGCAGGGCGGTCCAGAAGCGCATGGTTGCGCTCGACCGATATCGGGGCGGTTCCCCGGACGATCTGGCAATGCTTGCGGCCGTTGCTGACGAAGATGATGCCGCAGAGGATATGGAATGAGCGATACGAAATCGGGCGACGACAAGACGCTGAGTGTTACGCCGAAGAAGACCTTGACGCTGAAGCGCCCCGGTATGGAACAGGGCACGGTGCGCCAGAACTTCTCGCACGGCCGCACCAAATCGGTGGTTGTCGAGACCAAGAAGCGCAAGTTCTCGCTGCCCGGCGACAAGTCGGAGCCGGCGGCAGCGCCTGTGTCCGTCTTCACGCCGAAGCCGGTCGCGGCAGCGCCTGCCGTGCAGGAAGCCCCCAAGGCGCCGCCGCCTCCGCCGCCGGTCGAACGCGGCGGCATGGTGCTGAACGAGTTGTCGCGCCAGGAAATGGAAGCACGCCGCCGGGCTCTCGAGGGCTCGAAGGTCCGTGACGTCGAGGATCGCCAACGCGCCATCGAGGAGGCCAAGCGCCGCAGCGAGGACGAGGAGCGCCGCCGCCGCGAGCGCGAGGAATCGGCTCGCCGTCAGGCCGAGGAAGAGGCACGGCTGCAAGCCGAGGCTGAATCCCGCCGCCGTGCCGAGGAAGAGGCACGCCGCCGTGCGCCGCTGGCCGCCGAACTGGCGACAGTCGATGACGAGGAAGAGGTCAAGCCGAAGCGGACCGGTGCCGGCGCACCAGTGCGCCGTCTGGTCACGCCCGAAGTGGCGCGTCCGGCCAAACCGACCAAGGGCGAGGAAGACCGCCGCCGCGGCAAGCTGACGCTGAATTCGGCGCTTTCCGACGAGGATGCGCGCGCCCGCTCGCTGTCGTCGATGCGCCGCCGTCAGGAGAAATTCAAGCGCGCGTTGCATAATGAGCCACGCGAGAAAGTCATGCGTGAAGTGATCCTGCCCGAAACCATCACCATCCAGGAGCTGGCGCAGCGCATGTCCGAGCGCGCTGTCGACGTGGTCAAGTTCTTCATGAAGCAGGGCCAGATCCTGAAGCCTGGCGACGTCATCGACGCCGACACGGCCGAACTCGTCGCGACCGAATTTGGCCACACGGTCCGCCGCGTCGCCGAGTCCGACATCGAAGAGGGCTTGTTCAACATCGCCGATCGTCCCGAGGACCTGCAGCCGCGTCCGCCGGTGGTAACCATCATGGGCCATGTCGATCACGGCAAGACCTCGTTGCTCGATGCCATCCGAAATGCCAACGTGGTGTCCGGCGAAGCCGGTGGCATTACGCAGCATATCGGCGCCTATCAGGTCGAGAAGAACGGTAACAAGATTACCTTCATCGACACGCCCGGCCACGCCGCCTTCACGGCGATGCGTGCCCGCGGTGCCCAGGCGACCGATATCGCCATCCTGGTGGTGGCGGCCGACGACAGCGTGATGCCGCAGACGATCGAATCGATCAACCACGCCAAGGCGGCCGGCGTTCCGATCATCGTGGCGATCAACAAGATCGACAAGCACGACGCCGACCCGCAGAAGGTGCGCTCGGAACTGCTGCGCCATGAGGTGTTCGTCGAATCCATGGGCGGCGAGGTGCTGGATGTCGAGGTGTCGGCGACCAAGGGCATCAATCTCGACAAGTTGCTCGAAGCGATCCTGCTGCAGGCCGAAATCCTCGACCTGAAGGCCAATCCGGACCGCACCGCCGAAGGCGTTGTCATCGAAGCCCAGCTCGACAAGGGCCGCGGCCCAGTCGCAACCGTGCTGGTGCAGACCGGCACGCTGATGCCGGGCGACATTCTCGTCGCCGGCAACGAGTGGGGCCGGGTGCGCGCGCTGGTCAACGATCGCGGCGATCAGGTCAAGGAAGCGCCGCCGGCAATGCCGGTGGAAGTCCTCGGTCTGCAAGGTACGCCGCTGGCCGGCGACCGCTTCGCCGTTGTCAACAACGAAGCCCGCGCCCGCGAGATCACCGAATATCGCCAACGTCTGGCGCGCGAGAAGGCGGTGGCCAGGCATGCCGGCCAGCGCGGCTCGCTTGAACAGATGATGTCGCAATTGCAGACCAGCGGATTGAAGGAATTCCCGCTGGTCATCAAGGGCGACGTGCAGGGCTCGATCGAGGCGATCAACGCGGCGCTCGACAATCTCGGCACCGACGAGGTGCGCGCCCCCATCGTCCATGCGGGCGCCGGCGGCATCACCGAAAGCGACGTGTCGCTGGCGGAGACCTCGGGGGCTGCGATCATCGGCTTCAACGTTCGTGCCAATGTGCAGGCGCGTGCGGCCGCGGCTGCGGCAGGCATCGAGATCCGCTACTATTCGATCATCTACAATCTCGTCGATGACGTTAAGGCGGCGCTCTCCGGCCTGCTATCACCGGAGCGTCGCGAGACCTTCATCGGCAATGCCGAGATCCTCGAGATCTTCGACATCACCAAGGTCGGCAAGATCGCCGGCTGCCGTGTCACCGAAGGCAAGGTCGAGCGTGGTGCGGGCGTGCGCCTGATCCGCGACAACGTCGTCATCCACGAAGGCACGCTGAAGACCCTGAAGCGCTTCAAGGACGAGGTTTCGGAAGTTCCGGGCGGTCAGGAATGCGGCATGGCCTTCCAGAACTACGAGGACATGCGCGTCGGTGACGTCATCGAGTGCTTCCGCGTCGAGATGGTAACCAGGACGCTCTGAGTTCGAGCGTCTTGAGTTCGAGCATCTATTGAGACCGGGCGGTGGTCGAAAGGCCGCCGCCCAAACCATATGAGACATGCGGCGCGGTTCCATCCCGCGCTTCACGATTTCAGGACCGAGGAAAATGCCCCGTTCGACCCCGTCAGGCCCATCCCAGCGCATGCTGCGCGTCGGCGAGCAGGTGCGCCATGCGCTATCCGAAACCTTGCAGCGCGGCGAGATCCTCGATCCGCTGATCGAGAACACAGTGGTCTCGGTCTCCGAAGTGCGCATGTCGCCCGATCTGAAGATCGCCACCGCCTTCGTCTCGCCGCTCGGCGCCAAGGATGCCGGTGCGGTGGTCGAAGCGCTCAACAAGCATGCCAAGTTCGTCCGCGGCCGCGTCTCCGGCGCGCTGCGGCAGATGAAGTACATGCCGGAATTCCGCTTCCGGCTCGATACCAGCTACGATAATTTCCAGAAGATCAACGAATTGCTGCACTCGCCCGAAGTGGCGCGCGATCTCAGCGCCGACGACAAAGACAAAGACAAAGACGACCGGAAGGACAGCGAATAGTGGCGCGTCGCGGCAAGAAGAAGGGCCGGCCGATCTCGGGCTGGCTGGTACTGGACAAGCCGGTCGGCATGGGCTCGACCGAAGCCGTCTCCAAGATCAAATGGCTGTTCCTGGCGGAAAAGGCCGGCCATGCCGGCACGCTCGACCCGCTGGCGTCGGGCATGCTGCCGATCGCGCTTGGCGAGGCGACCAAGACCGTGCCTTACGTCCAGGACGGCGCCAAGGTCTACCGCTTCACCGTTGCCTGGGGCGAGGAGCGTTCGACCGACGACCTCGAAGGCGCGGCGACCAAAAGCTCAGACCTCCGTCCGGCCGAATCCGAAGTGCTGGCGCTGCTTTCGAAATATACCGGCGTGATCATGCAGACACCGCCGCAATTCTCAGCGATCAAGATCGCCGGCGAGCGCGCCTACGACCTTGCCCGCGACGGCGAGACGGTCGACATTCCGGCACGCGAGGTCGAGATCGGCCGGCTCGACCTGGTCGAGCACATGGCCGATCGCACCATCTTCGAGGTCGAATGCGGCAAGGGCACCTATGTCCGCTCGCTGGCGCGCGACATGGGGCGCGACCTTGGCTGTTTTGGTCACATCGCCGAGCTGCGGCGGGTCGAGGTCGAGCCGTTCACGCAGGGAGATTTCGTCACCTTGGCCGAGCTGGAGGCCGCCCGCTTCGGCGAACAGAGCGAGGACGCTTCGCAAGCAGCGGACGCGCCGATCGACTTCGGTGCCATCGATGCACTTCTGGTCGACACCGCCGCGGCGCTCGAATGCTTGCCGCAGGTTGCGATCAGCGACGATGCGGCAACCAAAATCCGCCTCGGCAATCCGGTCATCATTCGCGGCCGTGACGCGCCGGTAGAAGCTGAGGAGGCCTGCGCCACCGCGCGCGGCAAGCTGGTCGCCATCGGCGCCATCGAGCAAGGCATGTTCAAGCCAAAGCGGGTCTTTGTCGGGTAACAGCTGTCGCCCGGCGCATGATCTCCAAACCGGATTCTATTTTGGGAAAGGATCATGCGCTAAATCAACAGGGCTACGGCGTCGTTTGTCGTCCGAAAGGATGCGCTGTGCTGTAGTGCCGTTCGACGCTGCACTCGAGGGGGCACATGGCAAAGGCTGACACGGTCAACAAGCGAGCGGCGCTCAAAACACGGCGGCCACCGGTCGGGGCTTCGCCGGGCACGCTGATCGCCGACCCGGCGGCGCGCCGCTCCGAGCTCAGGCTGACATTGATCTCGCCTGAGAAGTTCAAGACGATCGACAATGCCAGCATCGACGACGTCAACACCCATTGCCACAATTGGCCGATCATCTGGCTCGACTGCACAGGCCTCGCCAACATCCAGCTGATCGAGGAGATCGGCGGGATCTTCAACCTGCATCCGCTGGCGCTGGAAGATGTCGTCAACACCGGTCAGCGGCCCAAGGTGGATTTCTTCGAGGACCATGCCTTTGTCGTCGTCAGGATGATCGACGATGTCACCGCCCATCGTTACGAACAGATCGCCGTCTTCTTCGGCAAGAACTTCGTCGTCACCTTCCAGGAGCGCGAAGGCGACCCGTTCGATCCCGTGCGCAAGCGGATCGCGAGCTCGGTGCCCAACCGCTTGCGCTCGCGCGGCGCCGACTATCTCGCCTATGCTTTGATCGACGCCATCGTCGACAGCTATTTCCCGCCGATCGAGGCTGCCGGCGAATTGGTCGACAGCATCGAGGACCAGATGCTGAACCAGGCGCACAAGCACCAGATGCGGCAGCTTCACGAATTGCGGCGCGACGCCAATGTGCTGAAGGGCGTGCTTTGGCCGATGCGCGACGCGCTGGCGACCATGATCCGCAACGACGTCTCTTATGTGAAGGCCGAAACCAAATTATTCCTGAACGACACGCTGGATCATTCGCTGCGATTGATCGAACTGGTCGAAACCCAGCGCGATATGCTGACCGGCCTGATCGAGATGCACCTGTCGCTCAGCCAGGCGCGCACCAACGACGTCATCAGCTATTTGACCATCGTCTCGGTGATCTTCATGCCGCTCACCTTTCTCGTCGGCGTATGGGGTATGAATTTCGACCCCGACACCTCGCCCTGGAACATGCCGGAGCTGAAAGCCTATTACGGCTATCCCCTGTCGCTCGTCTTCATGGCGATTGTTGCGGTCGGGCTCTACGCATACTTCAAATGGAAGAAATGGCTCTGACCATGCGGAAGTGCCCGTTTATGCAGCAAAAAGCCGGCTTGTGAATTGGGCTGGCCTTTTTGTCGGAATTGCACTATATGCGCCGCAGCTTCGCGCTTTGACGCGTTGCTTGCACCGGCCCCTGCTGGACGACATCCCGGCTGAGGGCGTCCCGTTTCCTCAAACAGACAAGGAAAAACACGATGTCGATTACTGCCGAACGCAAGAAGGAATTGATGGGCGAATTCGCAACCGCCAAGGGCGATACCGGGTCTCCGGAAGTCCAGGTGGCCATCCTTTCCGAGCGCATCAAGAACCTGACCGATCATTTCAAGGACCACAAGAAGGATAACCATTCCCGCCGTGGCCTGCTCGCTCTCGTTTCCCAGCGCCGCAGCCTGCTTGATTATCTCAAGCGCAAGGACGACGCGCGCTATCAGACGCTGATCGAGAAGCTCGGTCTGCGCCGTTGACGAATTGACCGGCGGGTTCTTTCGAGAGCCCGCCGGTCGCGCATTGGAGCATCGGATCATCCAAGGCTCCAATGAAGAAAGCAGAGCGCCGCGCACCGGTTTGGATGCGCAAAGGACGCTCTGAAGTTTTAGATTTGCGCAGGATACTTTCCGAAAACCTGGTTTTCGGGTTCACGCGCAAGGCCAGTCGGATCGATTGGCCAACCCGGTTTCGAAACAGCAGAGGGCCACTCGAAACCGCCCATGGACGGTCATGGGGCAGGATTGCAGGACGCTCGTGCGGCAAATGCGCCGAATAGCCGAGCTTCCCGTTGTCTTGCCCGTGGCTGCCCGAGAAAGGAAGCCAAGGGAAAGGGGCATCCGCGCACGCTGAAACGGCGCGGCCCTTTCCGCATACGAAGGACAAGATATGTTCAATTACCACAAAGTGGAAATCGAATGGGGCGGCCGTCCGCTCATTCTCGAAACCGGCAAGATCGCACGTCAGGCTGACGGCGCGGTGCTGGCCACCTATGGCGAAACCAAGGTTCTCGCCACCGTCGTCTCGATGAAAGAGCCGAAGCCCGGCCTCGATTTCTTTCCCCTGACGGTCAACTACCAGGAAAAGACTTACGCCGCCGGCAAGATCCCGGGTGGCTATTTCAAGCGTGAAGGCCGTCCGAGCGAGAAGGAAACGCTGGTTTCCCGCCTGATTGACCGCCCGATCCGCCCGCTCTTCGCCGAAGGCTACAAGAACGACACCCAGATCGTTGTCACCGTCGTCCAGCACGATCTCGAAAATGATCCGGACATCCTGTCGATCGTCGCCACCTCCGCCGCACTGACCTTGTCCGGCGTGCCGTTCATGGGCCCGGTTGGTGGCGCCCGCGTTGGCTACATTAACGGCGAATACGTGCTCAACCCGCATGTCGACGAGATGCAGGAATCGAAGCTCGACCTGGTCGTCGCCGGCACCGCCGACGCCGTGCTGATGGTCGAGTCCGAAGCCAAGGAACTCGGCGAGGATCTGATGCTCGGCGCCGTCATGTTCGGCCACAGGGGCTTCCAGCCGGTGATCGACGCGATCATCAAGCTGGCCGAAGTCGCCGCCAAGGACCCGCGCGATTTCACCGCGCCGGACTATTCCGCGCTTGAAGCCGAGATGCTCAAGATCGTCGAAGGCGAGCTTCGCGATGCCTACAAGATCACCGACAAGCAGAAGCGCTATGCCGCCGTCGACGCCGTCAAGGCGAAGGTCAAGGCCGCGTTTGCGCCGGCAGAAGGCGAAGAGGCCAAATACACGTCCGAACAGATCGGCACCGTGTTCAAGGAACTCCAGGCCAAGGTCGTGCGCTGGAACATCCTCGACACCGGCTCGCGCATCGACGGCCGCGACCTGAAGACGGTCCGCAAGATCGTCTCGGAAGTCGGCGTCCTGCCGCGCACACACGGCTCGGCGCTGTTCACTCGCGGCGAGACCCAGGCGCTGGTCGTCGCCACGCTCGGCACCGGCGAGGACGAGCAGTATGTCGATTCGCTGACCGGCATGTACAAGGAGAAGTTCCTCCTGCACTACAATTTCCCTCCCTATTCGGTCGGTGAAACGGGCCGTATGGGTTCGCCCGGCCGCCGCGAAATCGGCCACGGCAAGCTCGCCTGGCGCGCCATCCGGCCGATGCTGCCGACCGCCGACCAGTTCCCCTATACGTTGCGCGTCGTTTCGGAGATCACCGAGTCCAACGGCTCGTCCTCGATGGCTACCGTCTGCGGCACCTCGCTGGCGCTGATGGATGCCGGTGTGCCGCTGGCCAAGCCGGTCGCCGGCATTGCGATGGGCCTGATCAAGGAAGGCGAGCGCTTCGCCGTGCTCTCCGATATCCTCGGCGACGAGGACCACCTCGGCGACATGGATTTCAAGGTTGCCGGCACCGCCTACGGCATCACCTCGCTGCAGATGGACATCAAGATCGAGGGCATCACCGAGGAGATCATGAAGATCGCCCTCGACCAGGCCAAGGATGGCCGTCAGCACATTCTCGGCGAAATGGCCCATGCGCTGTCCGGCGCGCGTGCCGAGCTCGGCGAGTTCGCGCCGCGCATCGAGGTCATGCACATCCCGACCGACAAGATCCGCGACGTGATCGGCTCGGGCGGCAAGGTCATCCGCGAGATCGTTGAAAAGACCGGCGCCAAGATCAACATCGAGGATGACGGCACGGTCAAGATCGCTTCGGCCAACGCCAAGGAAATCGAGGCGGCGAAGAAGTGGATCCACACCATCGTCGCCGAGCCGGAAGTCGGTGAAATCTACGAAGGCACGGTCGTCAAGACCGCCGACTTCGGCGCTTTCGTCAACTTCTTCGGTCCGCGTGACGGCCTCGTCCACATCTCGCAGCTCGCCAATGATCGCGTCGCCAAGACCTCCGATGTGGTCAAGGAAGGCGACAAGGTCTGGGTCAAGCTGATGGGCTTCGACGAGCGCGGCAAGGTCCGCCTGTCGATGAAGGTCGTCGACCAGGCCACCGGCAAGGAAATCGCCCGCGATAAGAAGAGCGAAGGCGAAGAAAACGCCGCCTAAGCGGGGTTGCGTTCCGTCGAACGCATAAAGCAATCGAAGCGGGCGCGCCGGAAGGTCGCGCCCGTTTGCATTTCAACAACAGCCTTGCAGTTCAAGAGTGGTGAATGTCCGCCGAGCCGCTGAAGACGCTTTTCCATCCTTTCGAGGCCGGGACCGTTTCCCTGCCGCGAAAGGATGAACGTATTCTTTTTCTCGGTGCCGAGCCCGGCTTTCGCTTGCTCGAAGGCTTCGATGCCAAGCTTCATCTCGTCCAAGGCTTCAGGCCGCATTTTCGCGCCTTGCAGGCGTCCGGCTTCACCGTCACGCCGCAAGTGGAAGGCAAGGCTTTCGACGCGGCGCTAGTGCTCGCTGGCCGCCATCGCGGACAAAACGAGTTGCGCGTCGCAGAAGCGATCGAGCACGTGGCATCAGGCGGGTTGATCGTCGTCGCCGGCGGTAAGGACGATGGTATCGCCAGCCTGCGCAAGCATGTCGGCGCCCTTGTGCCGCCCGAAGGCCACCTGCCGAAGCATCACGGCATTGCCTTCTGGTTTCGCCGGCCGGCCGATACCGTCGCCGCGGCAACGCTTCGCGCCGCCAATCCGGACTTGGTGGTCGAGGACCGCTTCCGCACGGCCCCAGGCATGTTTTCGTTCGACAAGATCGATGCCGGATCGAAGCTGCTGGTCGAAAATCTGCCCAACGATCTGCGTGGCAGCGTTGCGGATTTCTGTGCCGGTTGGGGCTATGTCGCCGCCGAAGTCGCCGCCCGCTCACCCGGCATATCGGCGCTTGACCTTTACGAAGCGGATTTCGAGGCGCTGGAGGCGGCGAAGGTCAATGTCGGCAACACAGGCCTGGAGCCACGTTTCTTCTGGATAGATCTTTTGAGCGAGCCGGTCGAGCACCGCTACGATGTGATCGCCATGAACCCGCCCTTTCACCGCAGCCGGGCGACTGAGCCCGAAATCGGTGCCGGCATGATCCGCGCGGCAGGCAAGGCGCTGAAGCCGGGCGGCCGGCTGTTCATGGTGGCGAACCGTCAGCTTCCCTACGAACCGGTGCTGGCGGCCGCCTTCTCCAGCCATGCGGAGCTCGCCCGCGACGGCATGTTCAAGGTCTTCTCGGCGCGACGCTGAAACGCTGCGGGGCAAGCCGGCGACACGTCGCTCGCGCTATTCCCGCCCGCCGTCGGTTTGCTTCAACTCGTCAAGCGTCGGCATGGACACGATGTGATAGCCGGAATCGACATAGTGGATTTCGCCGGTGACGCCGGAGGACAGATCGGACAGCAGATAGAGCGCTGAGCCGCCGACTTCGTCGATTGTCACCGTGCGGCGTAGCGGCGAGTTGCGCTGCTGGTAGGAGAACATGTGGCGTGCGTCGGAAATCCCGGCGCCGGCAAGCGTCCGCACCGGTCCAGCCGATATGCCGTTCACCCTGATGCCGCGCGGGCCGTAGTCGTTGGCTAGATAGCGGACGCTGGCCTCCAGCCCGGCCTTGGCGACGCCCATGACGTTGTAGTTCGGCATGACGCGGACCGAACCGGCATAGGTCAGCGTGATCATCGAACCGCTATCCTTCATCAACGTGGCGGCGTGACGGGCGACCTCGGTGAAGGAGTAGCAGGAGATCACCATGGTGCGGATGAAGTTGTCGCGGCTGGTGTCGGCGTAGAGGCCTTTCAGCTCGTTCTTGTCGGAAAAGCCGATGGCATGGACGACGAAATCCAGCCCGCCCCACGCCTTGCCCAAAGTCTCGAAAGTCGCGGCGACCGATGCGCTGTCCTCGACGTCGCAAGGTACCACCAGCGATGCGCCCAGTTTCTCGGCGAGCGGCTTGACGCGGCGCCCGAAGGCCTCACCCTGATAGGTGAAGGCGAGATCCGCGCCATGTTCGGACAGTTTGCGGGCGATGCCCCAGGCGATCGAATGATCGTTGGCGACGCCCATGACAAGCCCGCGCTTGCCCTTCATCAATCCGTCCATGGTCGGCAAATCCTTATGCGGAATAGCGCTGGAAAATCAGCGTAGCGTTGGTGCCACCGAAACCGAACGAATTGGACAAAACGGTGTCGATCCTGGCTTCGTCGATGCGCTTGCGCACGATCGGCATGCCTTCGAATTCCGGATCGAGGTTGTCAATGTGGGCGCTCTCGCCGATAAAGCCGCCTTGCATCATCAGGATCGAGTAGATCGATTCCTGCACGCCGGCCGCACCCAGCGAATGACCGGTCAGCGATTTGGTCGACGTGATGAAAGGCATCTTCTCGCCGAACACCTCGCGGATGGCGCCCATTTCCTTGGAGTCGCCGACCGGCGTCGAAGTGCCGTGCGTATTAATATAGTCGACCGGCGAGGACACCGTTGCGAGCGCCTGCTTCATGCAGCGAGCCGCGCCTTCGCCCGACGGCGCCACCATGTCGTAGCCGTCGGAGGTGGCGCCATAGCCGACGATCTCGGCATAGATCTTGGCGCCGCGTGCCTTGGCATGCTCGAGCTCTTCAAGAATCAGCACGCCGGCGCCGCCGGCAATGACGAAACCGTCGCGATCGACGTCGTAGGCGCGCGAGGCGACTGATGCCCTGTCGTTGAACTTGGACGACATGGCGCCCATGGCATCGAACAGATCCGACATCGTCCAGTCGAGATCCTCATGACCGCCGGCGAAGACGATGTCCTGCTTCCCCCACTGGATCAGCTCGTAGCCATTGCCGATGCAATGCGCTGACGTCGAGCAGGCCGATGAGATCGAATAGTTGACGCCGTGGATCTTGAACCAAGTGGCAAGCGTCGCTGAAGCGGTCGACGACATCGCTTTTGGCACCGCGAACGGGCCGATCCGCTTGGGGCTGCCGTTTTTGATCGTCGTCTCGGCCGCTTCGACGATTGCACGGGTCGACGGTCCGCCGGAGCCCATTACGATGCCGGTGCGCTCGTTGGTGATGTCGGTCTCGTCGAGGCCGGCGTCTGCGATCGCCTGGTCCATCGCGACATGGTTCCAAGCAGCACCTTGCGACAGGAAGCGCATGGCGCGACGGTCGATCATTCCCGACGGATCCAGCGTCGGCGCTCCCCACACCCGGCAACGGAAGCCATGCTCGGCGAAAGAGTCGGAAAAGCTGATGCCGGACCTGGCATCATGCAAGGAGGCCTGCACCTCGTTGGCATTGTTGCCGATCGACGACACGATGCCGAGACCTGTGACTACGACCCGTCTCATTCGCAACTCCTTCCAGCACGGACCTCCGAAACCTGATTAAGTTTCCGGAACGGAACCATGCGCAAATTAAAGTGCTACAGCGTCCTTTAGATGTCCAAGACGTGGCACTGTTGGTCTTCGCTCAGCCGGCGGCCGATTGCTTGGACAGACCGACCTTCAGATCCGTTGCCGCATATATGGGCTCGCCATCTGCCTTCAGCCAGCCATCGGCGATGCCAAGCACAAGCCGACCGCGCATCACTCGCTTGAAGTCGACGCCATACTCCACCTTCTTGACCGAAGGCGTGACCATGCCTTTGAATCTCACCTCACCTGTCGACAGCGCCATTCCCTTGCCTGGTTCGCCGAGCCATCCAAGGTAGAAACCCGTCAACTGCCACATGGCGTCCAGGCCCAGGCATCCCGGCATGATCGGATTGCCGATGAAATGGCAGGCGAAAAACCACAAATCCGGCTTGATATCGAATTCTGCGCGGATGAAACCCTTGTCGAACGCACCGCCGGTTTCGCTGATCTCGGTGATGCGGTCGAACATCAGCATCGGCGGATAGGGCAGTTGCGCATTTCCCGGTCCGAACAGCTCGCCGCGGGCGCAGGCAAGCAATTCCTCGTAACCGTAGCTGGATTTCGAACCCGCCATCAATCTCGTCCCCGTGATCGTCCCGGGCGATAGGCGCCCATGCTGGTGGTTTCCTAACACAATCTGTTTCAGGCCGGAAACCGGCGTTTGCGCTTAACCTGCCCGTCTGCCCGGGTCAATGCGCGCTATTGATCGCATTCGGCCGACAGAATATATGTCAGGACACGTCCAATTTCGGCAGATGCTCTATTTCTGCCATTTTGGACGTGTCTGAGACGGAACTGTGGGCGCGACGGATAGATGGATCTGGGTTGCCGGAAGGATAATGTCGCTGTGGACAAGCGGGTTCGCGAAGCCGGTCTGAGGCCGACACGCCAGCGTATCGCGCTGGCCGATCTGCTTTTCGCCAAGGGCGACCGCCACCTTTCGGCCGAGGAACTGCACGAGGAAGCGCTTGCCGCCGGCGTGCCGGTGTCTCTGGCCACCGTCTACAATGCTCTGCACCAGTTCACCCAGGCTGGCCTTTTGCGCATCCTTGCCGTCGAGGGATCGAAGACCTATTTCGACACCAACACCTCCGATCACCATCATTTCTATATCGAGGGCGAAAACAGGATCTTCGATATCGACAGCGGCCCGGTGACGGTTTCCAACCTGCCGGAACCGCCGGAAGGCATGGAGATCGCCAATGTCGATATCGTGGTGAGACTGCGTCCGAAACGCTGCGACTGACCGGCGCCTTATGAATTTCCTGGATTTGACGCTCCGGCTCGAATAGGTCGCCGTCGCGGTGGCGGCTCTTGTCTTCTATGCAATGGCCGGTGCTTCCTGGTGGCTATTTGCAGTGCTCGTCCTGGCGCCCGACCTGTCGATCCTGGGTTACATGGCCGGGCCGCGCGTCGGGGCCGTCGCCTACAACACCTTGCACATACTGGTCTTGCCCGTTCTGCTGGCGCTTTTCGGCAGCGTCTTTGACAATGCATTGGCGACATCCGTTGCGCTGATCTGGATCGCCCACATCGCCATCGACCGCGCCCTGGGCTATGGCTTGAAGCTGTCGAGCAGTTTCCAGGATACCCATCTCGGCCGCATCGGCGGCTAGATCATCCCCGAATTGAAGAACAGCGAAACAAAATGCCGGATCCGGTGCTTGCAGCGCTGGCCTGACCTCCGGTTCGGAAGCGTCAGTTCTTGACCTTTTCGCCGGGATAGGCGCCCCAGACGAGCGACTGGGCGAGCCAGCCGGTATGGCCGTCGAAGGTCATTTCGCACCATTGGCCATCGCAGGACTTGATCGTGCCCATCACCCCCGGTTCGAGGATCGCGATGACGCTTGCATCTTTTGCCGGGTCGTCGAGGAGGTTGATGCGGGCGTCCTTGCCGCGCTGCCAGGGGGCGACGATCGCCGTGCGGCGGCCCGAAAGCAGCGACTGATTGATCCAGCCTTCCGAGCCGTCGGCATCGCGCACGCGGCGCCATGTATCGAACTCCTGGATGATCTCCATCGGCAGGCCTGGTTTCATGTACATCCAATCGACGGAATAGTTGACGCCCGGCCCGACGCGCGAGTTGACGCGGCCGGATTTCAGGCTGACGAAGCGCGGCAGCGGCAAGCCGCTTGGTCCGAGCGTGACGCTCTGGGCGGGGGCCGCGGCACTTTGCGCCATCACCAGTGGGCTATGGATGAGAGCGCCGAGGAATGCTGCACTGAGGGTCAGGCGGAGCGACGCGAAACCAGACACTTTCGTTCCTTTCGGCGCCGGCCCATCGGCCTTCGCGCCCCTTTTTCTTTGTCTTCGGCGGAACCACTTGTTACATGGATGACCGGTACCGCGATCGGCTCTCAGTTTCGCCGTTCTTGGTTAAAGAGGTCTCAACGAGATCGGGTTCGAGGAAACAATGGCAGGCAAAAAGAAGCCCCTCGTCGTCATCACGCGCAAGTTGCCCGACCCGGTCGAGACCCGCATGCGCGAGTTGTTCGACGCCCGGTTGAATGTCGAGGACAGGCCGATGACGCAGCCGGAACTGGTGGCGGCGGTCAAGGAGGCTGACGTGCTGGTGCCGACCGTGACCGATAATATCGACGCGGCGCTGATTGCCCAAGCCGGCGACAAGCTCAAGCTGATCGCCAATTTCGGCAATGGCGTCGACAAGATCGACGTTGCGGCAGCGGCCAAGAAAGGCATCACCGTCACCAATACGCCGAACGTGCTGACCGAAGATACGGCCGACATGACCATGGCGCTGATGCTGGCCGTGCCGCGACGGCTGGCCGAAGGCGCCAACGTGCTGACCGGGGACAAGAAATGGGCGGGCTGGTCGCCGACCTGGATGCTCGGCCGTCGCATCTGGGGCAAACGGCTCGGCATTGTCGGCATGGGTCGCATCGGCACCGCCGTCGCCAGGCGCGCCAAGGCCTTTGGCCTCTCGATCCACTACCACAACCGCCACCGCGTGCTGCCGGCAATCGAGGACGAGTTGGAAGCCACATATTGGGAAAGCCTCGACCAGATGCTTGCCCGTATGGACATTATCTCGGTCAATTGCCCATCGACACCGGCAACCTTCCACCTGCTTTCGGCACGGCGGCTGGCGCTTCTGCAACCGTCCGCTTACATAGTCAACACCGCGCGCGGCGATATCATCGATGAGGAATCGCTGGTCAAGCTCATCCATGACGGCAAGATCGCCGGCGCCGGCCTCGACGTCTACGAGCACGAGCCGGCGCTGAACAGCAAGCTTCTGAAGCTCGCCCACAAAGGCAAGGTCGTGCTGTTGCCGCATATGGGCTCGGCGACGCTCGAAGGCCGCATCGACATGGGTGAGAAGGTGATCATCAACATCCGCGCCTTCTTCGATGGCCATCGTCCGCCCGACCGCGTGCTGCCGCTGCGGGCGTGACCTGCCATCATGCCGGCATGGCCTTGCCGCGGCAACCACGCGTTCGTCTTTGGATAGTGTTGGCTTACGAAAGCGCCTTGCGCATGGTGATTGAGGTCGGCCGGTCGTAGCCCTTGTGCGCTGTCCGTTCAGTTTCGCGAAAGCCGAGGCGGGCGAAGGCAGCGTGGTTTCCGGTCAGTTCGACCCGGGTCTGGAGCCCGATGGCGGCCCGGTTGTGGCTACGGGCAAGATCTTCGACAGCCTGCATCAGCCGCTTTCCGATGCCTTGTCCCTGAAGAGCCGGCACAACCGCGAGCTTTCCGACATAGAGGTCGTCTGCCCGCTCCAGGATGAAGACGCAACCGACGATCTCGCTTTCCTTCAGCGCCAGGAATCCTGTCTCCTCCAGCGCTTTAGCCCTAAGATTTTCGACAGTGAGCCGATGCGCCGAGGACGGCGGATCAATAACGTCTTCCATGAAGGCGAAGGCGCGCATGACCAGTGCCAAGACCTCGTCCCAACGATCGAAGTCGGCCGCAAGCTGCACAATGGAAACGTCGGCAGGCAGGCTCACCGGCTAGTTCGCTTGTAGCGGATCGTGTCGAAGCGTGCCGCCAGTGCATCATAGAGCAGCAGTCGCCCGACCAGCGGCTCGCCAATCCCGGTGATCAGCTTGATTGCCTCCATGGCTTGCAGCGTGCCGATGACCCCGCTCAGCGCGCCGACAATGCCGGCCACCGCGCAGGACGGCACCAGTCCCGGCGGCGGCGCTTCGGGAAAAAGATCGCGGTAGCTTGGGTTCAACGTGCCGTCCGGACCGGTTTCGAACGGCTTCAGCACCGTGACCGAGCCGTCGAAGCGGCCAACGGCGGCATGGACGAGCGGCCGGCTTTCGGCGGCGCAGGCGTCGGCCACGGCGTAGCGCGTCTCGAAATTGTCGGAGCCGTCAACGACGATGTCATAATCGGCGATGAGGGCAGGGGCGTTGTCCGCGGTCAGCCTGAAATTGTGCTCTTCCACGACGACGTTTGGATTGATGCGGATGATCGCCGCCTTGGCGCTGTCGGTTTTCGCCATGCCGACATCGCCCGTGGCGTGGATCACTTGTCGTTGCAGGTTGGAAAGCGAAACGATGTCGTCGTCGACGATACCGAGTGTGCCAATCCCTGCGGCGGCGAGATATTCGAGCACCGGCGCTCCCAACCCGCCGGCGCCGATGACCAGCACCCGCGCTCGCTTTAGCCGCTGCTGGCCGGCGCCGCCGATTTCGGGCAGCACGATGTGGCGGGCGTAGCGTTCGAGCTCTTCGTCGGTGAGGGCGGCTGTGATCATCGCCGGACCATATAACGGAGGAAAAAACTTGTCAGGCGTCAATGCATGCGGCTCAGAAATGCGTCATGGACGAAGTTCAGATGGTCGGCCTGACCTTGCCGTGATCGACGGTCAGGAACTGCGCGCGTCCCTTGAGGCTGTCAAACAACGCGGCATCGGTCCCGGTCATGAAAGCCTGGCAGTTCAGCTCCTCCAGGATCGAGAACAAGGCCGCGCGCCGGCCGCCGTCGAGATGGGCGGCGATCTCGTCGAGCAGCAGGATCGGCGTCATGCCCGACATCTCGCCGGTTAGCCGTGCATGCGACAAGACAATGCCGACCAGCAGCGCCTTCTGCTCGCCGGTCGAGCAGAGTTCGGCCGGCATTGCCTTGGGCCGGTGGCGCACCACGAGATCGGAACGGTGCGGGCCGTCGAGCGTGCGTCCGGCGGTGCGGTCACGGTCGCGCCCTTGGGCAAGCGCACGACGGAACCGTTCCTCGACGTCGACGGCCGGCGAAATGCCGACTTCGCCTTCCAGTTCCCCCGAGATGCCGATGTCGGCTTGCGGAAACGGTCCGTCGCCGGGCAGACGGTCGATCATGGCGGCGAGCAGGCGCACCAGTTCGGCACGCGCCGCGGCAATTGCCACGCCGGTCTCCGCCATTTGCATCTCGATGGCATCGAACCAGGCACCGTCGCGCGAACCGTCGGCGAGCAGCCTGTTGCGGCCGCGCATTGCCTTTTCGTAGTCAAGCGCGCGCTGGCCGTGGCCGGGGTCGATCGCCAGCACCAGTCGGTCGAGGAAGCGCCGACGGTCGGCGGCTGGCCCGGGGAACAGGCCGTCCATGGCCGGTGTCAGCCAGACCACGCGCAGCCATTCCAGCATGTCTTCGGCTGAGCGCGCCGCCGCGCCGTTGATCCGCACCCGCCTGCCGCCTTCGCTGTCGCTGCCTGCAATCCCGGTACCGATCTCGACCTGGCCGTCCGGCCCGTCAAGCCGGGCATGCAGCGCAAAGCCACCGTCGCCGCCTTCGCGCGCCACCTCGGCATAGGGTGCGCGGCGCAGGCCGCGGCCTGGCGTGAGCAGCGAGATCGCTTCAAGCAGATTGGTCTTGCCGGCGCCATTGTCGCCGGAGAAAACCACAGCGCCGGGATCAAGGTCGATTGCCAACGCCGCATAATTGCGGAAATTCGTAAGTGTAAGCTTACTTATGTAAGTCTGCCGCGGGTTTGCAAATCTGGTCACGACAGCAGATGGCCTCGTTCGGGCCCTACACCCGCATCGGCATCAACACGTAGAGCGCGGTCTCGTCGGCCATGTCGTGGATCAGTGTCGGGGATCCGGCATCCGCCAGCATGAACTTCGCCTCCGTGCCGGTCAGTTGCGCGGCAACGTCGAGCAGGTATTTGGCGTTGAAGCCGATTTCGATCGGATCGGACGAATAGTCGGCTGCCAGTTCTTCGGTGGCGCTGCCTGAATCCGGATTGTTGACTGCAAGCGTGACCTGGCCTTCGGCGATCGAAAGCTTTACAGCCCGGCCGCGTTCGGACGAAATGGTCGAAACGCGATCGACGGCAGCGGCGAAACTCTGACGATCGATGATCAGCTTCTTGTCGTTGCCGGTCGGAATGACGCGCTGGTAGTCCGGGAAAGTGCCGTCGATCAGCTTGGAGGTCAAGATGACGCTGCCGATGGTGAAACGGATCTTGGTGTCCGACAGCTCGGTGGTCACCGCAATGTCGGGGTCGTCGACCAGCTTCTGCAACTCGCTGACCGTCTTTCGCGGGATGATGACGCCAGGCATGCCCTCGGAGCCCGCTGGTGCGTCGATCTCGGCGCGCGCCAGCCGATGGCCGTCGGTCGCGACCGAGCGCAGCTTCAGCTTGCCGCCAGCCTCGTGCGTGTGCAGATAGATGCCGTTCAGATAATAGCGCGTCTCCTCGGTCGAGATGGCGAACTGGGTCTTCTCGATGAGGCCCTTTAGCCCGAGGGAATCGAGCCGGAAAATATGCGAGAACGACCCGGCTGAAAGCTCGGGAAAGTCGGACTGCGGCAGGCACTGCAGGCGGAAGCTCGAGCGCCCCGACGTCACCGTCATGGCGTTGCCGTCTTCGTCGGTCTTCAGCGCCACCTCCGCGCCGTCGGCAAGCTTGCGCACGATGTCGTAGAGCAGATGCGCCGGAACCGTCGTCGCCCCGCCACGCTCGACCTTTGCCGGCGTTGCTTCGGTCACCTCCAGGTCGAGGTCGGTCGCCTTCATTTCAAGGCTGGCCCCCTCGGCGCTGAGCAGCACGTTCGACAGGATCGGAATGGTGTTGCGCCGCTCGACCACGCGGTGAACATGGTTGAGCGACTTCAGGAGATTTGACCGTTCCAGGATAACACGCATGACGAAACAGGCTCGCTTGAATGAATGAACGGGTCTCCGGCAAGCGGCGCCCCGCGAAAGGTCTGAACAGGCTCAGAATCTGCGTAAACTGACAGGAAAAACCCGGCAAACGCAAGCCCGCGCCACCGGTTCGGGCCGGCTGCACGGGCTTTCTGGGGATAAAAAGGCCGAAGTCCGCGAGCCGGCGTTTTTCGCGCCGTCAGGCCTGGTCGTTGATCAGCCTTCTCAGCAATTCGAGTTCCTGCGCCAGTGTGTTGTCGACGCCTGAAAGATCCTCGATCTTGCGCACGGCATGCAGCACCGTCGTATGGTCACGGCCGCCGAAACGCCGCCCGATCTCCGGCAGCGAGCGCGGCGTCATCACCTTCGACAGGTACATGGCGACCTGCCGTGGCTTGACGATGGTGCGTGTGCGCCGGTTGGACAGAAGTTCAGTCTTCGACACGTTGTAATGGCGTGCGACGATGCGCTGAATGTCCTCGATACGCACCCGCTTCGGCTCGCCGGAACGATAGATGTGGCCAAGGATCTCGTCGATGCGGTCGATGGTGATCTGCGGTTCGAAGGATTGGCGAAACAAAAGCTGGTTGAAGGCACCTTCGAGCTCGCGCCCGCTGCCGGTCACCGTGCGGGCAACGTGATTGAGGATCTCTTCGGAAATATCGAGCGACACATCGTCGAGCTTGGCGGTGGCAAGCCTGAGCTTGAGCATACCGATGCGCATGGCGAAATCCGGGGCCGACATTTCCAGCGCGACGCCGCCGTTGAGGCGCGAGCGGACGCGCGGCTCCAGCGACTCCAATTCCGACGGCGGCCGGTCGGCAGCGACCACCACTTGCTTGGCGCTGTCGAGCAGCATGTTGATCAAATGGCAGAATTCATGCTGGATCGACTTGCCCTGCAGGAACTGCATGTCGTCGATGATGAGAAGGTCGATGTCGCGAAGCTGTTCTTTCAGCGTCAGTGCGTTGTTGTCGCGAATCGCGGTGGCGAACCGCCACATGAAATATTCAGCCGTCAGATAGACGACCCGCGATTTCGGGTTCTGCTTCAGCGATTCTGCGGCGATCGCCTGCAACAGATGCGTCTTGCCCAGCCCAACCGTCGCGTGAAGAAAGAGCGGATTGAAGCGCACCGCGCTCGACTGTGATTCCGCGACCGCCTTGGCAGCGGCAAAAGCCACTCGGTTCGATGGTCCCTCGATGAAGGAGGTGAAAGTGTAGCGTGGATCGAGCGGCGAACCGAGCACATTGTGCCGGAACTCTGTCTCTGCCGGCATTCCTGGGCGGGGTGCCGGGACCCGCTCGACCCTGCTGGGGCTCGCCGTGCCCGCAGAGAGAGCGGTCTGCGTCTGCCTGGTCATCTTGCGTGCCGGGGCCACTTCCGGCTCGACGCTGTTGCGGCCCTGGCGTGTGGCGGTGCGAACGACGATCTCGATCTTGAGGATCTCCGGATCCTCGTGCTTCCACAACTCGGCGATGAGATCGAGATAGTGGCCGTTGATCCATGAACGCAGGAATGCGGTTGGCACCGAGATGCGGACAATGCCCTTGGAGGATTCAGCGACCTTCATGCGCCCGAACCAGCTCGAATAGACCTCGGTTCCCAGACGCGCCTTCAGCTGGGCCTTGACCCGATCGAACTTCTGTTCAGCTTCATTGGAAGCCGCCATGTCGTTCCTTCCGATTAACGTTCCAGGAAATGGGAGGTCGCCCGTAAGCTCCCTTTCGATGCCGCCGCTCTGCATGATCGAGTTCCTTGTCTCTTGTACCTGTTTTCCGCCGGGATGCGCCTCCTGCATCCATGTTTCCGGCGACCGTGTCTTCGCTGCGACACCATCGCCACCGCCGGCTGATGAATCGCCTCGTTATCGGTCCGGCGCCGAAGTGCCGATCCGCCTTGGTCATGTCAGGGCAATAAAATGCCGTCCGGCGAAAAACGCCGGCGCACCGTCGACCTGCCATGTACAATTACGCCAGTCCCCTACCGTATCAAAAAGACAAACCAACCTTGTCCGCGGAGTTGAATCCGCGTTGTAAACTCTGCCAATTTGAGCTGGCCGGTTTCAGGCTGGTCAAGGGCCAAGGGCCCGTCCCTTCGATGGACAGACATTACCGAAATCGCTGTGGATAGGGCAAGGCCACCCCTAACGGATTTTTAAGGAATCTGACTAGCAAGGGACGGTTCGGACGCCATGCCGCAACAGTTGATTTTGACAAAGCCATTGTGATTCAAACCCTTTTCCGGCGAATATGAAAAAGGCCACACAACGCGAAATTTTCTGAAATAATTCACTTGACAGCCAATTGTCGCCTATCGACCGCAGCCGATGTGAACAAGCTGTGGATCACCATCTGTAAACTGCTGAAAAGAAACGGTAATCTGTGACGCTCGGAAATTTTCGCATTGGCGGTTTCGAAGGCTGCGAATATCAGCGGGCATGTATATGCCGGCAAAGCATTTCGAACTTTGAAATGCACGCGGAGCGCCGTTTTGCGGGCTTTCTTTTAAGTACTTGCCGGCAAACGAAAAAACCCGGCGCGATCGGCCGGGTTTGAAGAAGCGCAGTTCAGGAAAAGGTATATTAGGCCGACAGCACCTTGACCCGTTGGGCCAGCCGCGACACCTTGCGCGATGCAGTGTTCTTGTGCACCACGCCCTTGGTCGCGGCCCGCATCAATTCCGGCTCGGCCACCTTGAAGGCAGCCTGTGCGGCCGCCTTGTCGCCAGCCGCGAGCGCCTCTTCGACCTGGCGGATGTAGGTCCGGACGCGGGAGCGACGGTTCTTGTTGATCGCTGCGCGACGGGCGATCTTGCGCGTTGCCTTTTTGGCCGAGGAGGTATTGGCCATGGTGCCTCTCTTCTGATCTGGTGGGCGCTTGCGGGATACCGCGGGGCGCAAAAAACAAACGGGCAGCCACAGGGCCGCCTCGGTTGGTGCGGCTTATAGTTCAGCTTTTCCGGCGCGTCAACGCTGCGGCGCTTTCTTTTTGGCCGGTGCCTTCGTCATCTCATCGGTTCGTGAAATTCGGCTTCCGCTTGCCGGTGAAGGCCGCCATGCCTTCCTTCTGGTCGTCCAGCGCAAACAGCGAATGAAACAGCCGGCGCTCGAACCGCAGGCCCTCGGTGAGCGTCGTCTCATAGGCGCGGTTGACGGCCTCCTTCGCCATCATCACCGATGGCAAGGAAAAACCGGCGATCTTGGCCGCTGCCTTAAGCGCTTCCTCGATCAACTCGCCGGCTGGCACGACGCGCGAGACCAGGCCGGAACGCTCGGCCTCGGCTGCGTCCATCATTCGCCCCGTCAGGCACATATCCATCGCCTTCGACTTGCCGACGAAGCGGGTCAGGCGCTGCGATCCGCCCATGCCGGGCATGACACCCAGCGTGATCTCGGGTTGGCCAAACTTGGCGGTATCGGCGGCGATGATGAAATCGCACATCATCGCCAGTTCGCAGCCGCCGCCCAGAGCGTAGCCCGCCACCGCCGCGATGATCGGCTTTCGTGCCCGCGTAAATTCTTCCCAGCCGACGAAGAAATCCTGCAGATAGGCATCCACATAGGAGATCGACTGCATTTCCTTGATATCGGCACCTGCGGCGAAAGCCTTTTCCGAACCAGTGATGACCATAGCGCCGATGTCGGCATTTGCGCCCATGCTGTTCACCGACGCAACCAGTTCCGCCAGCACTTGTGAATTCAGCGCATTGAGCGCTTGCGGCCGGTTCAGCGTAATCAGCCCGACCTTGCCGCGGGTCTCGACGATGATGGTTTCATAGCCCATGCTTGCTCCTCCTCGCTTGTGTTTCAAGCCTGACAGGTCCGGCAGTGGAACGTTGAGCGACCGCTTTGCACGATACGCTCGATGTGTCCGCCACAACCAGGCTTGGAGCAGGCCTCGCCCTCGCGATCATAAACCGCGAAGGAATGCTGGAAGTAGCCCAGCGATCCATCGGTCTGCATATAATCGCGCAACGACGAGCCGCCGGCGGCGATCGCGTCGGCGACGACCGAGCGGATTGCTTCGGCCAGGCGTTCGCTCTGTTCTCTGGCTTTCTTGCCGGCTCTCGCGAGCGTGCCCGCTTTGCGCAGCGGTGACAGGCCGGCCCGCCAAAGCGCTTCCGAGACGTAGATATTGCCTAGCCCGGCGATCAGCCGTTGGTCGAGAAGTGCCGCCTTCAGCGGTGACTTGCGACCTTTCAGCAGCGAAGCGAGCAGAGCGCCGTCCAGTGCATTGCCTGTAGGCTCGACACCTAATCCCGCCAGCATCGGATGCATGTCTGGCTCGTCTTCCGAAAACAGCATGAACCCGAAGCGGCGCGGGTCGTTGAAGATCACGCGAGAGCGGACGCCGGCAGGTGATGTGATGTCGAAGACGACGTGATCGTGAGCGGTGTTTTTCGAACGTTCATAGTGGAACGCGCCGGGTGTTGCACTCTCGTCGGCCGTTTCGACGCGAAACGAACCCGACATGCCGAGATGGCAGATCAGCACCGGGCCGTTGTCCAGGTGCATCGTCAGATATTTGGCGCGGCGGCCGAGCGCTGCAATCGTCTTGCCGGTCAGCCGCTCCGAAAATCTCTCGGGGAATGGAAACCGCAAATCGGGCCGGCGTGCCTCGACACCGACGATGCGGGCACCTTCAAGGACCGGCTGCAGACCGCGCCTGACTGTCTCGACCTCCGGCAGCTCAGGCATGGCCGCTTATCGTGGCATGGAAGGAGGTGCCGTATGGGCCGGGCGCCAGCCCGAGATGTTCGGCCACGGTTTCGCCGATGTCGGCAAATGTCGTCCTCAGTCCAATGTCCGCGCCTTTGAAACCCGGCCGTGTGCCGATAACCGGAATACGCTCGCGTGTGTGGTCGGTGCCGCGCCACGTCGGATCGTTGCCGTGATCGGCGGTCAAAATGAGCAGATCGCCTGGCCTCAGCCGCGCGAATGCCTCCGGCAGGCGCCGGTCGAAAGCTTCGAGTGCGGCGGCATACCCCGCGACGTCGCGCCGATGTCCGAACTCGGTATCAAAGTCGACAAAGTTCGCGAAGACGAAGTCGCCGTCGCGGGCATCTTCCATGGCGCCAAGCGCTTTGTCGAACATCGCCATGTTGCCGGCAGCCTTGCGGACTTCCGAGATCCCCCGATGGGCGAAGATGTCGCCGATCTTGCCGATTGCGATAACCCGGCTGCCGCGCGCCGTCAGCCGGTCGAGCAGCGTCGGTTCCGGCGGCGGTACGGCATAGTCGCGACGATTATGCGTTCGCGCGAACGTGGCGGCGGTTTCACCGATAAACGGTCGTGCGATGACGCGCCCGATATTCAGCGGATCGACCAGCCCGCGCACTATCTTGCAGAAGTCGTAAAGCCGTTCCAGGCCGAAATGAACCTCATGCGCGGCGATCTGCAGGACGGAGTCGACCGAGGTGTAGCAAATCGGCTTGCCGGTGCGGATATGGTCTTCGCCGAACCGTTCGATGATCTCGGTGCCGGGGGCATGACAATTGCCGAGAATGCCGGGCACCTTCCCTTCACGCACCATTGCTTCGGTCAACTCGGCTGGAAAGGCGGGAATCGTGTCGGGGAAGTAACCCCAGTCGAAACGGACCGGCAGGCCGGCTATTTCCCAATGGCCCGATGGCGTGTCCTTGCCGCTCGAAACCTCCTGTGCCGCGCCGTGAAAGGCGGCGGCAAACTCGACGCTGCCGCCATTCTCGAACCTGAAACCCGTCGCCGTTGCCGCGGCATGGCCGAGGCCGAGCGATAGCATGTTTGGTACAAGAAGCGGTCCGCCACGCAGGCCTCCGCGATCGGCGCGGCCTTCCGCGCAGGCCTGCGCGATGTGTGCGAACGTGTTGGAGCCAGTGTCGCCATAGCGTTCGGCGTCGGCCGCGCCGCCGATGCCGAAGGAGTCAAGGACAAAAAGGGAGGCGCGTGCCATCAAAGGTTCATCATTGCCTGGGTGTTGACTCAGACATAGGGTTCCGCGCTGCCGTTGGCAATTCGGAAACCCGAACGGCACGGCTTGGCGTGCTGGTCCGGGAGAAACGAATCGCGGCATGGTCGATCTGCCGATCGAAATGCGCGGCATGGAGCTCGCATGAGGCCTGCCCTGAAAGCATTCGCTGCCGTACTGGCCTTGCTGCTGGATGCATCTTGCGCGAACCTGGCGCGTGCCGATTGGCGCGATGATATCGGAACGTTCCGTATCGGTATCGTCGCCGAGCCTGGCGCCGGCAACACCGTTCCAGGTCTGGCGCTGCTGACCGACGCCTATACCAAAGCGCTCGGCATGAAGGTGGAGTTTGTCGTTGCCCGCGACTATACGTCGTTGATCGAGGCGCAGGCCAATGCGCGGATCGAATATGCAATCTATTCGGCAACCGCCTACGCCGCCGCCTCCGAACGGTGCGGATGTGTCGAACCTCTCGCGGCGCCGCTCGATTCCGGCGGCGCCATCGGCATCCGCTCCGTACTGCTGACGCGCGACGGGAGGGTTCCCGATCTGATGGCCATGGCAGTCCATCGGGTCGTCATGGCGCCTTTCGACAGCGTCGGTGGTGCTTTGTTGCCGCTTGCCGGGCTGGCTGCAGACGGGGTCAACGTGGCGGAAGATGCGCCGTTTTTGACCCACGCCAATTCGGCTGCCGCAGCTGAAGCAATGCTGGTCGAGGGCGAGGCCGATGCCATATTCGGCTGGATCCCGGCTGTGGCAGAGGGACGGCCAAATCCTCCTGGCGGCACGGTGGCGAGGCTCGAGGCCGCAGGGCTCTCGAAATCGTCGCTTCAGGTCGTATGGACCTCAGGCCTGCTGAGGTATGGTCCGCACGCCGTCCGCAGCGATCTGGACCCCGAAGCCAAGCGCCGGCTCACCGTCTTTCTCACCAATCTCAGATCAGCCGCGCCGGACATTTACGATCTTCTGGAGCCGAGACACTCCGGCGGGTTCGCCGTTGCCGGTCCGAGGGATTATGTGCTGGCTGCGGCCATCGTGCACCTGGTCTCGGCTCGCGGCCGCACGCAATAGCTACAGCCCGGTTAGCGGGCTTCAGGCGTCAGCAATCGCTGCACGGAATGGTCGGGCTCCTTCGCGGCCGTAGATAATAAGTTTCCGCCATCGATATCGAATTGAAGGCCGAGCTCAACCCGAACCGGCTTTGGCCATCCGCCGACCAGGTGATGATTGGCTTGTAGGCGAGATCGCTTTCGACCCGAATGAGGAAAGTGCCTTTGATCTTGAGCGCGCTCGGGACCGTTGTGGCGGAATCCTTGATGGCGTCGACGCTAGAGACACCATCGACTACTTTGCGCGACCACACGACCAAGACTTTCGGCGTCGTCTCGTCCGTGACCTGTATCGCCGTAATGATGATCTTCGGTTTCGAACGATTATAGGGCTGAAGCGTGGAACTGCCGATCGCGATGATGGCATCGAGATCGGCCGCCTTGATGGTCTGCTGCTGCGTGACAAGGTCCGCTACCATGCTGCCGATGCGGCTGACCTTCTTGCTGGTCTCGATGGCTTGCGAGGCTTCCATGGTCATAAAGTACATGATCAACAGGACAGGCACGATGAGGGCAAACTCGACAGCCGCAATACCGCGGCGGTCCGAGCAAAGCCGGACTGCTCTTGTACAAATCTCTGCGATGCCCAGCTGTGCCCCCGCACGAATCATGGCTTTGCCCTTTTCAAGCGACTAGGTGGTTCAGTTGTCGAACGGCTCGTTCTGCCAAGTGATCGAAGCGAAATGCAGCGTTTTGCCGTCCTTCAGATTGGCCATCGACTTGGCCATGAAGTCGGTCATCACCGGCCATTTGTAAAAAACCCGCAGCATGTTTCTCGACTCTGCCAGGCCTGGTGCGACGGTGAAGGTCTGTGTGCTCGTGCCCTTGGTCAACACGACGTCGCCATCCTGGATCTTGAAACCGGCCAGCGCCGCATCGGCGAAGGTCGGATATTCGCGCAAATCCACCAGCAATCCGGGACAGGTCTTGGCGACCATGATCTCCAACTTGGTGCAGATCATATCCCGCAGCTTGGTCCCGGACACATCGGCCGGTCTTAATTGGCCGGTACGCAGTTGGCGCGCGATGTCGTCTGTGGCGTTTGCCATCACTTCTTGTGCGGCAAATGAAATACAGCTCTCCAGGATGGCGAAGACAAGAAGCGCGAATGGAATTGCAAGCATGGCGAATTCGATCGCCGTGCTTCCGCGTCGGTCGCCCAAAAACCTTCCGGGAAAACCTGCTCGTCCTGCCTTGCTCATGTCCTCTACCCGCCGATTCCAGTTCTGCATCGGATCCCACCATTAGTCGGAACCGATTGAAGTCCGGTTGGAATGACCGTTAAATTCGGCGGAAAGGCCTTAACCAGGCAATAACCGAAGCGTTCCCGCAAAGGTGGAGAAGTCGGCTAGCTAATGCCCGGCGCTCATCTCGGCCTCAGAGGCCTTCTCGGCATCGCTCTTGTACGAGCTTTCGCAATATGGCGCGCAGGACATGGTCTGTACTTCGGCACGCCGATAGATGCGCACCGACGACGCTGCCTGGCGCACGACCGTTATTTGCTCATCGACGATCGGGTTGCCCTCCTGATCGAGGACGACAAGATTGGTGACGCCAAATCCCTTGCCGGTCAGTACGATCGTCGATGCGTCCTGCACGGAGGCGTCAGCGATCGCCGGATTGCCGACGACAATCGTATCGGCGGCGCGCGACAATTTGACGATCTTTGCCTGGTTCATCGTGACCTCGATGCCGGCGCCTGCCTTGGCTGGAACGGCGAAAGCCGCTGCGGCAAGAACCACGGCAATTGGAAATGACGATCTCGGCCCGGCCATTGAGGCGCTCCCCGGCAACAAACTGTTCAACAGAACATGAACGAGATTGGTGAACCAACCGTTAAGCGGCTGGAGTTCAGGATTAAGCCGGAACCGGCATTGGGCTAGCAGGCACGGCTCAAACCTCTTTGCCGAATTGCGCCTTTTGCGCCCTTTGTTAGCCTGTGGACCCAGTGGCCGGTATTTTAGTCCTGGGTTAACTACGCAATGTCATCGAAGCGGGAAAGGAATCGGTAAGCCTGTTTATTAAGCCGATCGAAACAGCTTCCGCTTACATTCGCAGCATCCGATCAGCCATCAAGAGAAGTTGACGGAAGTGCTGTAACAACTGGAGTAGGAGCTCGAATGTCTAACCTCATCGCACGTTTTGTGAAGGACGAATCCGGCGCGACCGCTATCGAATACGGTCTGATCGCCGCCCTCATCGCGCTCGCCATCATGGTTGGCGCCGGCTCGCTCGGCAACGCGCTGAACGCCAAGTTCGACAAGATCGCCAGCAAGGTCAACGGCGTCAATTAAGCTACGCGGCCAGTCACTTTTCAAGAACAGGGGCCGCTCCGTTGCGGCCCTTGTTGCATTATAGTAACAAAACACTTTGAAGTCTCATCAGTCGTTAATAGAATGTGCCTAGGTTAGGCCAGGTACAATTTGACCACAGGCGCGCGTCCATGCTTGAAGCCGTGATCTTCGTCGTCTTTCCGTTCTGCATGCTTTTTGCCGCGATCTCCGACATGCTGTCGATGACGATCGCCAATCGCGTGCCTGTGCTGCTTGTGGTTGTCTTCGCCTTGGTAGCGCCTTTGACCGGCATGGATTGGGCCACCTATGGCTGGCATTTCGCCGCCGCCGGCCTGGTTCTCGCGGTGACGTTCGGCCTGTTCGCGCTTGGCGGCATGGGCGGCGGCGACGCGAAGCTTCTGGCCGCCACTGCCATGTGGATGGGACTGAATGTCCATCTCATCGAATATCTCGTCGCCTCGACATTCATAGGCGGCTTGCTGACGCTTGCCATTCTCGCCTATCGAAAATCGCTGCTTGCCGCCGTCACAAGCCACAATCCGTTCCTGCGCCATTTCGCCGATGACGCGACCGGTGTTCCGTACGGCATTGCGCTTGGCATTGGCGGTCTGCTTACCTATCCGGACTCGCCGTTAATGGCCTGGGCTCTCGCCAGGCTGGCGGGCTGATTTGCGTTACTCCGTTTGCGCCGGGCCTGGCGAGTTGGCGACGTCTTTCCTTCGGGCCGCGCTTGGTCGCTCTAATTTATGTAAACGTTAAATTAATCACGATCGTAAGTATAACATTAACCTTGTTTTGACGATTGCCGCTGCAAAGTCCGGCTTGGCCAGGTGGTTTGCCAAGGGCGAGGTTCGGACAGATGCCAGCATCCCGATTGATTATTCTAGGCGTGGCGATAGCCGCGGCCGGAGGTGCAGGCTATGTCGCGAAGAACATGGTCGCGCCTCCGCCGCCTCCGGTTGTCGATTCCGGCCCCCAAGCGCCGGCGATCGCGCTGCAGGACGTGCTTGTCCTTTCCGGCGATGTTCCGATGGGCAGTCCGCTAGAGAACAACATTTCCTGGGAGTCATGGCCGTCCGCCGGCATCAACGCAAATTTCATCACCCGCGCCGCCGAGCCTGAAGCGCTGGATAAGCTGAAGGGCGGCGTCGCGCGCGTGGCGCTGTATGCCGGCGAGCCGTTGCGGCGCTCGAAGTTGATCGGTGAGGGGCAAAGCTTCATGTCGTCGATCCTGCCCTCCGGCATGCGGGCTGTCGCCACAAGCATCTCGGCCGACACTTCGGCCGGTGGCTTTATTCTTCCCAACGATTTCGTCGACGTCATCATGACCCGCAGAGCCGATACCGCCAATGGCGGTAGTCCGGGCTTCACGACCGAGACTATCCTCAAGAACATTCGCGTCCTGGCGATCGACCAGACCATTCAGGAGGATGAGGAAGGCAAGAAGACCAGGGTCGGCCAGACCGCCACCCTGGAACTGACGCCGCAGCAGTCCGAGATCATCACCGTCGCTCAGCAGATGGCGGATCGCCTGACATTGGCACTGCGCTCAATCAAGGACAGCCAGGACAAGAATGTGGGGGAGGCCGACTACCTGGTTTCCGGCAATGGTCGGCGCGGAACGGTGCGGTTGATCAAGTCGGGCGAAGTTTCCGAAGTGGGGGCGAGGAAATGAAGCTAAAAACCAAACTGCCGGTCACCTTGGCTGCGGCGATCGGCCTGTTTCTCCTTGGAACGAATGCGTATGGCACTCTCGATGCCCATGCGGCGAACAATGCCAGGGTCACAGCCTCGACGGCCACCCAGCGAGTGAAGCTCGGGCTCAACAAATCGGTGGTCATCGACCTGCCGAGCGATGCCTACGATATTCTCGTTGCCAACCCCGCGGTAGCCGATGCGGTGACCCGCACCGCCAGGCGCATCTATCTATTCGGAAAGGCGGTCGGCGAGACCAACATCTTCGTCTTTGGCCCGAATGGCGAACAGATCGTCAGCCTTGATCTGGCGGTCGAACGCGATGTTGCCGGGCTGGAGGACTATATCAAGCGCTTCATCCCGTCATCGGAGATCAAGGTCGAGTTGCTGAACGACAATGTCGTTCTGACCGGAACCGTTGACACTCCGCTGGACGCCAAGCGTGCGCAAGACCTGGCGGAGATCTTCGTCTCAGGCGGCGAAGCGACCACGGGTCAATATTCGCAGACCGCTGCCGGCGGCTCCGCCGATGCCGGCGTCGACATCAACAATCCGGACACCGAGCGCCGCGTCAGCAAGATCGTCAACCTGCTGCAGATTATCGGCGACGACCAGGTGACGCTCAAGGTGACGGTTGCCGAAGTCAGCCGCTCGGTGATGAAGCAGCTCGGCGTCAACATGATCGGCAGCGGCAGCAGCAACGGCATCAGCTGGAGCGCGTTAAGCGACAATTTCACCGGTTTAGGCAAGTCGCTGTCGAACTCGGGCCTCTCTATCAGCAGCTCGACGCTGCAGGCCTATATCAACGCCATGGAACAGTCCGGCGTCATGAAGACTCTCGCCGAGCCAACATTGACGGCCGTATCCGGCGAGAAGGCGACCTTCAAGGTCGGCGGTGAATATAACATGGTGACCGGCGTTTCCGAAGCCGTCTCCAACGATAACCAGACAGGTCTGAAAACCTATTCAGTCGAGAAGATCGAATATGGTATTGGCCTGGAATTTCAGCCGGTGGTGCTGTCTCCCGGCCGCATCAGCCTGAAAGTCAGGACGTCGGTCTCCGAGCCGACAACGGAAGGGTCAGTATCTTATTCCGAAGGCGTAAAAAGCCTTGGCATGAACGCCCTGTCGCTTCGCAAACGCTTGGCCGACACGACGGTGGAACTGCCTTCGGGCGGCTCGATGATGATTGCCGGGCTCGTCCGCGACGATGTCAGGCAAGCCGTCAACGGCTTGCCTGGCCTGACAAAGATTCCAGTGCTCGGCGCGCTCTTCCGCAGCAGGGATTTCGTTCGCAACGAGACCGAGCTCGTCATCATCATCACGCCCTATCTGGTGAAGCCGGTGGCGCGCAACGACCTTGCCAAGCCTGACGACAATTTCAACGCCGCCAGCGACGGGGCCGCCATGTTCCTTGGACGCGTCAACCGCGTCTACGGCACCATGCAGACCGACAAGCCCAACGGCCGTTATCACGGCGTTGTCGGCTTCATCTACAAGTAAGCGGGGAAGCGGACATGTCTCAGTCAGCATCGAAGACAAAGGCGATCACCGCGATGCGGTCGGTCCATTTGCGAATCTGGCGGCCCGCCGTTCCCATCATGGCGGTCGTGATGGCGGCATCACTGGCCGGCTGCGCCAATCGCGACAGCGTCACGGTCGGTGCCATACCGGACGACTATCGCACCACCCATCCGATCGTCATCGCCGAGAAGATCCAGAAGATCGACCTTCCGGTCGGCGCCGGCGACCGTGGCATGACCAGATTCCAGCGCGACACGCTCCTGGGCTTTCTGGACGGATACGACAGGAGCGCGGCTCCGGTGCTGACGATTGAGGTCCCGAGCGGCTCGGCTAACGAAATCGCAGCGGCCGCGGCCGGCCGCGATTTCGCCAGGCTTGCCATAGCCAGCGGCATCAGCCGGAAGCGGATCGCCGTGCGGTCCTATCAATCCGTTTCGGCCGAAGCGTCCGCCCCGGTCCGTGTCGCCTACGTCTCGGTGAAGGCTCAGACGGACAAATGCGGGCGCTGGCCGGAAGACCTTCTGGAGACTTCGGAAAACAAGCATTATGCCGATTTCGGCTGTTCGTACCAAAACAACCTTGCCGCCCAGATGGCCAATCCGGCCGATCTGATCGGGCCGCGCAAACAGACTCCCATCGACGCGGCAAATCGGAGCGCGGTGATCGACGTCTATCGCGACAGAGGAATTTCGGACGAACTCCTCGGCAATTCGGAAGTCGAATATTAACGAGTGTTGAGGCTCAACAGACCTAAGCCGCGCAAGTCACTGAAAGAGATGACAATGAGCAATCTTGCCTATGACACAGAGGTAGCAGGCGGCGAAACCTCGGAGCAGGATATTGCCGCGATGCAGGCGTTGCGGCCGATCCCGCGCATTTCGATCCAGGCGTTCTGCGAGACCGAAGGCGTAGCCAATCCGGTCGAGCGCGCTGGCGAGGATCGCCGTATGGCCAAGGCCCATCTGAAGGTGCATATGGGGGGCATCCCCACCGCTATCGAATTCTACCAGTCTGCGCCGACACCGAACCTGATCCTGCTTGAATCGCGCAGCGAGCCGAAGCTGTTGCTGGAACAACTCGCCCAGCTCTCCGAGCACTGCGATCCGACCTCCAAGGTGGTGGTTGTCGGCCATTACAACGATGTCGGCCTGTATCGCGAACTCATCCGTTCGGGCATTTCCGAATATGTCATCGCCCCGGTATCGATGGCCGACATCGTCAGCGTGGTGTCCTCGATCTTCGTTGATCCGGAAGCTGAGCCGATCGGCCGCTCGATTGCCTTCATCGGCGCCAAGGGCGGCGTCGGCTCCTCGACAATAGCCCATAATGTGGCTTGGGCCATGTCGTCCCTTTTCAAGTCCGAAGTGGTTGTCGCCGATCTCGACCTCGCCTTCGGAACGGCCAACATCAATTTCGACCAGGACCCGGCGCAGGGCATTGCCGAGGCGGTCTTCTCGCCGGAACGCGTCGACGAGGTCTATCTCGACCGGCTGCTCGCCCAATGCGCCGAGCACCTGTCGCTGCTTGCGGCACCTTCGACCCTGGAGCGGGTCTACGATTTCGAGCCCGACGCCTTCACCCAGCTTATCGACATAGCCCAGCGTAGCGCGCCGCTCCTCGTGCTCGATGTCCCCCATGTGTGGGCCGGCTGGACCAAGAACACGCTGGTCAAGGCCGACGAGATCGTTATCACGGCGACGCCCGAACTGGCCAATCTGCGAAACACAAAGAACCTGGTCGACATGCTGAAGCGGCTTCGTCCAAACGATCCTGCGCCAAAGCTTGTGATCAACCAGGCCGGTGTGCCGAAACGTCCCGAGATTACGCCGTCCGATTTCTCCGAATCGCTCGGCCTTTCGCCGATGTCGGTCATCCCGTTCGAGCCGCTTTTGTTCGGAAATGCCGCCAACAACGGACGTATGCTCGGTGAGATGGATGCCAAGAGCCCCGTCGTCGCCACGATCAACGAGATTGCCCATGTGCTGACGGGGCGCAGCGAAATCAAGGTGAAGAAAAAGGCTGGCCTCGGCAACCTGCTCGGCAAGCTTTCGCGCAACAAGAAGTGATGCCGCAGCGGTGGAATTGGTAAGCAATCATGTTTGGTAAAAGAGGCAGCGACGACGGCAACCGGACCATCCCGGAATTCCGTCAGCCAGCACCCGCACCTGCCGCGCCGGCGGCCGCGAACCCTGTGGAAGCGGCGGTAGCTGCCAGGCCCGGGGCGCTGCCGCCATCCGGCGCGCCTGCAGGGCCGGCGGTTCGCCGTGCGGTCGAGCCGCCGCCATTGGCGCCGGAGCCGAAAAGGATTCAGCGTGAGCGCAGCGAGAGCTATTACGACACCAAAAGCCAGGTCTTCTCCGCACTCATCGACACGATCGATCTGTCGCAGCTCGCCAAGCTCGATCCCGAAAGCGCGCGCGAGGAAATCCGCGACATCGTCAACGACATCATCGCGATCAAGAACTTCGCGATGTCCATCGCCGAGCAGGAAGAGCTTCTCGAGGATATCTGCAACGACGTCTTGGGCTACGGGCCGCTGGAGCCACTGCTTGCCCGCGACGATATTGCCGACATCATGGTCAATGGCTCCAAGAACGTCTACATCGAGGTCAACGGCAAGGTCGAGCAGACCGGCATCCGTTTCCGCGACAACCAGCAGCTCCTCAACATCTGCCAGCGTATCGTCAGCCAGGTTGGCCGCCGCGTCGATGAATCAAGCCCAATCTGCGATGCGCGTCTTCCTGATGGCTCCCGTGTCAACGTCATCGCACCGCCCCTGGCCATCGACGGCACCGCCCTTACCATCCGCAAGTTCAAGAAGGACAAGCTGACGCTCGACCAGCTGGTCAAGTTCGGCTCGATTTCGCCGCAAGGCGCCGAGATTCTCAAGATCATCGGCCGCGTCCGTTGCAACATTGTCATTTCGGGCGGTACCGGCTCCGGCAAGACGACGCTGCTCAATTGCCTGACCAACTATATCGACCGCGAGGAACGCGTCATTACGTGCGAGGACTCGGCTGAGCTGCAATTGCAGCAGCCACATGTGGTGCGTCTCGAAACACGTCCGCCCAACCTTGAAGGTGAGGGCGAAGTGACCATGCGCGACCTGGTCAAGAACTGTCTGCGCATGCGGCCCGAGCGCATCATCGTCGGCGAGGTGCGTGGACCCGAAGTGTTCGACCTATTGCAGGCGATGAACACCGGCCATGACGGCTCGATGGGAACGATCCACTCGAATAGCCCGCGCGAATGCCTCAACCGTATAGAGTCAATGATCGCCATGGGCGGCTACACGCTGCCGCAAAAAACCGTACGCGAAATTGTCGTCGGCTCCGTCGACGTGATCATACAGGCTGCACGCCTGCGCGACGGATCGCGGCGCATCACCCACATCACCGAGGTGATCGGCATGGAAGGCGACGTCATCATCACCCAGGACATCGTTCTCTATAACATCAAGGGCGAGGATGCGAACGGCAGGTTGCTGGGCGAGCACGTGTCGACCGGCATCGGCCGTCCGCATTTCTGGGAGCGCGCCCGCTACTATGGCGAGGAGCAGCGCCTAGCCGTTGCACTCGAGGCGATGGAGAAACGCGCTGACTGATCCGTCGGGAAGCGTGGGGGCCAGGGTCGATGTTCGGGATTGACAGCACCGTATTGGCATTCGTCGTGCTCGCCGGCTTCAGCGCCGGCGCAGTGGCCTATGCTTTCCTGTTCAATCGGATCAGCACCGAGAAGCAGGTCGGCAAGCGGCTTGAATCGATCAAGACCGCCGAGACGGATCGTTCCGTCGTCAAGGCTTCGCGCGATCGCGTGGCGGAAGCGGCCAAGCGTCGCAAATCCGTCCAGGATTCGCTGAAGGATCTCGACCAAAAGCAAAAGTCCAACCAGAGCCTGGTCAAGAAACCACCGCTGAAGATCCAAATCCGCCAGGCCGGCATGAAGGTCTCGATTGAGCGCTTCTATGTCTATTCGGCGGTCTGCGGCGTCGTCTTGACGGCTTTGGTCTATTTCATCGGCGCACCGCTGCTGGTCTTGCCGGCTGCGCTGCTGGTCGGTGTCTTGGGTCTGCCGCGCTGGTTCGTCTCGTTTCGCCGCGCACGCCGCGTCAAGGCGTTTCTCAACGAATTTCCGAACGCGCTCGACATCATCGTGCGTGCAGTAAAATCCGGCCTGCCGCTGAACGACGCCGTGCGCCTGATCGCCAATGAATCCCCCGAGCCGGTCAAGACCGAGTTCCGCCGCATCGTCGATTCGCAGCAAATGGGTTTGTCGATCCCCGACGCGGCCATGCGCATGCCCGAAACGATGCCGTGCACCGAGGCGAGCTTCTTCGGCATCGTCATCCAGATCCAGTCTCAGGCCGGCGGCAATCTTTCCGAAGCGCTGGGCAATCTTTCGCGCGTGCTTCGCGACCGCAAGAAAATGAAGGCCAAGGTCCAGGCGTTGTCTATGGAAGCCAAGGCATCCGCCGTGATCATCGGCGCGCTGCCTTTCGTCGTTGCCTTTCTCGTCTATCTGACGAGCCCGAACTACATCATGCCCCTCTTTACCACCAGCACCGGCCATCTGATCCTCGGTTGTTCCGGCGTCTGGATGTCGATGGGTATCCTGGTAATGCGCAAGATGATGAACTTCGAAGTCTAGGATTCGCGCGTATGACCGATCACGTCATCAGAACTCTCACCGACCCGTCCCTGCTGATCGCACTGCTGGTCGGCATCGCGGTGTTTGCGACGGTCTTCACGCTGCTGCCCGCCTTTGGCGGGAACCAGCTCAAGGCGCGCATGAAATCCGTGGCGCTGGAGCGCGATGAGCTGCGCGCCAAACAGCGCGCGCGGCTGGCAGTCGAAGCCGACCGCCGCCGCAAGGGCCTGCGCGAAGAGCAGTCGGTCGGCATGCGCAATATTGTCGATCGCCTGGATCTCAGGCGTGCGCTGGCGGACGAAGGTACCTTGCAGAAATTGAAAGTGGCGGGTTTTCGCGGCCAAAATCCGCTGACGCGCTTCCTTTTTTTCCGCCTCGTCCTGCCCTTCATCGGCTTTGCATTGGCGGCCATATATCTGTTCGTGCTTGGAGGACTGCCCGAGCAGCCGCTTTTCGTGAAGCTGTTCGTCTGCATCGTGGTTGCCTATGCGGGGTTCTACGCGCCGGTGCTCTACGTCAACAACCGTGCGACCAAGCGCAAGCAGTCGATTCAGATGGCGTGGCCGGACGCGCTCGACCTGTTGCTGATATGCGTCGAGTCCGGCATGTCGGTGGAAGCAGCGCTTCGCAAGGTCGCCGATGAGATCGGCGCGCAATCGGTGGCATTGGCGGAAGAATTCATCCTGACCAATGCCGAACTTTCCTATCTGCAGGAGCGCAAGCAGGCGTACGAGAACCTTGCAAGCCGCACTGGCCTCGAATCCGTCAGGTCGGTGTCCCAGGCGTTGGTTCAGGCCGAGCGCTACGGTACGCCCGTGGCGCATGCGCTGCGCGTGCTTGCCGCTGAGAGCCGCGACATGCGCATGAATGCCGCCGAGAAGAAGGCGGCCGCGCTGCCGCCGAAGCTTACCGTGCCGATGATCCTGTTCTTCCTGCCGGTGCTGTTCGCCATCATTCTGGGTCCCGCCGGCATCCAGGTGAGTCAGCGCGGCATCTTTGGCGACCAGCCGAAATCGAGCAGCCAGTAGCCCAAGCGGCGTCGCCACAAACGCTGCTACGATTCAAAGCCGCGCTGCGGGTGTCGCGCGGCTCCTTGCGTTTGACGTGTTGCGGAATTCTCGCGCCGGTTCGGCGCTCGAAGCGGTCAGTTGGTGGCAGGCTTTGCCTTGTCCTGCTCCTTGAGCTGGCTCCAGGCATTCTGCTGCGCCAGCATCTGGCGAAGGTAAGCGACGTTGGCCTGCGCCTGTTCCGGCGACAGCTCTTGTGAGGCGATCTTCTCGGCCTCGTCGAAACGTCCTTGCAGACCGACGACCAGCGCCAGGTTCTGGCGGACGCGACTGTCGGCATTCGGCTGCTGGGCGGCCGAGCGCATATAGGTTTCGGCCGTGCGCAAATCGCCTTCCAGCACATACGACATGCCGAGATTGGAAAGGATCGACGGTTCGTTCGGCTTGAGGTCCAGCGCTTTGCGATAGTCTTGACGCGCCTCGTCCTTTTGGCCGAGCTGGTCGAGAATGGCAGCTTCCGCCGATACAAGTTTCCAGTCAGGATATTCGGGCGTCTGGGCGCGGCGCACGGCATCGAGAGCCGGCTCGAACTGTCCGTTGGCGGCAAGCGCCTTGCCATAGGCGGCGAGCACGTCGCGGTCCTTCGGCAAGGCAATCGCCAGCTTGCGCATCACCGCAAGCGACTGGTCGGCGTCACCGTCCATCTGCAACGCCGCGGCATAGTTTGTCGCGATCCGCTTGTCGTTGGGGCTTTTCGAGTAGGACTGCCCGAGCGCCATCGTGGCGTTGTGCAGTTCGCCCGCCGACATTGTTTCCAGCGGCTTGCCGCTTGGGCGAGAAATCGAGCCAGTCGTCAATTTGCTGGTTCCGCAGCCAGCGACGCTTGCGGCAAGCACCATCATCAACGCCGTGGTGATCAGCCTATTTGCGCTGGCGTTCATCCTGCGGTCGGTCGGCATCGGCACCAGGGCTCCGTTCATGCGCGTGACCATTTGCGTGGTCATCTTCCCTCCCGCAGAAATATTCTGTTAACCCTAACGGAGAGTTAAGAAATGCCGACTCAGAAGCCGGAGACCAGCGAATGCCTGTTGAACTCGTCGAGAAAAAATTGAGCAATGCGCTGCCGGTCCATTTGGTGGCGAAGGATGCGCAGGCGGCGGCGGGCCTTGAGCCATCCTCAGTCGCCTGGGCCAAGGCCAACGGCTTTTCCGGCGAGGCCGGCAGGACGCTGGTTGTGCCTGGCGACAACGGTGCGATTGCCGGAGCCCTGTTCGGCACCGGCGACGACGAGGGTGCAATGGCCGTCGGGGCACTGGCGAGAGCCTTGCCCGAAGGCGAGTGGCGTCTTGCGTCCGCACCGGCCAAGCCGGAGCTTACGGCACTCGCGCTGGCACTCGGCGGCTATGTCTTCACCCGCTATGGCAAGAAGCCCGGCAGGACGCTTCGCTTCGCGCTGCCGTCCGGCGCCGACGCCGCTCGCGTCAGACGCATCGCCGATGGCGTTTTCCTGGCACGCGACCTGGTCAACACGCCGACCAGCGATATGGGTCCCGGCCAGCTGGAGAATGCCGCCCGGACCTTGGCCGCGACGCACAAGGCTGAAATATCGGTGACCAAGGGCGACGATCTTCTCGCCGCCAACTTTCCGATGATTCATGCCGTCGGTCGCGCTTCGGCCGACGCGCCGCGCCTGATCGACATGATTTGGGGGCCGAAGAATGCCCCCAAGATAACGCTGGTCGGCAAGGGCGTCTGCTTCGACACAGGCGGCCTCGACATCAAGCCGTCCTCGGGCATGCTTTTGATGAAGAAGGACATGGGCGGCGCTGCCAACGTGCTGGGCCTCGCTTCCATGATCATGGCCGCCAGGCTGAAGGTCCGGCTGCGCGTGCTCATCCCCGCTGTCGAGAATTCGATAGCCGGCAACGCCTTCCGTCCAGGCGATGTGCTGGTGAGCCGCAAAGGCATCACCGTCGAAATCGGCAACACCGACGCTGAAGGGCGGCTGGTCCTCGCCGACGCCTTAGCCTTGGCCGACGACGAGGAGCCGCAGATGCTGGTCGATATGGCAACACTGACAGGCGCTGCCCGTGTTGCGCTCGGCCCCGACCTGCCGCCCTTCTACACCGGTGACGAGGCGCTTGCATCCGAGCTGGCGGACGCCTCCGTTGCGGTCGAGGATCCGCTATGGCGCATGCCGTTGTGGAAGCCCTATGACGCCAAGCTGGCGTCGAAAATTGCCGATATCAACAACGTCACGTCGGATGGTCTCGCCGGCTCGATCACCGCGGCGCTATTCCTGAAGCGCTTCGTCCAAAAGACCGCCAGCTGGGCGCATTTCGACATCTTCGCCTGGAACCCGTCGGACCGCCCGCACGGCCTTGCCGGCGGCGAGGCGCAAGGCATCCGGGCGCTGGAGCGTGTCATTTCGAACCGCTTCGGCGGATGATGTCTCGGCATAGCCGACGAAGGTGTTGACTGAAACGGAACCGAAACAATTTTCCGTCATGCTGGACGGATGTCGATTATCATGCGTCCAAGTCAGGCCTTGCGACTGTGGCAGCAGGTGGTGCTGTCGCAGGTGCGCGACGACGCACCCGATCTCACCATGCGCCAGACGGCGATCCTGTTCACCATCTATCTCGATCCGCCGCCGCACACGGTGCGCGGTCTGGCTGCCCGCCTCAATGTCACCAAGCCGGTGATCACCCGTGCGCTCGACACGATGGGGGCGCTGAAGTTGGTGTCGCGCCACCGCGACGAGCTCGACAAGCGCAACGTGCTGGTCAGGCGCACAGTCGAAGGTGCGCTCTTTGTCGAACGCTTCGGCGATGTTATCATTGCCAGAGCCCAAGAGCTGCCGATTTGACCAAATTGTCCATTTGAACGAGTTGCCGATTTGACCGCCAGGGATGCCCGCCTCCATGCCTTCCGCTCCGATCTCGCCGATGCCAGGCTGAGAGGCGAGGTCGCCGCCGACCGGTTCGTCGCCGGCCGGCCGGCTCGCATCACCGCTTCCGTGGCCGACATCCGCAAGGCGCCACGGCCGAATGCCGGTGTCAACACACAGCTTCTGTTCGGCGATGACATTCTCGTCTTCGAGGACGCAGAAGGCTGGGCCTGGATCCAGGGCGAATGCGACGGCTATGTCGGCTATGTCGCCGACACGGCGTTGGGCGCTCGGGACCATGCGCCGACCCATATCGTTTCGGTGCCGCGCACCTTTCTCTATCCAGGACCCGACTTGCGCTTTCCGGTGAGCGGGCAATTGTCGATGGGATCATTGGTGACGGTGACGGGCTCAGCCGAAACACGCGGCACGCATTATGCGCTGTTGCCGTCCGGTCAAGCGGTCATCTCGGGTCATCTCAGGCCTGTCGCCGAGGCGGCCGCCGACTACGTTGCTGTTGCCGAGAGCTTTCTCGGCACGCCTTATTTGTGGGGCGGCGCCTCGGGCTTCGGCATCGACTGTTCCGGTCTCGTGCAATTGGCGATGGGCATGGCCGGCAGGCAGGTGCTGCGCGATTCCGACATGCAGGCGGCAACCATCGGCGAGCCGCTCGTTCCGGGGCCGGACTTTTCCGGGCTTCAGCGCGGCGACCTGGTGTTCTGGAAAGGCCACGTCGCTATCATGACCGACGCCGAGACGATAATCCACGCCAATGGCCACACCATGCTGGTATCGCGTGAAGGACTGAGCGAAGCGATCGCCCGTATCGGCTATCTCTATGGCGGTCCGACGGGGTTTCGCCGGCCGTAACGCGAATCGATCACCTTTTGTTCTTATTCTGCTTGGCGATCGCGCGCCGCCGCGCTACCTCTGACGCGTGACAGAGCAGCCGCGCCTTGCCGAACAGAAAGCCGCCGTCGTCCTGCCCGAGCCATTCGTCAAATGGTTTGCGGAAAAAGGCTGGTCGCCGCGCGCCCATCAGATCGAATTGCTGGCCAAGGCTCAGGGCGGGCAGTCGGTATTGCTGATCGCCCCGACCGGCGCCGGCAAGACGCTGGCCGGGTTCTTGCCATCGCTGACCGAACTGGCCGGCCGGCCAAGGAGAAGGCCAGGGCAGGCGCATCGCGGCATCCACACGCTGTACATCTCGCCGTTGAAGGCGCTGGCCGTCGACATCGAGCGCAATCTCGGCAAACCCGTCGAAGAGATCGGGCTGCCGGTTACTGTCGAGACGCGCACCGGCGATACGCCCGCACACAAGCGCCAGCGGCAGAAGCTGGCGCCGCCCGACATTCTGCTGACCACGCCCGAGCAATTGGCGCTGCTGATTGCCGCGCCCGACGCCAGGCGCTTCTTCGAGGACCTGCGCTATGTCGTACTCGACGAACTGCATTCGCTGGTGACCTCGAAGCGTGGGCACCTCCTGTCGCTTGGCCTGGCCCGGCTGCGCTCGTTTGTGCCCGCCCTGCAGATGATCGGCCTGTCGGCGACGGTCGCCGAGCCCGACGAATTGCGGCGCTGGCTGGTCAGCCAGAATCCACCGGGGCCGATGGCCGAACTGATCGTCGTCATTGGCGGCGCCAAGCCCGAGATCTCCATTCTCGATTCGGAGGAGCGCGTGCCGTGGGCGGGACATTCGGCCCGCTACGCAACGCCGGAGATCTACAACGAGATCAAGCGCCACAAGACAACCCTGCTGTTCGTCAACACGCGCAGCCAGGCGGAGCTGCTGTTCCAAGAGTTGTGGCGGGTCAACGAGGACACCTTGCCGATCGCGCTACACCATGGCTCGCTCGACGTCGCCCAGCGCCGGCGCGTCGAGAAAGCGATGGGCGAGAACGCCTTGCGTGCCATCGTCGCCACCTCGACGCTCGACCTCGGCATCGACTGGGGCGACGTCGACCTGGTCGTCCATGTCGGCGCGCCGAAAGGTGCCAGCCGGCTGGCACAGCGCATCGGTCGGGCCAACCACCGTATGGACGAGCCGTCGAAGGCGATCCTGATCCCGGCCAATCGCTTCGAGGTGCTGGAATGCAGGGCGGCGCTCGACGCCAATTATCTGGGCGCCCAGGATACGCCGCCGCTGGTCAATGGCGGGCTCGACGTGCTGGCGCAGCACGTGCTGGGCTGCGCCTGCGGTGCGCCGTTCCAGGCCGATGCGCTGTTCGAGGAAGTGCGAACGGCAGCACCCTATGCCGATCTCGACCGGCCGACATTCGATCGCGTCATCGATTTCGTCGCCACCGGCGGCTATGCGCTGAAGAACTACGAACGCTACGCCCGTATTCGTCTCAACAAGGACGGGCTGTGGCGGGTGTCCAATCCTCGCGTCGCTCAGCAATACCGGCTGAATGTCGGCACCATCATTGAAGTGCCGGCGCTCAACGTGCGCTACGTCCAGGCCGGCAGCAGAGGCGCGGCTTCGCGTGGCGGTCGGGTTCTTGGCAAGATCGAGGAGGCGTTCCTCGAAACGCTGACGCACGGCGACACCTTCATGTTCGCCGGCAAGGTGCTGCGCTTCGAGGGCATCCGCGAGAGTGAGTGCTTCGTCTCGAACGCGCCGGGCAGCGACGCCAAGGTGCCGTACTATGGCGGCGGCAAATTCCCACTTTCGACGTACCTAGCCGAACAGGTGCGCGCCATGCTGGACGATCCGCAGCGCTGGAAGAAGCTGCCGGAGCAGGTCGCCGACTGGCTACGTTTCCAGGCCGACAAGTCGGTGCTGCCGAAACGCGACGATCTGCTGATCGAGACCTTTCCGCGCGGCAACCGCTACTACCTGGTGGCCTATCCGTTCGAGGGCAGGCTGGCGCACCAGACGCTGGGCATGCTGCTGACCCGCCGCCTCGACAGGGCGGGAGCCAGGCCGCTCGGCTTCGTCGCCACCGATTATGCGCTTGCCATATGGTCGCTGGCCGATATGGGTCACATGTTCAGGGCGAAGAAACCGTCGCTGGCTGCGCTCTTCGATCAAGATATGCTGGGCGACGACCTCGAAGCCTGGCTCGCCGGCAGCTGGCTGTTGAAGCGCACCTTTCGCAATTGCGCGCTGATCTCGGGATTGATCGAGAAACGCCACCCGGGCCAGGAGAAGAGCGGCCGCCAGGTGACCGTGTCGACCGACCTCATCTACGACGTGCTGCGCAGCCATGAGCCCGACCACATCCTTTTGCAGGCGACGCGGGCCGATGCCGCGACCGGTCTGCTGGATGTCAGCAGACTTGCCGAGATGCTCTCGCGCGTCCAAGGTCGAATCATGCATAAGAATCTCGAGCAGATATCGCCGCTCGCCGTGCCGATCATGCTTGAGATCGGCAAGATGCCGGTGCACGGCGAGGCCGATGAGACGCTGCTGATGGATGCAGCCACGCTGGTCGAGGAGGCCATGGGGACGAAATGACTGTGGCGCTGGCAATGGCTGCGACTCTGGCGGATACGGGCGCCGTCCGTATCGCTGGCGAACGCGCGATCTGCGACCGCCGCGGCGTGCTCTATTTTCCCGAATTCCGGCTTCTGGCCGTATCCGACCTGCATCTGGAAAAAGGCTCCTCACTGGCCAGGCGCGGCACGCTGGTTCCGCCTTACGATACCGGCGCCACGCTGCTCCGGCTGCAGACGGTGATTGCCGATTATCAGCCTGCGATAGTCATCAGCCTGGGCGACAGTTTTCACGATGGCGGCGGCGCCGCGCGCATGCACGCAAGCTTTCGCGAAAGGCTGGAAGGGCTGATGGTTGGGCGCGACTGGTTCTGGGTCGCCGGCAATCATGACCCGGAAGCACCGGCTGACCTGCCGGGCGACACCGTGCGCGAGCTGGCCATCGGCTCTCTGCTCTTCCGGCACGAGCCTTCGGCGGTAAGGGTGGAGGGCGAGATATCAGGCCATCTGCATCCTTGCGCCCGCATCGTCCAGCAAGGCCGTTCGGTGCGGCGGCGCTGCTTTGCCGGCGATGGCGGCCGCATGATCATGCCGGCCTTCGGCGCCTACACCGGTTCGCTCAATCTCCTTGACCGCGCCTATGCCGGGCTGTTCCGCCGCGAAACGCTGATGGCCTATATGCTTGGCACTGAGCGCATCTTCGCGATTTCCCACTCGATGCTCAGGCCGGGCTGAGCTGCCCTATCGTCCGTAATAGAGGGTAACAGTGTGCTTGGCCTCGGCGAAGAACAGCCAGCGCTCCACCAGCATGCCGGCGAGTTGGGCGATTGCGGAGAGTATCGACGAAGCCGCCGCAAAGGGCCACGGCAAGGCAAACGCCGCAATCAGCAGCAAAGCGGGCAAGGCAAAGGCCAGAGCCTGGGTGATCAGCCGCAGCTTTGCGCTGTGCTTGCGTGCGATGCGAAAGCCCATTTCCTTGAGCAGATAGTTTTCCTCGGTATGCGGCCATTCCATCGACCGCACCGTGCCGCCGGAAAGCCCGGTTGCGGTGTTGGCATTGGTCGGGATCTCCAGCCTATCATTGTATCGCCAGGTCGCCAGCTTCAAACCCCAGCCAAGCGCGGTCAGCAACAGGGCAGCCGCCAGAAGCATATTCGAGCCTGCCGCAAATCCCTGCAGCAGGGCGTTGAGCAGTACGCTGCCGGTCATCGCCGAAAAGATCAGATAGCCGGGCAGGGTGAAGCGGCTGTGCCATTGGGCGATCGGCTTCAACGACGCGTAGATCATGCCGGTGGTGCAGACGGTTGCGACCGCGCCGATGGCAGCGAGCAGCCCGGCGACAGCCACCCAGCCGCTCGTACGGCCGAGGACCACCCAGCCAATACCGAACAGTCCCGCCGGCACGAAGGTGGCGACCGAGGCAACGCCTTCGCGCGACAGCCATGAGCTACGCCATTGCGAGAAGGCACGCCAGGCGCGTTCGGGCCGGCCGAGATGGCCGGCCGAGGACAGCAGGCCTGCCGAGATCAGGCCGAGCGACAGCCCCATGCCGGTGAGGCCAAGCCAGAAATCGGGCGGGATAAAGCCCTGTCCGGCCAACACGCCAAGCAGCGCGAGCAGGCCGTAACCGGCGCCCGTGGCGGTGGTGAAAAAGACGACGGAGAAGGCTGGATGCATGAAGGCGCGGGTCAGTTCGAAAGCATGCGGTCGACCCAGCCAAGGAAACCGCCTTCGGCTCGCATCGGCTGGAGCGCCTGTGCCGGCACCGATGCGGCGCGATTGGTGTGGGCGCGTGGCGGCAGATATTTGTTGGTCGGCCTGTAGCCCATCTCCGGCATCAGGTCGACACCGCCGCGCTCCGCCACCAGTTGCGAGATAGCCGATGCCGGATCGCCCAGATCGCCGAAATGCCGCGCGCTGGTCGGGCAGGCGGCAACGCAGGCCGGCACGCGGTCTTCCTCCGCCAGATTGTCGTTATAGATGCGGTCGACGCACAGCGTACATTTCTTCATCACGCCGACATCCGTGTCGAATTCGCGCGCGCCGTAGGGGCAGGCCCAGCTGCACAATTTACAGCCGATGCATTTGTCCTCGTCGACCAGCACGATGCCATCCGACGCCCGTTTGTAGGAGGCGCCGGTCGGGCAGACCGTGACGCACGCCGGTGTCTCGCAGTGCAGGCAGGAGCGCGGGAAATTGACCGTGCGCCCACCCATCTCGGTCATGTGCTCATAACTGTGCACGCGGTTGAACCAGACGCCGTCGACATTGCCGCCATAGGGGTCGATGTCGGTTAGCGGCGCCATATGGCCGCCGGTGTTCCATTCCTTGCAGGCGGTGACGCAGGCCTGGCAACCAACGCAGGTGTCGAGGTCGATGACCAGGCCGAGCTTTTTGTCGGTGTGGGCGGGAAGGCAAGTCATTCGGCAGCTTCTCTCTCCCGACGGAATTCGGCGCCGAAACTGAGCTTGTCGGGCGAGGGCTCGAAGTGTGGCGGCTGCCGGAACCGCTCGAATTGCGGCTCGGTGAAGCCAGCTTCCTCGGCCGCGCATTTGACGATGCGCACGCGCAGGTCGAACCATGCCGCCTGGCCGGTGACAGGATCGGAATTCGAATAGCGTTTGCCATTCGCATCGGCAGAGGTCTGGTCGCCGATGATGTGGTTGAGCAGGAAGCCGCGATTGGATTCGGCCGCGTCATCCTTGAGCCCCCAGCTGCCGCGCCGTTTGCCGATCGCGTTCCAGGTCCACACCGTATCGGCGTTGACGCCGTCGATCAGGCTGATCTGCCCCTTGACCTTGCCGTTGATGCTCTCGATCCACACCCAGTCGTCATCGACAAGCCCGAGGCTGGCGGCGGTCCGATTGTGCACGAACAGCCGGTTCTGGCTGGTGATCTGCCTTAGCCACGCATTCTGCGCGCCCCAGGAATGGTACATGTGCATCGGCCGCTGCGTCAGCGCGTGGAGCGGATAGGCTTGGCTATCGACTGCAGCCTCTTCGAAGGGCGCGTACCAGAACGGCAGCGGATCCATATAGGTCTCGATACGGCTGCGCTCCGCCTCCGGCGGCAGCACCCCGCCATGGCCGCGCGCCGCAAGGCGAAAGCGCTGCATCGGCTCGGAATAGAGTTGGAAGACGATCGGCTCGGCCTTCGGGATGAAGCCCATGCTCTCGGCGAATTCGAGATAGGAGCGGTTGGCCATCTTGTAGTAGCGCTGATCGGCGGCGAAATCCTGGTGCCAGAAGCCGCCATTATCGATGTAGCGCTGCAACTGGTCGGGATTGACGTCGCCCTTGCCGACCGAGGCCCCGTCCTTGCCGCGCCAGCCGGCGAGCGGACCGACACCTGGCGTGCGCTCGTGATTGACGATGTAGTCGGCATAGTCGCGGTATTTGGCGGAACCATCGTCGTCGACGAAGCCGGGCAGGCTGAGCCGCGCGCCGAGTTCGATCAGCACCGTCTGGAACGGCCTGACGTCGCGATCCGGCTCGACGACGGGATGGCGGATGGCGTCGCCCGGCCCGTCGGCGTGGCTGATCGGCCGATCGAGCAAACTGATACAGTCATGACGCTCGAGATAGGTCGTGTCCGGCAGCACCAGATCGGCAAAAGGTACGGTCTCGGAATAATAAGCGTCGGAATAGATGATGAACGGGATCGTGTACTCACCCGACGCATCAATATCGGTCAGCATGGCCATCGTCTCGACGGTATTCATCGACGAGTTCCAAGCCATGTTGGACATGTACATGAACAGAGTGTCGATCGTGTAGGGATCGCCGGCCCAGGCGTTACGGATAACCGTGTGCATGAGCCCGTGTGCGGCCAGCGGCGCATCCCAGGAGTAGGCCTTGTCGATACGGATCGGTTTGCCGCCTTCGTCGATCAGCAGGTCCCCCGGTCCGCAGACAAAACCGAGCGGCATGCCCTCGAGCGGCGTCATCGGCTTCACATTCTTGCCGGCTGGCTTCGGACCCGGCGGTGCAGACCGTGGATAAGGCGGTTTGAAGCGAAAGCCGCCCGGCACGTCCACCGTGCCGAGAAGCACCTGAAGCAGATGAATGGCGCGGCAAGAGTGAAAACCGTTCGAATGGGCCGAGATGCCGCGCATCGCATGCATCGACACCGGTCGGCCCTTGATGGTCTCGTGCCGGCGGCCGGCCCAGTCCGTCCACGCCACCGGCAATTCGATTTGCTGTTCGAAGGCGACATGAGCGAGTTCGGCGGCGATCCTGCGGATGGTATCGGCGGAGATGCCGCACCGGTCAGTGACCGCCTCGGGTGAATAGCTCTCATCCAGATAGCGGTCGGCGACGAGTTGGAAGACCGGCACGCAACGGCGGCCGTCGACGAGAAAGCTGCCGGTCAGTGCGGGCTTCGCGTCGGCGTCACTGGCATTGACTGGCATCTTTGCCCCCCTGTCCCAAGCCAGCGGATTGCCGTCGCCGTCGCGCATGAACAGCCCATCATCGGCAGCACCAGGCTCTTGAATGACGAGAAGATGGGCGTTGGTGTAGCGCAAGAGGTAGTCGAGATCGACACGGCCGGCCTTAAGCAATTCGTGGACGAGCGCAAACACGAACAGGCCGTCGGTACCGGGCCGGATGCCGATCCAGTCGTCGGCAATCGCGTTGTAGCCGGTGCGGCAGGGATTGATCGAGACCACCTTGGCGCCGCGTGCCTTGAGCTTGCCGAGACCGATCTTGATCGGATTGGAATCATGATCCTCGGCAACCCCGAACAGCATGAAGTATTTGGTGTTGTCCCAGTCGGGCTCGCCGAACTCCCAGAACGAGCCGCCGATCGTGTAGAGGCCGCCGGCCGCCATATTGACCGAGCAGAAGCCGCCATGGGCGGCAAAGTTCGGTGTGCCGAACTGGCTCGCCCACCAGCCGGTCAGCGATTGCGACTGGTCGCGCCCGGTGAACAAGGCGAGTTTCTTCGGATCGGTTCGGCGGATATTCGAAAGCCGCTTCGTCGCGATCGACAAAGCTTCCTCCCACTCGATCTCGCGGAACTCACCCGAGCCGCGCGGGCCGGTGCGCAGCAGCGGCTTCTTCAGCCGAGCCGGGCTGTAGTGCTGCATGATGCCGGCGCTGCCCTTGCCGCACAGCACGCCACGGTTGACCGGATGGTCCTTGTTGCCGTTGATGTAGCGGACTTTGCCGTCCTTGATGTGGACGTCGATGCCGCAGCGGCAGGCGCACATATAGCAGGTGGTCTTGGCGATGCTGTCGGAGACATCAGGCGAAGTATCGACGCCGTCGCCTTCGGCGGGCGCGCGCGTATCGGCAAGCGGCCGTTGGGATGGTGCTGAGTTGGCGCCGCGCAGCGGTTTGTTGGTCATGATCCGGCGATGTTGTTGCGTTCCGCGGCCTTGGCTCTCGTCTTCGGGCCTGGGCCGCGCATGTAATGCTGTTCCGGCCGATAGCGTTCACCGACGAGCCGCCACCGCAGGCTGCGGGTCCAGTGCGTAAACACGGATTTGAACAGCCTCACCAATTTCTACCCTCGACTGTTCTGGCGCGACTTTTTTCCAATTTCGGGCTAAAATTTAGAACAAAGCAATCAATCTGTCTAACAACTTGCTCTTGTAATTCCAATCGGATTTGCTTCTTAATGCTGGCATGACTCTGGACCAATTGCGGATCTTCGTCGCCGTCGCCGAACGGGGGCACATGACCAAAGCGGCCGACTTGTTAGGCATTTCACAGTCGGCCGCGTCCGCCGCCATCCGCTCGCTCGAACAGCAGCACGGCGTGCAGTTGTTCAACCGAGTGGGCCGCAATATCGAGCTCGCCGAGACCGGACGCCGGTTCCTGCCGGAGGCCAAGGCGGTTCTCGAGCGGGCGGCGGCCGCCCACAACGTGCTGGAGCATGTCTCGCAGACGATATCAGGCAGTCTCTCGATCGCTGCCAGCCAGACCATCGCCAGCTATTGGCTGCCGCGCCGGCTCGCTTCTTTCCACGAAGCCTATCCTGCCGTCAGGCTGAGCGTGAGCATTGGCAACACCAGGCAGGTCGAGACCAATGTACTTGATGGCGCAGCCGATTTTGGCCTGGTCGAGGGGCGCACCGAATCCGACATTTTGCGGCGTGCCAAGGTCGATATCGATCGCATGATGCTGGTCGTGGCGCGCTCGCACCCTGAGATCGCGGAAGTTTCGCCTGGGCATCCCGACCTTGGCGGGCTTCGCTGGATCATTCGCGAAGGCGGGTCGGGCACGCGCGAGGCGCTGGAGGACCTTGCCCGACGCGACGGGATTTCGTTCGCGGACCTACAGATATTCCTGGTATTGCCGAGCAATGAGGCTATTCGCCAGGCGGTCGAGGCCGGCGCCGGCGCCAGCATCATTTCGGAACTCGTCGTCGCGCGCGCGGTCGCCGAAGGCAGTCTGCGTTCCGTGCCGATCGATCTGCCGAAGCGCGAATTTGCCATGATCACGCATCGCGACCGGCAGCCAAGCCTGGCCCAGATGGCGCTCAAGGCGCATCTCGGCGGCAAAGCTGAGAGAGCCGCGCCGCTTTAAGCCGATCAGGCGAACTTCCGCTGTGCGTCGAGCGCCAGCCCAAGCCCGACTGAGCCGAACACATCGCCTTCGATAACCGACGCCTGCGGCACCAGAGCCAGGATCTGCTGCCTGGCCAGCGGGATCGCGGTCGATCCGCCGGTCAGGAACACCGCCGTGATGTCGGAGGGCTTCACCTGCGCGTCGCGGACGGTCTGCTCGACGGTACCTGCAACGCGCTCAATATCCCGAGCGATAGTGGCTTCGAGACCTTCGCGCGTGATCTCTGCCGTGAACCTCACCTCCGGTAGCGCGACCTCGATACCGGCCGACGATCGATCCGTCAGCTCGATCTTGGCCCTTTCGACCAGCGCCGCCAGCGCGTGGCCGTAACGATGCTCGACGATGTGGATGAAGCGGTCGACCAGGTCTGCGCGCTCTGCCTCGTAGCGGATCTGGCGAAGATGCGTCATCGCCCTTGCGGTATAGACCAGGTTGATGCGCTGCCATGTCGCCAGGTCGATGAAGTAGCTCGCCGGCAGATTGCGCTTGCCATCCTTAGTCGACGTCAGATAGCCGAGCTGAGGCATCACATGGGCGATGCTCAGCAGCCGATCGAAGTCGGTGCCGCCGATGTGGATGCCGCGGCTGGCCAGGATGTCGTCCTTGCGGTCGAGCGAGCGGGCGCGCTCGGGCGAGACCCGCACGATCGAGAAATCGGACGTGCCGCCGCCCATGTCGATGATCAGCGCCAGTTCCTCGCGCGTCACCTTCTGTTCGTAGTCGAGTGCCGCCGCGATCGGCTCGAATTGGAAGGCGATGTGCTTGAAGCCCTGAGCGCGAGCGGCATTTTCGAGTTCGTGCTCGGCCTCGGCGTCGGCCCCGGCGTCGTCGTCTACGAACTGTACCGGCCGTCCGATTACGACGCTTTCGACTGTGTCGAGGGCGTTTTCTTCGAGCTTCTTTTTCAGGTGGCCGACAAATAGGCTGACAATTTCCATGAAGCCGATCGAGCGCGCCTTGATGCGCGTCTTTTCGTGAGCGAGCGAGCTGCCGAGAACGCTCTTCAGCGAGCGCATCAGGCGGCCTTCGATACTGTCCGTATAGTTGGCGATGGCGCGTCGCCCGAAATAGGTGCGGTTGTCCTCGAAATTGAAGAACACCGCACTGGGCAGAGTGACTTGGCCGTCTTCCAAGGCCACCAGCCGCGGCTGCCCGTTCCTGACCACGCTCACGGTGGAATTCGAAGTGCCGAAGTCGATACCGGCAAATGCTGGTCGCATCGTGCGTTCCTATATTCTGATTTGGGGAGCAGCAGCTCGTGCCCGGTCGGACCGGGGATCGCGGTCTAGCCCATACCCTCGGAAAGGGAAACCACTTTTACGAGAGTTCAGTCTTTCCTGAAGACCAGTCTTCCGAGCCAGCCTGTCAGCATGGCCAGCGATACGGCAAAGACACCGTAGAGGAAGGAGTAGTCGTGGGCGACGCGGAAGATCGACTGTTCGAAACCGGACTTGCGGATTTCGAGCTGGGCGGAGCTTTCCTTGATGAACAGGCCGCTCTTGAACAGGAAGGCGCGCGCCTTGTGGGTGCCGACCGGAACGTTGGGAGCGAGCCTGACGGTGGCGCGGAACAGGTTCTGCGACAGGAACTGCACACCGCCGACATTCTCGCTGTAGAGGCCTGTTGCCGCCTTGCGCTCGCGCAGCGCGGCGGTGAACTCCTCGATTGTCGCCGGGCTGTCCTCGGCGTCGGCCGGCTGCAAATAGAGGTTGGAGGCGCCAAGCGACAGCTGCTTGTAGCTGTTCGGATCGGTGACGTCCTGCAGCGGCCGCGTCGTCGCCACAGAATAGGAGACAGGTACGTTTTCGAAGGTCTCCGACTCCAGATTGACCCAGACGCCGAGCACCCGGTCCTTGCGGCGCACGACGACCGGTCGGGCCGGGCCTTCCAGCACAACGATCACGTCGTAGCGCCCTTGCCGTGCGACAAGCGGATCGGCATTTTCCAGCGATCCGAAGATGGTCAGGTCGGCGCCGGAAAAGCCGGCGGTAATCGAGACATTGTCGGTGGAAAGGCCGATCTGGATGTTTTCGGTTAGTGGCGTCTGTGCCTTCGCCGCTGACGCCGCGGCCAGCAGCGACAGCAAGGCGGCGGCCGCGAGCGTCCTCAAGCCAGCCATCAGCTCAGGCCCACGCCGGACAGCGAATAGAGATTGGGAGGCGTGACGAAAAGATCGATGGCGAGCCGGATGGCGACCGCCAGCACAAGCAGCGCCAGCAGCGCCCTGAGTTGTTCGCCCCGCAGCCTCTGACCGGCCTTGGCGCCATATTGTGCGCCGGCGACGCCGCCTGCCATCAACAGGAAGGCGAGCATGACGTCGACCGTCTGGTTGGTGGTGGCGTGGACCAGCGTGGTGTAAGCCGAGGTGAAGATGATCTGGAACAGCGAGGTGCCGATGACGACGTTGGTCGGCACTTTCAAAAGGTAGATCAGGGCCGGCACCATGATGAAGCCGCCGCCGACGCCCATGATCGACGATAGGAAGCCAATCGCCGCGCCCAGCCCAAGCACCGGAATGACGCTGACGAAGAGCTTCGAGGCCCTGAACCGCATCTTCAGCGGCAGACGGTGGATCCAGTTGTGCTGGCCGGATTTCTTCAACACCGGTGCGGCGCCGCTGCGGGTGACGCGCAGCGCATTGATACTCTCGACCAGCATCAGCCCGCCGACAGTGCCGAGCAGCACGACATAGAGCAGCGAGATGAACAGATCGAGCTGGCCGAGTCGGCGCAGGAACGCAAAGACATAGATGCCGCCGGTCGAGCCGACGATGCCGCCGGCCAAAAGCACGCCGCCGAGCTTGAAGTCGAGCGTGCCGCGCTTCATGTGCGACAGGGCGCCGGAGAAGGAGGAAGCGATGACCTGGTTGGCGCCGGTGGCGACCGCAATCGCGGGCGGTATGTTGTAGAAGATCAGCAGCGGCGTGATGAGAAAGCCGCCGCCCACGCCGAACATGCCCGACAGGAAACCCACCGCTGCGCCCATGGCCAGCAGCACGAAGACGTTAACGGAAATTTCCGCGATCGGGAGATAGATGCCCACCCGTCAGTCTCGATCAGTTTGCCTCCTGGCGAATGCAACCGTTGCGGGCATTTTGCGTCAGAAGGCTATCTCGTTCTTGCGCCGGCCGGGCGGTGAAGTCAAACTTCGTCGCACCGCCGAAACAAAAAACAACTCAATCAGTTAACAGGCAAATCTGTGGCAAGGGCGTCGCGGAAACGACGCATCCGCCGTTATTTGCGCGCGAGCAACGCCTTGACCAGCTTTTCGTCGATCGCGCCGGTTGCCTTCATGTCGTTGTCGGTCTGGAAGGCCATGATCGCGTTCTTGGTTTTCCGGCCCATCATGCCGTCGGGATTGCCGGCCTCGTAGCCGTTCTTGTTGAGGATGCGCTGGATGTTCTGGACCGCTTTCTTCATGTCGATGCCGGCCGTCGTCTGCGGTGTGCCGTCCTGCCACGATTCAGGAATGTCGGCCGAATTGGCGGCTGGATCGAGCGGCTTGGCCTTCCACAGCTCGGCCGCGGCACGCGTACGCTCCAGCTGCTCGGGTCTCAGGGCTTTGGCGATCTCGTCGCGCTTGGCCGCCGCATCCTTGTCGCCGGTCTTGGCGACGAGCGCGAACCATTTGTAGCTCTCCTCGAGGTTCTGCTTCATGCCGACGCCCTTCGCCGCAAGGATGCCGAGATTGAACTGGCTGTCCTTGACGCCGAGGTCCGCCGCCGCCTGGAACCAGCGCGCTGCCGATTCATTGTCGGTCACGCCATCCGCCGCCATCGCAAACAGCACGGCCAGATTGTGCATGGCGCTGGCGTTGCCCTGCTCTGCGGCAAGCTGGTACCAGGTCTTCGCTTTTTTGATGTCGCGTGCGACGCCGATGCCCTTCTCGTAGAAATTGCCGATGCGGTATTCTGCCGGTGCGAAACCGAGATCGGCAGCTTTCTCGTACCATTTGGCCGCCGCTGCCATGTCTTCCTTGACGCCGCGCGACTCGGCGTAGCGCGAGCCGATCTCGAACAGTGCCTTGGCGTCGCCGCCGGCCGCTGCATCGCGCAGGGCGGCCGGACCGACACCGGCCGGAACCTCGATCTTGGCAACGCTTGCCGCGGCAGCATCTGCCGGCGGCACCGTGCCCGTCGTGTCCTGCGTCGCAGCTGTGGTGGTAGCAGGCGCGGCAGCCATTGGCTCGGCGTCGCTGGCCGTCGCCGCTGCCGGTGCGGGCACTGCGGCCGTGGCGTCTGGCGCCGCCATGTCAGGGGCTGCCGCGGGGGCTGTCGATGCCTCGGTTGCCGGTGTGGCGGGGCCGGTTTGCGCCGCCGTGTCGTCCTTGGTCGTCGCTGCGGACGGCTCTGCCTGCCTGACGATGGAGGACGGCGCGCTATCCTGCGCTGCCGTCTGCGCGTCCGCCTTCGGTTCGCTGGCAACGCTGGCCAATGCAGTCTCCACCGGCTGTGCGGCCACAGCCGGCGCCGCGTCATTGTTGGCGACTTCGACCGGATCGGAGAAGAAGGCTTTGCCCAGTTGCAGGCCGGCAAGCGCCAGCATGATGGCAATTGCCCCCATCAGGATCGGCTTGCGCCGCGCCTTGAGCAGGTCGCCTATCCTGAGCGCCTTGACCGGGCCTTTCATCGTCGACTGGCGCTTAAGGGCGTCCGCCTCGGCGGCCGCCGCTTGCGCAGCCCGTCTGGCTGCCGCGATGAAGTCCGATTTCGCCGCTTCGGCGCCGCCTTCGCGGGCCAGCTGCCCGCGCTCGTCGCGCACACGTTTCATGATGGCGCTGAGGTCGGGGGCGCCGGAGCCGGGTTCCAATGGCCGATTGGCGACCTTGGGGTCGAGCGGCTCGTCGAGATCGACGCTCGGTATTTCGACGCTCGACGCCGAGCCGGCAAGCGGCGGCATCTCGGCCTCCTTCTTGCCCTTCAAGGCGCGCGCCAGCCCGCCTAACATCGATTTCCTGCCGCCGCCCTGCTCGGTTTTTTCATGCGTCGTGTCTGAACCGAGGGCCGCCAGGGCGGCTGCCGCGGCCGCCTCGGCCGGCGTACGCGGACCTGGCTCGTCGCGCACGAGCGCCGCGGTGCGACCGTCCAGATCGGCCATGTTGCCCGTTAACGGCAGCGGCTGGTCGATGTCCATCGACGGTGCGTCCTGCACCGAGATCTTGGATGCCCGGCCGAAGCGTTTGCTCAACTCTGCGCTTGCCGGTTCGCCGGTCTCCAGGGAACCTAGCCTGTCAACAATCTTGAGCAGCGTGTCGTGGATAGCCTCGAACGTCCTTGAATTGCGCTCGTCCGAACGGCGCGTCAGCGCCTCGAGCGTCTTCAGGTCCTGGGCGAGGCCGGTAACGGCCGCCGTGTTGGCGCTTGATCCGGCCAGCGAGCGGACGGCGCTCTCGGCCGCCTCGCGCGCCGCGCCGAGGATGGAATCGCGGGTTCCGGCCAGCGACTTCTCGATCTCGTTGAGGCGCGGGCTGATGTCGTCGAATTCCGGCAGCGGCGTGCCGGGCTTGGAAAGATGCGCCGTCAGGCCCGCGACCTGCGCTTCGAGGCTGCGGATCAACGCTGGGTCGATGCTGGCGACCTGTGCCGCGGACGAATCCAGCCGGCTTGAAATGTCTTCGAGCCGGCTCTCCAGGCCGCGGATCGCCGCCTCGCTGGCGGGATCTGGAACGCGCGTCTCCATCCGCTTGGCCAGCGCGGTGAAGCGGGCGTCGATGGCATCCATGATGCCGGCGCTGTCGACCTGCGGCATGCGCTGATCCAGCCTGTCGGCGACTTCGTCCAACCGGCGCTCAAGGTCGCGAAACAGCATGTTGCCTTGTTCGATGGCGTCGCCCTGGCGACGTTCCATCATGCTGGACAGCACATCGAAGCGCTGCTCGAGCCCCTGGAAGATGTAGTCGGCGTCGGGCATGGCAGGTGCATGGTCGATCTTGTCGGCGATAAGCGCGACTTGCCTGGCAAGGCGCTCCATAGCTTGTTCCGGCAGATTGGCTCGGCCGGCCAGCTCATCCACGCGGCTCGACAATGTGTTGAGACGGTCGATGACCTCCCGGCCCGGACGATCCTGCGACACTTCTTCGATTTGCTGGGCCAGTGAATCGATCCGCTTCTCGATGCGTTCGAAGGGCTCGGGGTCGAACGAATTGGCTTGCGCGGCAACCGTCGAGGCGACGATCGCGCGGGAAATCTCGTCGAGCCGCTCGTCGATCTGACTGAATGTGTCGCTGCCGCGATTGTCCTGCTGGCGGGCGAAATGGTCGACCGCTCCGGCAAGCATGCGGACCTTTTCCTCCAGCGAGCGCAGCGACAGCGATTCCGGCAGATTGCTGACGGCATTGCTGATCTGTTCGAGCCGCTCGGTCAGCGCCGACAGGCCGGGCGCGTCGGAGCGCTTGCGCTGATCGGCGTCGACGCGGTCCTCGAAGGCGCTCCAGCGGCGGTCGAAATCGTCCCAGCGGCGGCCCACTGCCTGCACGCTCTCCTCGCGCGCCAGCGTATCGAGAGCTGCCTTGACCTGCTCAAGCTCGAGCCGCAACATATTGACGCTTCTGTCGTCGCTTTTTTCGGCCAGCGTCTGGATGGCGCCGGAAAGCCGCTCGAATTCGACGCCGAGTTCGGCGCTGCCCTTGCCGCCGCCATTTGACTGGTAGGCTCGCTCGATATTCTTGCGCAGTGCGTCGAACTCGCGTTGCAGGCCGGAGGTCATCTGCTGGCGAAGCTCTTCGCGCAGGCCGCGCAATTCGCCAGCGATCTTGCCGGCTAGGGCGACGCCGTCCTCCTGGCCGCGCACCCGGTCGATATCGCGGGCGATCGCCTGGTAGTTCTGGTCGACGGCCGCCGCTGGACCTTTCGGCCGCTGCGCGTCGCGTGGGTCCTCGTACCGGCGCTGCTGGCCATAGGGTTGGGCACTAGGATAGCGCGGTTCTGCTGCTGGTCGGCGTGGACCGGGATGGCTTGCAGTCTCCTCGCGCGTCCGCTCCAGTCGCTGCTCCAGCGTTTCCAGGGAACGGTTGAGCTCTTCAAGCGTCGTGTGCGGCCTGCGCTGCCTGCCGGCGTTGAGTGTATCGAGATAGGACCGCTTGCTGTTCATCAATGCGCCCGTTTCAGAATTGCTGGCTTTCACCAGGTTCCCAAAGTCCTGCCGGGACGAACGCGACTGCTTGGCTTGTTGCAGTGGAAGACGAGCTTCCCGGGTCTTACCCGCGCTCCGAAAAACCGTGAAAAATTCAATACAGGATAAACACGGGTAACCGACATGCGCACATTTCGCCCCAACGTGGTAAACAACGCGTTAACCAAGCTTAAGAAGTTGCAACTTTGTCGACTGGCTGCGGACGGCGCCGGGTGTCTTTTTGGACGCACAAAAGACGCTGTAGAATTTTGATCAGCCGCATGATCGCTCCCGAAATCGGCCACGACTTTTAGGTTATCCACCGGCGCTGCGGCATAAAGTTCCAAGCCCAGAACGCTCTTGCGTCGTAAGGCGGCTATCGATATAGCATTGACGTAAACGTAAACGAGCGGATTACGCCGTTTGCGATTTGTTTGTTGAAACCACGAGTGGAAGCACGCCCCCGCTTTCACTCAGGCGACGCAAGGTCCGCGACCGCGACGCCACCAGACGGGGAAAGCCAGTGACCATGAAACTTATTTCGCCCGGCCAAGCCGCGGCCAATACCAACGATATGTCGAGCGAAGCCGGTGAAGAGCTTGTCCGCATCGGCGAAATGGCCAAGAAATACGGAGTGACGCTGCGCACGCTGCGTTTCTATGAGGACAAGGGTCTACTCAACCCGCAGCGTGACGGCTCAACCCGTCTCTATACACGCCGCGACAGGGCCCGGCTGAAACTGATCTTGCTCGGCCGCAAGGTCGGGTTCTCGCTGCGTGACGTCAAGCAGATGATGGACCTCTACGATCCGAACGGCTCCAACACCAAGCAGTTGCGGTTGGCGCTCGACAAGTCGGAGAAGCAGCTTGCCCGCCTGCAGAAGCAGCGGGCGTTGATCGATGACGCTATCAGCGAACTGAGTGCCTCGATGTCGACCGTCCGGCAAATGCTGATCGAGCGCTCGGCGCCGCAGGCCAGCGTGGCGAGCTAAACTAAACCTGCCATTTCATTATTAATCACACCGGCGGGGTTTCCGCGGCGCGGTTCTTCGTCGTTACCGTCCTTCGCCGTTTGCCGTCTTGGCGCGCGGGAGAAAATTTGCCCCATCGCAGAATTGACGTTTACGCAAACGTCAATATTTGTTATCTCGACCGCAACGTTGGTCCGTCTGCCATCCTCATATGCTGAGGCTGATTTCGGGGCCAAGACCGCATGGTGGAGGAAACGCATGCCGATCTACAGAGCGCCGATCCGGGACACGCTGTTCGTGCTGAACGAGGTGCTGGGCTATCAGCGCTATTCCAATCTTCCCGGATTTTCCGACGCGACGCCGGATGTGCTCGAGGCCATCCTTGCCGAGGGCGCGAAGCTCGCCGAAAACGTCATGCAGCCGCTCAACCGTGTCGGCGACGTGGAAGGTTGTGTGCGCCATGTCGACGGGTCGGTGACGACGCCAAAAGGCTTCAAGGAAGCCTTCGATCAGTATCGCGAAGGTGGCTGGATGGGGCTCGCCGCACCTGTCGAGTTTGGCGGGCAAGGCTTGCCCTATGCAGTGCATACTGCGGTTGCCGAATATATGGTGTCGGCCAATATGTCGCTGATGATGTATGCCGGACTGACGCAAGGTGCGATCGCTGCGATCATCACCCATGGCACCAAAGAGCAGAAGGCGACATGGTTGCCGAAGCTGGTCGAGGGCGCCTGGACCGGCACCATGAACCTGACCGAGCCGCACTGCGGAACCGATCTCGGCTTGCTGCGCACCAAGGCCGTTCCAAATGGCGACGGCACCTATAGGATCTCCGGCCAGAAGATATTCATCTCGGCCGGCGAGCATGACATGTCGGGAAACATCGTCCACCTCGTGCTGGCCCGTATCGAGGGCGCGCCGGATGGCGTGAAGGGCATCTCGCTGTTCATCGTGCCGAAGCTCAAGCTCGATGCATCAGGCAATCCGGGCGAGAAGAACACCGTCTCCTGTGGCTCGATCGAGGAGAAGATGGGTATCCATGGCAATTCGACCTGCGTCATGAATTACGACGACGCTGAAGGCACACTGCTCGGCGAGGCCAATGGCGGGCTGAAAGCCATGTTCACCATGATGAATGAGGCGCGGCTTGGCGTCGGCCTGCAGGGGCTCTCGCTGTCGGAAGTTGCCTACCAGAATGCGGTTTCCTACGCCAAGGATCGCCTGCAGGGCCGCTCGCTGTCGGGGCCGAAAGAACCGGACAGGAAGGCCGATCCGATCATCGTCCATCCGGACATCCGCCGCAGCCTGATGACCATGAAAGCTTTCAACGAGGCCGGTCGGGCGCTGGCGCTGTGGACGGCGATCAAGTCCGACATCGCTCACCGCTCCGGTGACGACAAGGACCGCCAGGCCGCCGACGACTACACCGGGCTGATGACGCCGGTGGTCAAGGGCGTGCTCACCGACAAGGGTTTCGATCATGCGGTAATGGCGCAGCAGGTGTTCGGAGGCCACGGCTATATAGAAGAGCACGGCATGAGCCAGTTCGTCCGCGATGCCCGCATCGCCATGATCTATGAGGGTGCCAACGGCATCCAGGCACTCGACCTCGTCGGCCGCAAGCTGGCCTTGAATGGCGGTCGCGCGGTGCAGGCGTTCTTTAGGGAAGTCGGCGAGTTCTGCGAGGAGAACCGCACCGACGAGAAGATGGCGCCCTTCACCAAGGCGCTGAAGAAGAGCCTCAACGATCTGCAGGCGGCGACGATGTGGCTGATGCAGAACGGCATGGCCAAGCCCGACAATGCCGGTGCCGCCTCGACCGACTACATGCATCTCTTCGGCCTGGTGGCGCTGGGCTATATGTGGGCGCAGATGGCCAGGGTGGCCGCAGCGAAATTGGCGAATGGCGCCGACGGCGCTTCGTCTTTCTACGACAACAAGCTGGTGACGGCGCGCTTCTTCGTGGAGCGGATCATGCCGGAGACGGCGGCGCACCTTGCCCGCATCTCCAGCGGCGCCGACACATTGATGGCGCTGCCGGCCGAAGCGTTCTAGGCTCCCCTCTTCCTCGCGAGGAGGGTGGCCGCGAAGCGGCCGGGAGAGGGCGCCACGGCAGCGCGCCAGCCTCAATTCTGGCGGCGTGCTTGGAAGGAGGATCAGAGAATAAACATGACCAGTCCCGCCGAAATCCTTGGCCTTCCAAAACCCGCCTGGGCGGCGGACGAGGTCGGCATGCTTTATGACATGGCGCACCGCTTCATGTCGGAAGAGATCGCGCCGCGTTACGACGAGTTCGAGAAGAACGAGATGGTCGACCGCGAAAGCTGGCTGAAGGCGGGTGCGGCCGGCCTGCTCTGCGCCTCGATGCCGGAGGAATATGGCGGCTCGGGCGGCAGCTTCGCGCATGAGAGCGCCATCATCGAGGCGATCGCCCATGTCGGCGTCGACGGGTTCGGCATTGGCCTGCACAATTCGATCGTCGCCCCCTACATCCTCCATTACGGCTCGGACGAGCAGAAGAAGAAATGGCTGCCGAGGCTGGCGACCGGCGAACTGATCGGCGCCATCGCCATGACCGAGCCGGGTGCGGGCTCCGACCTGCAGGGCGTCAAGACGCGCGCCGAAAAGGACGGCAACCAGTACAAGCTCAACGGCTCGAAGACCTTTATCACCAACGGCCAGCTCGCTAACTTCATCATCGTCGTCACCAAGACCGATCCGCAGAAAGGTGCCAAGGGCATCTCGCTGATCGTCGTCGAGACCGACGAGGTGGAGGGCTTCGAGCGCGGCCGCAACCTCGACAAGATCGGCCTCAAGGCCAACGACACGTCGGAACTGTTCTTCAACGACGTGCGTGTGCCGACCTCGAACCTGCTTGGCAACGAGGAAGGCCAGGGCTTCGTCCAGCTGATGCAGCAATTGCCGCAGGAGCGGCTGCAGATCGGCACCACTGCTATCGCCATGGTCGAGCGGGCGCTGGCTCTTACCATCGACTACGTCAAGGAGCGCAAGGCCTTCGGCAAGGCCATCATCGAATTCCAGAACACCCAGTTCAAGCTGGCCGAATTGAAGACCGAGGCGACCATTGGGCGCGTCTTCTATAATGACTGCGTTGCCCGCCACATTAACGGCGGCCTCGACCCGGTGACGGCCTCGATGGCCAAATACTGGCTGTCAGACCTGCAGGGAAAAGTCGTCGACGAATGCCTTCAATTGCATGGCGGCTATGGCTACATGAATGAATATCCGATTGCGCGCATGTTCCGCGACGCCCGCGTCCAGCGCATCTACGGTGGAACCAACGAGATCATGAAATTGCTGATCGGGCGCTCTCTCTGAGCGACTTTCAGCAAACCCAAGGAGCAGGAAAATGGCCGAAGCTTACGTCTATGATGCCGTGCGCACGCCGCGCGGCAGGGGCAAGAAGGATGGCTCGCTGCACGAAGTGCCGGCGGTGCGGCTCGGCGCCAAGGTGCTCGAGGCGATCCGCGACCGCAACGGGCTGGACACCGGCACCGTCGACGACATCATCTTCGGCTGTGTCGATCCGGTTGGCGAGGCGGGTGCAGTCATTCCACGTGCCGCTGCTTTCGAGGCCGGCTACGACACCAAGGCGCCTGGCATGCAGATATCGCGCTTCTGCGCCTCGGGCCTCGACGCCATCAATTTCGGCGCCGCCAAGATCGCGCAAGGCGCCGACGAGATCGTGATTGCCGGTGGCGTCGAATCGATGTCGCGGGTCGGCATGGGCGCCTCCGGCGGCGCCTGGTTCATGGATCCTTCGGTCGGCCTGCCCGGCTGGTTCGTGCCGCAAGGCATATCGGCCGACCTGATCGCCACCAAATACGGGTTTTCGCGCGACGACGTCGATGCCTACGCGGTCGAAAGCCAGAAGCGTGCCGCCAAGGCGTGGGGCGAGGGCCGCTTCAAGAATTCGGTGATCTCGGTCAAGGACCAGAACGGCCTGACCATTCTCGATCACGACGAGCACATGCGGCCTTCGACCGACATGCAGTCGCTGGCCGCGCTCAACCCGTCCTTCGTCATGCCCGGCGAAATGGGCGGCTTCGACGCCGTCGCGGTGCAGAAGCATCCCGAGGTGGAAGAGGTCAACCACGTCCACCATGCCGGAAATTCGTCCGGCATCGTCGATGGCGCGGCGGCCGTGCTGCTCGGCTCGAAAAAGGCGGGAAAGACGCTCGACCTCAAGCCGCGCGCGCGTATCCGCGCCTTTGCCAACATCGGCTCCGAACCGGTGCTGATGCTGACCGGTCCGGTCGACGTCACCGAAAAGCTGTTGAGGCGGGCGAAGATGAAGCTGTCGGACATCGACCTGTTCGAGCTTAACGAGGCCTTCGCTTCGGTGGTGCTGCGCTACATGCAGGCTTTCGACATTCCTCATGACCGGATCAACGTCAATGGCGGCGCCATCGCCATGGGCCATCCGCTGGGCGCCACCGGTGCGATGATCTTCGGTACGGTGCTGGACGAATTGGAACGCCGCGACCTGAACACCGCGCTGGTGACGCTTTGCATCGGCGCCGGCATGGGCACCGCAACGATCATCGAACGCGTCTGACGGAGAGAGATGATGAGCTATACCAATTTCACCCTCGACACCGACGCCGACGGCATTGCTTTGGTCACCTGGGACATGCCGGACCGTTCGATGAACGTCTTCACCCAAGAGGTGACGCTCGAGCTGAACGTCATCGTCGACAAGGTGGCGACCGATGCAGCGATCAAGGCGGCGGTCATTACCTCCGGCAAGGATACGTTCTCGGGCGGCGCCGACATCACCATGCTGCAGAAGATGCTGGCGACCTTCGCCGCCGACAAGGCAAAGGACCCAGAGAAGGCGACCAAGGCGCTGTTCGACAATGCGGGCTATATGAACGGCCTGTTCCGTAAGCTGGAAACCTCGGGTAAGCCGTGGGTTTCGGCGATCAACGGCACCTGCATGGGCGGCGCGTTCGAATTGTCGCTCGCCTGCCATGGCCGTGTCGCGGCCGATTCCGACAAAGTGAGGATGGCACTTCCCGAAGTGAAGATCGGCATTTTCCCCGGCGCCGGCGGAACCCAGCGCGTGCCGCGGCTGACCGACCAGCAGCAGGCGCTGCAAATGCTGACCTCCGGCCAGACGCTGTCGCCGCAGAAGGCCAAGTCGATGGGCCTGATCCATGAGATTGCCGAGCCGGACAAGCTGGTCGAAACCGCCAAGGCGATGATCAGGAACGGCTTGAAACCGGTGGCGCCCTGGGACGAAAAAGGCTTCAAGCTGCCCGGCGCTCCGATCTATTCGGTGGCCGGTGCCAATCTGTGGCCGCCGGCCATCGCCATCCTGCGCCGCGAGACCTATGGCAACTATCCCGCCGCTGCCGCCATCCTGAAATGCGTTTACGAGGGCTTGCTGGTGCCGTTCGACACCGCCTTGCGGATCGAGCAGCGCTACTTCACCGAGATCATGCAGACCAGGGAAGCGGCAGCGATGATCCGCTCGTTGTTCGTGTCGCTCCAGGAACTGAACAAGGGCGCGCGCCGCCCGGCCGGTGTGCCGGAAACGAGGTTTAAGAAGATCGGCGTGCTCGGCGCCGGCTTCATGGGCGCCGGCATTGCCTATGTGACGGCCAAGGCGGGCATTCCGGTGGTGCTGCTCGACCGTGACATGGAGTCTGCCGCCAAGGGCAAGGCGCATTCCGACAACCTTATCTCGGATCAGGTGAAGAAGGGCCGTGCCAAGCCACAGGACAAGGACCAGTTGCTGACGCTGATCACGCCGACGGCCGATTACGCCGATCTCGCCGGCTGCGATCTTGTCGTCGAGGCGGTATTCGAGGATTCGGCCGCAAAGAAGGGCGCCACCGAACAGGCCGAGGCTGTGCTCAAGCCTTCGGCGACCTTCGCCTCGAATACGTCCACCATACCGATTACATCGCTGGCCAGGAATTCGGCGCGGCCAAAGAATTTCATCGGCATCCACTTCTTCTCGCCGGTCGACAAGATGATGCTGGTCGAGATCATCCTCGGCAAGAAGACCGGCGACAAAGCGCTGGCCACCGCGATCGACTTTGTCCGCGCCATCAAGAAAACCCCGATTGTCGTCAACGATACGCGCGGTTTCTATGTCAATCGCTGCGTACTGCGCTACATGTCGGAAGCCTACAAGATGCTGATCGAAGGTGTTCCGGCGCCGATGATCGAGAATGCGGCGAAAGCCGCCGGCATGCCGGTCGGTCCTCTGGCGTTGACCGACGAGACCGCGATCGACCTTGCCCAGAAGATCATGAAGCAGACGATGCGCGATCTCGGCGACAAGGCGGTCGACCCGAAGCAGATGGCGCTGATCAGCACGATGGTCGACACACACGGTCGCTTGGGTCGCAAGAACAGCAAGGGCTTCTACGACTATCCGGCAAAACCTGCCAAGAAGAAGCTGTGGCCAGGCCTCAGGGACCTCTACCCGCAACTGGCGCCGGAGAGGGTCGATTATGAGGAGCTGAAGCAGCGGCTGCTGGTCACCATCGCGCTTGAGGCGGCACGGGTGATGGAGGAGGGCATCGTTACCGATCCACGCGAGGCCGATGTCGGCTCGATCCTGGCCTTCGGCTTCGCGCCCTACACAGGCGGTGCACTGTCCTACATCGACGGCATCGGCGCGAAGAAATTCGTCAAGATCGCCAAGCGCCTGCAGAAGAAATACGGCGCCGAGTTCAGGGCGCCGAAGCTGCTGCTCGACATGGCCGAGAAGGGCGAGACCTTCTATGAGCGTTTCGATCCCTATGACAGGAACGAGGCCAAGGAGGCAGCGTGACGCCGTCTTCGGCGGTGGACAAGATGGCGGCCAAGAGGTAGAACAGGGAAGGTATTTTTTCCTGTTTCGAAGGAGAGCAAGGTGCTCTCGCATGACCGCGTTTGGGCCGCCATCGACGCTCTCGCCGAGCGTTATTCGCTTTCGGCCTCCGGGCTGGCCAGGCGCGCTGGCCTCGACTCGACGGCCTTCAACAAATCGAAGCGGCTGTCCTCGGATGGGCGGCCGCGCTGGCCGTCGACCGAATCGCTCGCCAAGATCATCGAGGCGACCGGCGCCTCGCTGGATGAATTTGCGGGGCTGGTCGAAGGCCGGGGTAATTCCGGCGCACTGCCCGTGCAGAAATCGTCGGTGCCGCTGCTCGGCTTCGCCCAGGCGGGCGCCGGTGGCTTCTTCGACGACGCCGGGTTTCCGGCGGGGCAGGGATGGGACCTGATCGAGCTGCCGGCACGGGCAACCGAAACCTCCTATGCGTTGAAGGTCCAGGGCGATTCCATGCTGCCGCTTTACCGCAATGGCGATGTCCTGATCGTCGAGCCGGGGGCTATCATACGAAAGGGCGATCGCGTCGTCGTCAAGACCAATGCCGGCGAGGTGATGGCCAAGGTGCTCGACCGCCAGACACCGAAGTCGATCGCGCTGGTCTCCCTCAATCCCGATCATCCGGACCGCGACATCCCCATGCGTGATGTCGAATGGGTGGCGCGGATTGTCTGGGCAAGCCAGTAGGCGCGGGGCCGGTGCGTCTGCCTCACCTTGCCTTGGCCGTTCTGGCGATTCCGGCGATGGCCACGGCAATTGTCGCTGGCGGCCGCGCCGTCCAGAACCAAAGCGGCGGCCCTGGCGAGCAAATTCAGGTCAGCGCTGAACCCCAGCCCGCCGCGCCGGCTACGTCGGCCATCTCGAAACCAGAGGCGGCCAAGCAGGCTACGCATTCAAGGGCAATCGATCCGGAAATCGTGGTGCCGCCGCAGCTCGGTTCCGACGAGCTTGAACGGATTGAGCCGCGCGCACCGTTGAGCGATCTGGCATTGGCCGGACTGCCCAGGCCGCCAAAAACGAAAATGCCTGACGACTGGAAAGGCACGAAACTGTTCCAGCCGGTCGCGCCGGCCGCCGGGGTCATCGAGGCAAAGGGCTATTCGATTGCGGTTTCCGGCATCGACATCGTCAAGCAGGACGAGACTTGCACCGACGGCGGCAAGTCTTGGAGTTGCGGCATCCGGGCGCGAACTGCCTTCCGCGCTTTTCTGCGCGGTCGTGCGGTGGTCTGTGCCGTGCCGCCCGAAGGCGGCCGTGACCTGATCGCCGCCGAGTGCCGGATCGGCAATCAGGATATCGGCCAATGGTTGGTCGAAAACGGCTGGGCGCGCGCCGCCAAGGGCGGCGCTTACATAGAAGCCGGCGAGAAGGCGCGTGCAGCGAAAAAGGGCGTCTTCGGGCCGGCGCCGAGCGTCTCAGGCCTGCCGCCGCTCCCGGCTGCGTCGCGATCCGCGCCTGTGGCGCCGGGCTCGATCCTGGAGGAGCAGGACGGCGTCCTCAAGCCGCCAGCTGACCAGCAAGCGCCCGTCGAATGAGCTCACGCGTTTCGGCAATGCCGTAGAGTGCGGCGAAGGAACCGAAGCGCGGCCCGCGTTCCTGACCTATCAGCACCTGATAAATCATCTGGAAGAAGGCGACGGAGACGCCGGGTCCACCCTCAGGGCTCTGCTTGGAACGATCCTGGTAGCGCTCGATCTTGCGCGCGACATTGAGGGCGGCGTTCTGGATCGCCTCGCCGGCGGCGTCAGCGGGCAGCGCGGCGAGCGCTTCCGAAAGTTTGGTCAGCGCCTCGCGCTCGACCGCGTCGGCGGCACGGTACACCTTAGCCGGCTTCACGAAATCGTCGAAATAGCGGATCGCATATTCGGTCAGCCGGTCGAGTTCGGGGTGAGTTGCCGGCGTCACACCCGGTGCGTGGCGCGAAATGAAGCCCCACAGCACGTCCCTGTTCTGCGCATTCGAGGCGCTGACCAGGTTGAGCAGCAGCGCGAACGACACCGGCAGGTCGATGATAGGCGGATTGCCGTCATGCATGTGCCAGACCGGATTGCCCAGCCGTTCTTTCCAATCCTGCTTCTGATAAGCAGAGAGGAACGTGTAATATTCGTCTACCGCCTTCGGGATGACGTCGAAATAAAGCTTCTTCGCGGTTCGCGGGCGCTGGAACATATAAAGGCTAAGGCTCTCGGTCGGCGCATAAGTCAGCCACTCGTCGATGGTTAGCCCATTGCCCTTCGACTTCGAGATCTTCTGGCCCTGCTCGTCGAGGAACAGCTCATAATTGAAGCCCTCCGGCGCTGGAGCATCGAGCGCACGGCAAATCTGCCCGGCGAGCTTGACGGAATCGATCAGATCCTTGCCGGACATCTCGTAATCGACGCCGAGTGCTGCCCAGCGCATCGCCCAGTCTGGCTTCCATTGCAGCTTGGCATGACCGCCGGTCACCGGCGTCTCGAAGCGCTCGCCGGTGTCCGGGTCGCGCCACACGATGGTGCCGGCGTCGAGCTTGCGCTCATCGATCGCGACTTGCATGACGATGCCGGTCTTGGGATGGATCGGCAGGAAGGGCGAATAGCTCTGCGCCCGCTCTTCACGCAGCGACGGCAGCATAATTGCCATCACCTTATCGAAGCGCTCGAGCATCTTGAGCAGCGTCGCGTCGAAGCGGCCGGAAGTATAATAGTCGGTCGAGGAAGCGAATTCGTAATCGAAGCCGAAACGGTCGAGGAAGGCGCGCAACCGTGCGTTATTGGCGGCGCCGAAGGACGGATACTCATTGGAGAAAGGGTCCGGTATCCTGGTCAGCGGCTTGCCGAGATACGCGCGCAGCATGTCCTTGTTAGGCACATTGTCCGGCACCTTGCGCAATCCGTCCATGTCATCGGAGAAGCACAGCAGCCGCGTCTTGACCTTGTCTTCGGTCAGCACTCGGAAGGCGTGGCGCACCATAGATGTGCGCGCCACCTCGCCGAAAGTGCCGATATGCGGCAGCCCCGACGGGCCGTAGCCGGTCTCGAACAGCACCGTTTCCGGGTAGCCGCTGCTCGCGTAGCGGGCGACGATCTTTTTCGCTTCCTCGAACGGCCACGCCTTGCTTTCGGCGGCGGCGGTGAGGACTTCCGGGCTGAGATCGATCGGCTGTTGTCCGGCCATGATGCTATTTCCTGCAGCTTTGCCGGCATCCGTGCCGGCAGCCGCATGCTCTAGACTATGATCCCGAAAAGTGGAACCCGGTTTCCGGGCAGGACCGTGATCAGGCAAGAAGATATGAGCCCCGTCCCATTTAGTCGGTATGGATCAGGCTTCAGGGCCTGACCGGAGCGTCAACGATCGCGGCTCTTTTTCCTTGCGGCGCCGGTCCCTCGTTCCTAACTTCGGGACCCGTCTCAAGGAGTTGTAAATGCCATTGTCGCCACACGAAGCCATGATCTACCTGATGGTCATCACCTCGGCGTCAGACCGCGACATGACCGATGTCGAACTGGCGCGGATCGGCGACGTCGTTCGATCCTGGCCGGTGTTTGAGGATTTCAATCAGGAGCGGCTGGTCGAGGTCGCCCAGGCCTGCCAGAAAATGCTGCAAGAAAAGGACGGGCTGGAGGGCGTCCTGGCGCGCGTCGCCGAGGCGCTGCCCGACCGCCTGCGTGACACCGCCTATGCCGCTGCCTTCGAGGTCGCGGCCGTCGATCTCGAAATGCGACTGGAGGAGGTGCGCGTGCTGCAGCTCGTCCGCCGGGAACTCGACCTCGATGCGCTGACGGTCGCCGCCATCGCGCGAGCCGCCAAGGCCCGCCTTCGCACGCTGACCTGAGCCAGCAGCCAAGCTCAGAAAAAGCTGACCGGAAAATAGCGCAGATAGAACTCGGCGAACGTGCCTTTCACCGAAATTTCCTGCAGCGCATAGTCGAAAGCGGCGGCCAGGGCCGGATCGTCGGCCCTGGTGGCGATCGCCATGCCCGAGCCGAGATATTCGGGCGCCAGATAGGGGCCGCCGGCAAAGCGGCAGCAGCCCGCCGCATCCGAACCGCCGAGCCAGAACGCAAAACGCATGCCATCGCCGAAGGCGGCGTCGATCTTGCCGGCTTTCAGCTCGCCATAAAGCTCCTCCGGCTTTGCGAAGGGGACGATTTGGACGTCGCCGAAATAATCGCGCAACATCCGCTCATGCCCGGAGCCGGCGATCACGCCGACACGCTTGCTGCGCAGCTTGTCGAACATTGGTTCCGTCAGCGCCTGTGTCTTCGGCACGACGAAGCGTGCCGGAAATCGCAGGTAGGAGCGTGAAAACGCGTATTTCGACCGCGATTCCGGCGTGGCGGCGATTCCGGCAATGATCGCTTCGCCTTCGCCTTTCCGCAGCGCGCCTTCGAGCTCGGCCCAGGGCAGCGCCTGGATCTGGCATTTTTCGGCAATGCCGAGCTCGGCGCAGATGGCGCGCGCCAGGTCCACATGGAAGCCGGACAGTCGGCCTGCCCCGTCGAGAAAGTTGAAGGGCGGGAAATCGGTGGTGGTCAGGAATCGCAGCCGCGGCAGCATCGAAAGGTCCGGCTTTGGCAGCCGCACCTTGGCGTCCCAAAACACCGGCACCTGCGGCTCCGCAGCGCGCGCAGCACCCGCAAGCGATTGCACTCCGATCAGCATCGAGATCAATGAAATGGATATGCACCGAAACGCCACGCGACGACTCCGTCCAGTCTTGCCCCGGCTTTCGTACGAAATAACACAGGTTCTTGTACGAAAATAACTCAGGCACAACGGTTTTTGGTTTCATCATGGCAATTTAGGGATATTGTTTAGTGAGTTTGCAAGTGACTGTATGATGCCGGCTCAAGAGGAGCGGTGGGGCGTACAGAGGGAGCAGCTTTGCAGTCCGGGGTTGATGGCGTAGTGCGGGTTGATCACTGCCATTGGTCTCAAGTGCGGAAGGCAACATGGGGTAGATGTTGCGATGGGTCATTTCGATCGTACCCTGGAGTTGATAGATCAGTTGCAGCACGCCGGCACAGCGGCCGCCGTCTGCGAAAAGCTGCTGGGGGTAACAAGCGGGTTCGGGCTGACGGCGCTGATGGCCGGGACGGTTCCGCAACCTGGAACGCCGAGAAATCAGCAAAAGAATCATGTGCTGCTTTGCGACTGGCCGGCTGAATGGCTTGAGCGCTACGTCGCGCGCAACTACGTCGATCACGATCCCGTCGTCAGCCACATGAAGCAGCTTCAGGCGCCGTTCCAGTGGCGGGAAGCGTCTCAGGGCATCCGCATCGGCAAGAGCGGCGGCGAGGTGATGGGCGACGCCGGTGAATTCAAGCTGCGCGACGGGTTGGCCTTCCCGCTGATCACGCTCGATGGCCAGATCGTCATGGTGTCGCTGGGCGGCGAGGCTGTCGAATTGTCGGGCGCCGAGTTCGGGTTGGTCTCGTTGGTCTCGACTTATGCGATTGGCCGCGCCATGCAGCTCCACACCATGGCGGGCAAAACCATCGACCATGTCGAATTGACGCCGCGTGAGCGCGAATGCCTGCAATGGGCCGCCGTTGGCAAGTCCGAATGGGAGATTTCCCAAATTCTCGGCATTTCGGAACACACGTCAGAGAAACACCTTCTTAACGCCAAAAGCAAACTCGGTGCCGTCAACCGGGTCCAAGCCGTCGCGGAAGCGATAAGGCGCGGCTATATTAACTAGGTCGGCCGCGCCGGCCTAGAAATTCTTGCCTACGTGATCGCGTAATTTTCTCGGGGGAGCACGGCCGTATTTTCCTATTGAACCTAGGAGACGGCAAATGCTTTTTTCCCTCACCACCCAGGAATTGATGGAACGCCCAGGCCTTTGGGAGGCAGTTCATCGCTTGCGTTACAAGATTTTCGTCGAGGAGATGGGATGGACCGATCTGCAGCGCCCCGATGGCCTCGAGATCGATCAATTCGACCACGACGAGGCAGTGCACCAGATCGTCATCCGCAATGGCGAGCTCGCCGGTTACCAGCGTATGTTGCCGACGACCCGGGCACATCTTCTAACCGATGTGCTGGCGGACCTTTATGAGGGAACCCCACCGTCGGGGCCGAATGTCTATGAACTGACCCGCTATGCGGTTGCGCCGGGATTCCGCGACGGCCGGCGCGGCGTGTCGACGGTGGGCACCGAACTGATCGCCGGCTTCGTCGAGTGGGGTCTGAAGCGCAACGTCAACCAGGTGATCATCGAATTCGAGCCGATGTGGGTGCTTCGCGCGCTGCAACTGCATTTCCTGGCAACGCCGCTCGGCTATCAGCGGACCTATGGCAACCAGCAGGTCGTTGCCACACTGCTCACCTTCAACGAGCACACGCTCGACGTGGTGCGATCGCGCCGCAATCACTTTGCGCCGGTGCTGGCCAGAGGGTACCCGGACATGCTCGGACAGAGACGCGCCTCGTAAGATTGGAGAGGGCCATGAACGTTCACTCAAAAACAGAATTCCGCAATCACACGCTGATCGTCACCGTATCGTCGGGTGACGGCCGCCCGGTGCTGGACAGGCGGGCCTACGAAAGCCTGGCCAGGACATTCCATGAAGCCGCTGTCGATGACGACGTCCGCGTCGTGGTCCTGCGCGGCCTGGCCGGGTGCTTTTGCCTCGGTGCCGATTTCTCCGAATTTCTCGATGCCACCAAACATCGGCGATTGATCGCCGCCGTCACCGATATGTTCCGCACGCTGGCGACGTTCCCGAAACCGGTGCTTGCCTGTGTCGACGGCGACGCCGTCGGCGTCGGCTGCACCATCCTGTTCCACTGCGACATGGTGATCGCCTCGAGCAAGAGCACGTTCCGGGTGCCGTTCGTCGATTTCGGCCTGGTGCCGGACGCGGCGACCAGCATCCTGGCGCCGCAGAAGCTCGGCTATGCCGGTGCGTTCCGCTTCTTCTGCCTCGGCGACACGCTCGCCGCCGAAGATGCCAGGCAGCTCGGCCTTGTCGGCGAGATCGTGACGGACGTCAGTGTCGAGGAAGCCACGTTGGCCAGAGCCAGGCAGCTCGCCAAGAAGCCAGTCGCGGCACTGCTGCAGACGCGCGACCTGCTTAGGGGGGACACCGGCGCGCTCTGCGACCGCATCGACCAGGAGATCTCGCTTTTCCAGCAGGCGTTGCAGGACGACACCACGCTGAAGCGGCTGCAGCGGATTGCCCGGATGGCGGCATGAGAGCCGTTAATCGATGAGGTGAGCTTATTTTTCGAGGAAAGTCGGCCCTTCGCCGATGATCTTCTTGTCCTCCTTGCCGATGACGTCGAGGTCACGGCCGTCATAGGGAAGTGACAGGAGAATGCGCTGCATGACCGCCAGCCGTGCGCGCCGTTTGTCGTTCGCCCGCACAATGATCCAGGGCGCGAACTCCTTGTGCGTGCGTTCGACCATCAGGTCGCGCGCCTTGGTGTAGTCGTCCCATTTGGTGATGCCGGCGATGTCGATCGGCGAAAACTTCCAGCTCTTCAGCGGGCTCCAGCGACGGTCATGGAATCGCTCAAGCTGCGTTTCCCTGCCGATGTTCAGCCAGAATTTGAAGAAATAGATGCCCTCGTTGCGGATCATCCGCTCGAAATGCGGAACCTCGTCCAGAAATTGCTCGTGCTGCGCGGGCGTGCAGAATCCCATCACCGGTTCAACGCCGGCGCGGTTGTACCAGGAGCGGTCAAAGGTGACGAATTCGCCCGACGTCGGGAAGTGGTCGACGTAGCGCTGGAAGTACCATTGTCCAAGCTCAGTGGCTGTTGGCTTGGTCAGCGCCACGTTGCGCGCCGTCCGAGGGTTCAGATACTGGCGCAAAACGAAGATCGTGCCGCCCTTGCCGGCGGCGTCGCGTCCCTCGAACAGCGACATCACCCGCTTGCCCGTCGACTGTAGCCACGCCTGCGCCTTGACCAGCTCGATCTGCAGCTGCTCGAGCCTCTCGTCATACCCCTCGCTCTTCATCTTCTTGTCGTAGGGATAGCCGCCGGCGGTCAGCTTGCGGTCCTCGACCCAGTCCGGAAGAGTGGGGGCCTCGATGTCGAACTCCCGCTCCTTGCCGTCGATCATGATCTTCAACGGCCCCGACGAACCTGTAGCGGGGCCTTCCTTGGCGTTTTTCATCGAGACGAACCTTTCCAGCTTCCGGACTCATGCTATTGGGAGCCTCCATGCCGGTCCAGCAGGAAGTTCTTGAGGTGGCCGCAGACGGAGCGCAGGCGACGGAGCGCAAATGGCCGACATCGGCACAGAGCGGAAAGGCAGGGCGCAAGCCGTCGCCATGCGGCTGTGGAACAGCCGCTGGCTGCTGGCGGCCGGCTTCGTTGCAGTTCTGATGGTCTATGGTTTTGCCGGCATAGCCGGCTATGTGGTGCTGCTGGCAGGCGCCGTGCTGGTTGCCGCTGCGATGCTGCCGGCCGGCGTCGCGCATCAATCGACCGAAAATGCCGCGGCCATCGAGGCGAGCGGCCTGCAACGGCTTTCCGGCGAATATCTCGCGGCGGCGGTTGCCGATCCGCTGATCATTTTCGATCGCTCCGCCGCCATCGTCCATGCCAACGCCGCCGCCTTTGCAGCCTTTGGTGGGATTGCCCCCGGCGTATCGCTGTCGCTGAAATTCCGCGCGCCGGAAATGCAGGCCTTGCTGGATAATATCTTGTCGGGCAACGTCGCTTCGGACAGCGTCGACTACATCGAGAAGCTGCCGGTCGAACGAGCTTATCGGGTGAGCGCGTCTTCTGTCGGCCACGCCACGGATCTCTACGTGCTGGTGTTCAAGGACCAGAGCGAGGCGCGCCGGATCGACAGAATGCGCGCCGACTTCATTGCCAATGCCAGCCACGAGTTGCGCACGCCTCTCGCCTCGATCGCTGGCTTCATCGAGACGCTGCGCGGGCCGGCCCGCAACGACCCCGCGGCACGCGAGCAGTTCCTGCAGATCATGCAGAACCAGACCAGCCGCATGGCGCGCCTCATCGACGACCTTCTGTCGCTGTCACGCCTGGAGATGAAGCCCTATCTCAAGCCGGGAACCGAGGTCGATCTGCGCCAGGCCATCGACAGCGTCATCGATTCGCTTGGGCCGCTGGCCAAGGAAAACGGCGTCGTCATCGAGCGGGATTTCGCGCAAGGGCCGCTCGACGTGCCCGGCGATCGCGACGAGCTTTTCCAGGTTTTTGAAAACCTGCTAGAAAACGCCTGCAAATACGGTCAGTCCGGTGGACGCGTCGTGGTGTCGATCACGCGCGGCGACAGCGATCCCGAGCCGGGCATCGACGTCACCATCAGGGATTTCGGCCCCGGCATCCCCGAAGAACATATCCCGCGCATCACCGAGCGCTTCTACCGCGTCGATGTCGAGAACAGCCGGACCCAAAAGGGCACCGGCCTTGGCCTGTCCATCGTCAAGCATATCCTAACCCGCCACAACGCCAGACTCTCCATCAGGTCGGAGGTCGGCAAGGGCGCGGCGTTCACGGTCCATTTGCCGGCTCGCTGACGCCGTACTATCTACCACATGATGGGCCGTTTCTTTTTTCTGTCATCCGGCTAGCGTATCAGCGGGGATTCGAGCGAACGACTCAACCAGAAGATCCGGGAAGGCATTCGTCCATGCAGTCCGTGCACATCGTCAGCGCCTATGACGAGGAGCTGAAATATCTGTCGAAGCGCATCGCGGCGATGGGCGGGCATGCCGAGCGCATGGTCGAGCAGGCAGTAGCGGCGCTGGTCAATGCGAATCCGGGGCTCGCCCAGAAAGTCATTCGAGACGACCTGGTTCTGGATGAGGGGCAGCGTGAGATCGACGACAAGGCGATCATCATCATCGCCAAGCGCCAGCCGATGGCGACGGATCTGCGCGAGATCGTCGGCGCGATCCGCATCTCGGCGGACCTCGAACGGGTGGGCGACCTCGGCAAGAACATCGCCAAGCGGGTGGTTGCCGTCGCCGACGGGCGCCAGCCGAACAGCCTGTTCCGCGGCCTCGAGGCTTTGGCCAATCTGGCACTGACCCAGCTCAAGGAAGTGCTCGACGTCTACGCGTCGCGGTCGGTGGAGAAAATCGGTTTCGTGCGCGACCGCGACGACCAGATCGATGCCATGTACACCTCGCTGTTTCGCGAGTTGTTGACCTACATGATGGAAGACCCACGCAACATCACGCCCTGCACGCATCTCCTGTTTTGCGCCAAGAACATCGAGCGCATCGGCGACCACGCCACCAACATCGCCGAGACGATCTACTATATCGTCACCGGCGATCAGATGCCGGCCGATCGCCCGAAGGGCGACAAGACGGATAAGATAATTCTTCCCGCAACGCTGCCTGCGAAGTGAGTTCTCGAAACAAAACGTGGTGGCCGCTAGAGTTGCCACTTGGTGGAGTGGCTCTCAAATCCGAAAAGCAGCTCCCCTGCTGCTCGACACTAATGCGAATTTCGGATTCGCCACCTGAGAGCAAATTGCGCTAAGCTTTCGACGCGCCGACTTCTCAGTTCCGCGATGAAAGCCTGCCTTCAGGAGGCTGGGATGGAATATGTCCGCGAGTTTGCTCCCGCGCCGCCGATGTCGGGCATAATCGCTTGCGGCGTCTATACGGCTGGGCGGCGCATCGCCGACATACCGATCGAGGAAGCCGGCGAATGGGCCGGGAAGCCGGGCCATGTCGTCTGGATCGGACTGCTGGAGCCCGACCGCAATTTATTGCTGCGCGTCCAGGCGCAATTCCATCTGCACGAGTTGGCGATCGAGGACGCCGAGCATCCGCACCAACGGCCGAAGATCGAGCAATATGGTGATGCCCTGTTCATCGTTGCCCGCACGGCGCAGCTGATCGACAGCCGTGTCACCTTCGGCGAGACGCATCTGTTCGTCGGCGCTGGCTACATTGTCAGCGTCAGGCATGGCCCGTCGACCTCCTACGCCGCCGTTCGCCAGCACTGGGAAAGCTGTCCGCATTCCCTCGCCAAGGGCGAGGATTTCGTCCTCTACGCCATTCTCGATTTCATCGTCGACAACTACATGCCGGTGCTCGAGCAGATCGAAAACGAGGTCGAGGCGATCGAGGACAAGGTTCTGCTGAAGCCGATGACCGGCTCCGACATCGAGCGGCTTTACATGCTGCGCCGCGATCTCTTGCGCCTGCGTAATGCGGCCCTGCCGCTGGTGGAGGTCTGCCGGCGGCTGACCAGCGCCGATCTGCCGCAAATCCATACAGCCATGCACCCGCTGTTTCGCGACGTCACCGACCACATCCGCACGGTCCAGGAAAAGATCGACAGCCTGCGTGAGGTTCTCGCCTTCGCCTTCGAGGCGAGCCTTCTGGTCGGCCAGAGTCAGGAGACGGCGATCTCCAAGAAGCTTGCCTCATGGGCCGCCATCTTGGCCGTGCCGACAGCATTCGCCGGCATCTACGGCATGAATTTCAGCGACATGCCGGAACTGAGGATGGAATATGGCTACCCGGCCGTACTGGCGGCAATCGCCCTGATCTGCACGTTTCTTTACTGGCGGTTTCGCAAGAATGGGTGGCTTTGAAGAGAGGTGAATAGTGAATAGGGCTAAATGGGAGCCTTGCTTCTTACGCCAGGCTCAAGCCGCCACCATTCACCTGCTCCGCCGCCGCTCCGACGCCGGCTGGAACGCCACCCGGGCGTGGTACTTGCAGTAGGGTCCGGTTTCGGCGGCGTCGTTGCCGCAGAAATGGAAGTCTTCCGAAAGCGGATCGCCATTCGGCCACTTGCAGGTGCGCTCGTTCAGCTCGACGAGTTGCAGATGCCGGGAGATCGGCACGACGACGTTTTCGACCGGGCGGATATAGTGGCGCGACACCGGTTCGGCATCGAACTGCGCCTTGAGCGCGGTCGCACCGATCGACATCGACGTGGTGGCATGGCGCGTGGCGCTTGCTGCCCGCGACACCGATTTCTGGATCGTCGATCCCTGTACCGTCTTCTTCTGGCGTGCCGGTGATGCGGTTGTGCGTCCGCGGCCGGACAGTTTCAGCCGGTGCACTTTGCCGATGACCGCATTGCGGCTGACCCCACCAAGCTGTGCGGCGATCTGGCTGGCGCTGAGACCCTCCGACCACAATTTTCTGAGAAGTTCGACTCGCTCGTCAGTCCAGTTCATGAGACCGCGCTCCTGCTGAAAAGTGCGGCAATCGGAATCCATTCCCGACCCGGCTTCTGCCGGGCAGACACCACATATATCGGGTGATTAGGTCCGCCGCACGAAATCTAGTTATTTCTCTACTACAATTACCTTATGCGCTGACTCGGTGACAAGAGTCCCAAGGCCAACACGAATCGGTTTTTTCGGTTTTCCCCAACTTGCCCGGTCGCTTATGAGCCGGCATTGTGCTGGGGGGCTTGCCGCACGTCCTTGCGCGACCTTTTCGTTGACTTCACGGCCGAAAAACACGATAAGCCACAAGGGCCGCCGCTTTGGCGGCTTTTTGATTTTCCGGTTCCGGAGACGCATATAATGAGCGGTTCGGCGCTTTTCGAGACCTTTGTTCGCGCACCCCTGGCTTTCGACCACGGTGAAGGCACCTGGCTGGTCACCGACAAGGGCGAGCGATATCTCGATTTCGCAGGCGGCATCGCCGTGAATTCATTGGGCTACAGCCATCCGCATCTGGTCGCGGCCCTCACTGAACAGGCCGCCAAGCTCTGGCACGTCTCCAATCTGTACGAGATTCCGGGACAGAGCCGGCTCGGCGAGCGGCTGGCCGACGCCAGCTTCGCCGACAAGGTGTTCTTCACCAATTCCGGCGCAGAGGCGCTTGAATGCGCCATCAAGACGGCGCGGCGCTATCACTTCGTCAAGGGCCATCCCGAGCGCTTCCGCACTATCAGCTTCGAAGGCGCCTTCCATGGCCGCACCCTGGCGACCATCGCCGCCGGCGGCCAGTACAAATATCTGGAAGGTTTCGGCCCCAAGGTCGACGGCTTCGACCAAGTCGGCTTCGACGACATCGACGCCGCCGAAAAGGCGATCACGCCTGAAACCGCGGCGATCCTGATCGAGCCGGTGCAAGGTGAGGGCGGCATCAGGCAAGTGCCGTCGCAATCGCTGAAGCGGCTCAGGCAGCTCTGCGATCAGCACGGACTGCTCTTGATTTTCGACGAGGTCCAATGCGGCGTCGGCCGCACCGGAAAGCTGTTCGCGCATGAGTGGGCGGGTGTCACACCCGACCTCATGGCGGTGGCCAAGGGCATCGGCGGCGGCTTCCCGATGGGCGCCTGCCTCGCCACCGACGAGGCAGCGGCCGGCATGACCGCCGGCGTGCACGGCACCACCTTCGGCGGCAATCCGCTGGCCATGGCGGTCGGCAACGCCGTGCTCGACGTGGTGCTGGAAGACGGCTTTCTCGATGACGTCCGGCGCAAGGCGCTGCTCTTGAAACAGGGGCTGGCCGGTGTCGCCGACGAATTTCCGGACGTTATCGAAAGCATCAGGGGCACCGGCCTGATGCTCGGCCTTAAATGCGCGATGCCCAACACCAAGGTTACGGTGGCACTGCGCGACCAGCATCTCTTGACGGTTCCGGCCGGCGACAACGTTATCCGTCTGCTGCCGCCTCTCACCGTCACCGATGCCGAGATCCACGAGGGGCTCGAGCGCATTCGTGCCGGCGCCAAGAGCCTGGCGGATGCCATCGTCGCTGCCGCCGCGAAGTAATCCTGGAATTCCTGATGTCCCTTCGCCACTTCACCGATCTTTCCGCCGTTTCCGAAGGCGATCTGCGCTTCATGCTCGACGACGCAGCTGTGCGAAAGGCGAGGCTCAAGGCCGGCGAACGCACCAAGCCGCTCGAAGGCAAGGTGCTGGCGATGATCTTCGACAAGCCCTCGACGCGCACGCGCGTGTCGTTCGACGTCGGCATGCGGCAGTTGGGTGGCGAGACGATCATGCTGACTGGCACCGAGATGCAACTTGGCCGTTCCGAGACTATTGCAGACACGGCCAAGGTGCTGTCGCGCTATGTCGATGCCATCATGATCCGCACCACCTCGCATGACCGGCTGCTGGAACTGACGGAAAACGCTACGGTGCCCGTCATCAACGGGCTGACCGACGAAACCCATCCCTGCCAGTTGATGGCCGACATCATGACCTTCGAAGAGCACCGCGGTCCGGTGGCCGGCAAGACGATCGCCTGGACCGGCGACGGCAATAATGTCCTGCATTCTTTACTGGAGGCCTCTGCGCGGTTCCGCTTCAAGCTGAACGTCGCCGTGCCCGAAGGCAGCGAACCGGCTCAGAGGCATGTCGACTGGTCGAAGGCCAATGGCGGCAAGCTGAAATTCACTCGTTCGCCCGAGGAGGCCGTTCACGAGGCCGACTGCATCGTCACCGACTGCTGGGTCTCGATGGGTCAGGAGCACCGTGCGCGCGGCCACAATGTCTTCTTGCCCTATCAGGTCAACGCGGCCCTGATGGCGAAAGCCAAGCCGGACGCGCTGTTCATGCACTGTCTGCCGGCGCATCGCGGTGAGGAGGTTACCGACGAGGTCATCGATGGGCCGCATTCGGTGGTGTTCGACGAGGCCGAGAACCGGCTCCACGCCCAGAAGGCGGTTTTGGCCTGGTGCCTGGGCGCTTGATCCGGGCCGCCTTGATCCGGGAGTTCGTGGTGCCTATCTCAGGCGCATCACGCAAATCGAGCGCGTCTCGTCGCATGCGCCCCGGAGGGCGGCATCGCCGCGCCCCGGAGCTTTGTCATGTTGGAAACTCGTCAATTGGCTGAACATCAACCCAAGCTCGGCGAGTTCGGCTACGCCGGCGACGACCATGTCGTGCCGTTTGAGGTCGGCCCGCTCGACGTGCGCGGCCGTACCGTCCAGCTCGGGCCGATGCTCGACGCTATTCTCAGCCGCCACGAGTATCCCGAGCCGGTGGCACGACTACTGGCCGAAGCCTGTGTGCTGACCGTCCTGCTCGGAACTTCGTTGAAGTTCGAGGGCAAGTTCATTCTGCAGACCCGCACCGACGGGCCGGTCGATATGCTGGTCGCGGATTTCTCCACGCCGCACGCGTTGCGCGCCTATGCCCGCTTCGATGCCGACCGGCTGGAGGCTTTGACGGCTGCCGGCGAGACGTCGCCGCAGACGCTGCTCGGCAGCGGCGTCCTGGCGCTGACAATCGACCAGGGCGCCCACACGCAACGCTACCAGGGCATCGTCCAGCTCGACGGCGTCACGCTGGAAGAAGCCGCACGCACCTATTTCCGCCAATCGGAGCAGATTCCGACCGACCTACGGCTTTCGGTGGCCAAGCTTCTGACGCCCGGCGTCGGCGGTGCCCGCGAGCAATGGCGCGCCGGTGGCCTGCTGGCACAATTCCTGCCGCAGTCGCCGGAACGCATGCGCGTACCCGACCTTCCCGGGGGCGACGGCGATCCGCGTGAGGAAATCCACGACCCGACCGACAATTCCTGGCAGGAACTGCTGGCGCTGCTTGGTACCATTGAACCGACCGAGCTGATCGATCCGACTATCGGCGCCGAGCGGCTGCTTTACCGGCTGTTCCACGAGCATGGTGTCCGCGTCTTCGGCGGCGTGCCGGTCGCCGACCAGTGCTCATGCTCGAGGGAGAAGATCCGCGGCATCCTCGAGGGTTTTTCCGCCGAGGAGATCAGAGACAGCACCGAGGATGGTAGCATTCACGTCGCCTGCGAATTCTGCTCGAAGCAATATGACTTCGACCCGGCGGAATTTGCAGCGGCTCAATAACGAGCGTCAGTGCGGCTGCCTTCGCAGAACTTGGGTTCCTCGCCCCGCAAGGCGGGAAGAGGAATCAAAGTGAACGTCAATTGACGGTGCGCCGCGTGCCTGGCAAATCGAGTGAGAAGGCGGGGATGGCGACGTCGAAGGTCTCGCCCCGCTTGTTGCGCATTGTGTAGTGCCCGACCATGATGCCGGACGGGGTCGAGAGCGGGCATCCAGACGTATACTGATAGCTGTCGCCGGGGTTGAGTCCCGGTTGCTCGCCGACGACCCCGGGGCCGCGCACTTCCTCGACCTTGCCGGTGCCGTCGGTAATGTGCCAGTAGCGCGACAGAAGCTGCACGAACTCGTCCGACTGGTTGTCGATGGTCACCTGGTAGCCCCAGACATAGCGGTTTTGCGGCGGGTCGGAGTGATCCTCCAGATAGAACGGCCTGACCTGCACTTCGATGTTGCGGGTGACGGCGCTGTACATAAACTGCTCCAAAGCAATGTAGATGGAACTTTCGACGCTCAGCGCAGTTTGATCAACGATGCGCGTCATCTCCTTGCCCGACTCAAGCGCAGGTGCCGAAAAACAATGTCATTTAAGTGACACATGACAATGATGGTGTGCAGGCTTGTGCCGGGCGACTCGGTGTTCTGTCGAATTGTTGAAAACGGCCGTCAGGCGGCCGGCATTTCTGGAGTGACCAGATCTCGATGGAACCGACATTCGCAGCCGCCCTCTTTTCCATAGCTCTCCTTCTTTCAAATCTCGCCAGCATCCTGTTAGCTTCGCTGAAGCTGAAGCGAGCAGCCAGGATCGCATCGCCCGCCGCCACCGTGCCACCGGTATCGATCGTCGTCCCGGCGCGCGGCGTCGAGCCGTTTACCGAGGAGACGCTGGAGCGCGCCTTCTCACTCGACTGGCCGCGCTACGAACTCATCTTCTGCGTCGCCCATGCCGACGACCCCGTGGTCAAGTCGATCACCGCTGCAATGGCGCGTTTTCCGGCTATACGCGCCCGGCTGCTCGTCGGCGACGACCGCATCAGCGGCAATCCGAAACTCAACAATTGCGTGAAGGGTTGGGAAGCGGCGCTTTATCGCTGGGTCATCCTTGCCGATTCCAACGTGCTTATGCCGAGCGATTATGTCCAGCAGCTGATGGCGGCATGGCGGCCCGACACCGGCCTCGTCTGCTCGACGCCGATCGGCTCGCGGCCTGAAGGCTTTTGGGGGGAGGTCGAATGCGCCTTTCTCAACACGCTGCAGGCACGCTGGCAGTACGCTGGAGAGGCGCTCGGCCTTGGCTTCGCCCAGGGCAAGAGCATGTTGTGGAACAAGCCGATGCTTGACGCCAATGGCGGCATCCGCGCACTGGCCGCCGAGATTGCCGAGGACGCCGCCGCGACCAAGCTGGTCAACCGGCTCGGACTGCGGGTCAATCTTGTCGCTTCGCCGTTCGAACAGCCGCTCGGCCGGCGCACGCTTGGCGAGATCTGGTCTCGGCAGGCGCGTTGGGCGCGGCTGCGCCGCGTCACCTTCGCGCTGTTCTTCGCCCCCGAGATCCTGATCGGCGCGGCGCCGCCGCTGGTGCTTGCGCTGATCGCGGCGGCTGACGCCGGCGTCAGCCTGCCGGCAACCGCCATCGCCGTGCTGGTCGCGGCCTACCTGCCGGAATGTGCCCTGGCCTGGGTCAAAGGATGGCACCTGTCGCTGCGCACCATCTTGGCAATGATGGTTCGCGACTGCATGCTGCCGGCGATATGGGCGCGCGGCTGGCTGAGCGGCGCCGTCGACTGGCGCGGCAACGTTATGACCATCCAGACCAAGGCCGTCGCGGAGCTGGAAGAGACCCCGTCCGGCGCCTGACCGGCACGTCCGGCGCGGGCTGTACGAACCCGCTCGCCCTGTTCGGCCAGCCTTATCCGGCAGCTCTCAGCGCTTGCTCGACATCTTCGAGCAGATCGTCGGTATCTTCCAGGCCCACGGAAAGCCTGAGCGTTCCCGGTCCGATGCCGAGCTCGGCGCGGGCCTCATCGGTCAAATTCTTGTGCGTGGTCGTCGCCGGATGGGTGATCAAGCTCTTGGCGTCGCCGAGATTGTTGGAAATCAGCACGATGTCGAGCGCGTTCTGGAAAGCAAAGGCCGCCTGCTTGCCGCCCTTCACATCCAGGCAGATCAGCGTCGAACCACCCGACATCTGCTTCTTGACCACGGCCGCTTGCGGGTGGTCGGCACGGCCGGGATAGATGACGCGGGCGATTTGCGGGCGCTCGGCGAGGAAATCCGCGATGCGGCCGGCACTTTCCGTCTGCTGGCGTACGCGCAGCGGCAGCGTCTCCAGGCCTTTCAGCAGGGTCCAGGCATTGAAGGGCGAGAGGCTGGGGCCGGTGTGGCGGAAATAGTCATGCAGGTTCTCGTCGATCCATTTTTTGTCCGACAAGATAACGCCTCCAAGGCAGCGCCCTTGGCCGTCAATATGCTTGGTGGCCGAATAGACGACGATATGGGCGCCGAGCTGCAAGGGTTTCTGCTGCAAGGGCGTGGCGAAGACATTGTCGACGATCAGCCTGGCGCCGATCGAGTTGGCAAGTGCCGCGACGGCGGCGATGTCGACCACCTCCAGCGTTGGGTTGGTCGGGCTTTCCAGGAAGAACAGTTTGGTGTTCGGCTTGACCGCCTGTTCCCAATTGGCGATGTCAGTGCCATCGACCAGCGTTGCCTCGATGCCGTATTTCGGCGCCAGCGTCTCGACCACCCAGCGGCAGGAGCCGAACAATGCGCGCGCCGCCACGATATGGTCGCCCGCCTTGGCGCTGCACAGCAATGCTGCCGTCACCGCCGCCATGCCGGACGCCGTGGCGCGCGCGTCCTCGGCGCCTTCCAGCGCGCACATACGCTTTTCGAACATGTCGACCGTCGGATTGGCATAGCGCGAATAGATGAAGCCCGGCTCCTCCCCCTTGAAGCGGGCTTCCGCCGCTTGCGCCGTCTCGTAGACATAGCCTTGGGTGAGATACATCGCCTCGGAGGTCTCGCCGAAGCCGGAACGCAGCGTCCCGGCATGCACGAGTGCGGTCTGAGGCTTCCAGTCGCGCTTCTTGGTCATCATTCTATCCAAACACCAAAAATGGTCCAAACAACAAAAAACCGGTCGCGAAAGTCGCAACCGGTCCATATGGCCTTGCGGCCCGACGGTCCTTTAGCGACTTGTTTAACGTGGCTGCAAGCCGACCGGCCAAATCACCACGGGATAACGAGCTTTAGACCCGCACCACGCTTGCGTCAATTGCCGGCATGATTAAGACGGTTGTACCAAGCAGGTGCCAAAGGCGTCCACGGTTTGTGGCAAGGACCTGTGACGAAACAAGACCTCGCCCGGTGTTCGAACGGAGCCAGACCCTTGCGGCAGACAGGCATTCTTCCCGATCGGGATATTTCCGCGCTGTTCCAGACGGGCGCGCTGAAATCGCCGCGCGCGCTCGATGCCGACCAGATCCAGCCGGCCAGCCTTGACCTCAGGCTCGGCGACAAGGCCTGGCGCGTGCGTGCTTCCTTCTTGCCCGGCCCCGACCACAGAGTTGTCGACAAGCTCGACCGGCTGAAGTTGCACGAGATCAACCTCGCCGAAGGTGCCGTGCTCGAAACCGGCTGCGTCTACATCGTGCCACTGCTCGAAAGCCTGGCGCTGCCCGCGCATATTTCGGCTTCGGCCAACCCGAAGAGCTCGACCGGGCGGCTCGACATCTTCACTCGGGTAATGACCGACCGCGGCCACGAGTTCGACAAGATCGCCGCCGGCTATGAAGGCCCGCTCTATCTGGAGGTCAGCCCGCGCACCTTCCCGATCGTCGTGCGCACCGGCTCGCGGCTGTCGCAGATCAGGTTCCGCACCGGCAATGCGCTTTTGTCGGAAAGCGAACTGCACGAGTTGCACCGCGCCGAGATGCTGGTCGCCACCGAGCCGCCCAACATCTCAGGCGGCGGCATCGCGTTGTCGATCGACCTCGACGGTGACAAGGACGGGCTGGTCGGCTATCGCGGCAAGCACCACACCGGCCTGGTCGACGTCGACAAGCGCGCCGCGCAGGATGTCGTCGATTTCTGGGAGCCGCTCTACAAGAGCGGTGCCGGCGAGCTGGTGCTCGATCCGGACGAATTCTATATCCTGGTGTCACGCGAGGCGGTGCATGTGCCGCCGCTCTACGCCGCCGAAATGACGCCCTTCGATCCGTTGGTCGGCGAGTTTCGCGTCCATTATGCCGGTTTCTTCGACCCCGGTTTCGGCCATTCGGCGTCGGGCGGCACCGGCAGCCGGGCGGTGCTCGAGGTGCGCAGCCACGAAGTGCCGTTCATTCTCGATCATGGCCAGATCGTCGGACGGTTGGTCTACGAGCACATGCTGAAACGGCCGCAAGCGCTCTACGGCACCGATCTCGGTTCGAACTATCAGGCGCAAGGCCTAAAACTGTCCAAGCATTTCCGCGCCGCGCGCTGAGCTTCCCCTCACTTTGCGGCCTATGCCGGCTCAAAGCGCCTTCACCGCCACCTTCACCGGCTGCTCGATTTCGAGCGGGTTGCGCAGCGGCAGGCCGAAATCCTTCGCCTCGATCTCGAATACGTCGCCGGGCTCGGTCCTGATGCCGTCGGCGAAGGACAGCGTCGCCGTGCCGAACATGTGCACATGCACGTCGCCCGGCTGGCGGAAGGCCGAGTATTTGAAGTGGTGATGCTCGAGATTGCCAATGGTGTGCGACATGTTCGCCTCGCCCGACAGGAACGGCTTTTCCCAAAGCAGCTTGCCGTGGCGCAGGATGCGTGAAGCGCCGCGAATGTCGGACGGCAGGTCGCCGATCAGGATCTCCGGCCCGAACGAGGCGTTGCGCAGTTTCGAATGGGCGAGGAAGAGATAATTCACGCGCTCGGTGACGTGGTCGGAAAACTCGTTCGACAGCGTGAAGCCGACGCGGAACGGGGCGCCGTCGTCGCCGATCACATAGATTCCGGCGATTTCCGGCTCCTCGCCGGCATCCTGGGCGAAGGCGGGCGACATGAGCGCCGCGCCGGGCGCCACTGCCATGGTACCGTTACCCTTGTAGAACCATTCGGGCTGCACGCCGATCTGGCCCTTCGCCGGCTTGCCGCCCTCCAGCCCCATGCGGAACATCTTCATGGAATCGGTCAGCTGTTCCTCGCCGCCATCGCTGAGCTTCTTGTGCATGGAATCGCGGGTCGCGGCGGAGCCGAGATGCGTCAGCCCGGTGCCGGTGAGATGGAGATGCGCCGGATCGGGATGGTTGATCGGCGACAGCAGCCGTCCCTTCTTGTAGGCTGCGTCGAGATCGACGGTTTCGCCGAAGCCCTTGCGCTCGATCAGGGCGACAAGCCCGGTGCCGGTGCGCGCGGCTTCCATCGCCAGCGAATAGACGCTGCGAGCGCCGTTGATGACGCGGGTCTTGCCGCCGTTGCGGGCAACGACGCGGATCGTCTCGGCGTCGTCGAGGATCTGTGAGATCAGCATGGTAACCCTCTCTGAATTGCGGCCTGCCTTCTTGGCAAACCCTGCCCGGCGCGGCTCGGACCCTGTCCACGCCGCGGTTGAAATTCTTCGTCCGGATTGCGCTCGCGGGTCAGGTCCCTCGGGGGACTTCTTCGCGCCGCCCGGCAGCGCCGCGATGTGACCTGTATGCCTCCTGGTTGCCTCTCAAGCCTTGTTCTTGTTGTAGACGTCGAAGACGACGGCGCCGAGCAGCACCAGGCCTTTGACCACCTGCTGCCAATCGACATTGACGCCCATGATCGACATGCCGTTGTTCATGACGCCCATGATGAAACCGCCGACCACCGCGCCGATGACCTGGCCGACGCCGCCCATCGCCGAAGCGCCACCAATGAACACCGCGGCGATGACGTCGAGTTCGCTGCCGAGGCCCGCCGCAGGCACCGCCTGCCCCAGGCGCGCCGCGATAATCAGGCCGCCGAGTGCCGACAGCACGCCCATGTTGATGAACACCATCAACGTCAGCCGTTCGGTCTTGATGCCCGATAGCTGGGCTGCCTTGGCATTGCCGCCCATCGCATAGATGCGGCGTCCGATCGTCATGCGTTTGGTAACGAAGACGAACAACGCGATCAGCACGCCCATCACCATGAGAACGATGGGCAGGCCCCTATAGGTGGCGAATTGGTAGACCAGAAACAGTGCCAGCCCGCTGATCACCAGGGTCTTGACGACGAACAGCGAGAAAGGCTCGGCTTCGTAGCCATGCCGCTCGCGGGTGCGCCGCGCCCTGAGCCCGAAATAGGCATAGGCGAGCACGGCGGCGAGGCCGATCACGATAGTCGTCAGGTGCAGCGTCAGGCCGCTGCCGACAATGGTTTTGCCGGCGGCGTTCACGGTCGGTGGTATCAGCGTCAATGGGCCGATCAGGTCCGGAATGAAGCCGGAACTCAGCGCCTTGAAGCCGACTGGAAGCGGCCCCACGGAAGACCCGCCACCCAGCAGCGCCTGACAGATGCCGCGGAAGATCAGCATGCCCGCCAACGTGACGATAAAGCTCGGTATTCGGTGATAGGCAATCCAGTAGCCTTGTGCCGCGCCGATCGCGCCACCCACGATCAGGCAGATGATCGACACCACCAGCGGATTGCTCAATGGGCCAAGCGGCCAGATAACCATCATCATCGCCGCCAGTGCGCCGATGAAGCCGGCGACTGAGCCGACGCTGAGATCGATATGGCCCGAAACGATCACCAGAAGCATGCCCAGCGCCATCACGATGATGAAGCTGTTCTGCTGCACGAGATTGCTGAGGTTCACCGGCTTGAACAGCGTTCCGGACGTGGTGAACTGGAAGAACACCATGATTGCGATCAACGCCAGCACCAACCCGTATTCGCGCAGATTGGTGACCAGCGCCGAGACGGCAATGCGAGGTGCCTGTTGTATATCCTGGGCGACGCCGGTTTGCGGCCCGGGAGCGCTTTCGGTGCTCATGATGCTTTCCCTTCTCCACGGACGATGGCGCGCATGATCTTTTCCTGGCTGGCGTCGCTCGCCGCCATTTCGCCGACGATGCGTCCTTCGTTCATGACGTAGATGCGGTCGGTGATGCCGAGCAGTTCGGGCATTTCCGACGAGATGACGATGATTGCCTTACCCTCGGAGGCGAGACGCGCGATGATCGTATAGATTTCATATTTGGCGCCGACATCGATACCGCGTGTCGGCTCGTCGAGGATCAGCACTTCCGGATTGGCGAACAGCCATTTCGACAGCACCACCTTCTGCTGATTGCCGCCAGAAAGGTTGCCGGTCATCTGGTAGACGCTTGAGGCGCGGATATTGGTCCTGCCGCGATAATCGTTGGCGACGGAAAGCTCGCGCAAATCGTCGATCACGCCATGGCGCGAGACGCCGGGCAGGTTGGCCAGCGTGATGTTATGCTTGATATGGTCGATCAAGTTGAGACCGTAGGTCTTGCGGTCCTCCGTAACATAGGCGATGCCGTGTTCCACCGCCTTGCTCACCGAAGAGACATCGATCGGCTTGCCGTTAAGGAACACCTCGCCCGTGATGCGACGGCCATAGGACCGGCCGAACAGGCTCATGGCAAACTCGGTCCGGCCGGCGCCCATCAGCCCGGCAATGCCGACCACCTCGCCCTTGCGGGCGTTGAGGTTGATGCCCTTGATGACCTGCCGCTCGGCATGGATGGGATGGTAGACCGACCAGTTTTTCACTTCGAGAACGGTCTCACCGATCTTCGGCTCTCGCGGCGGGTAGCGGTCGTCGAGCGAACGGCCGACCATCGAGGTGATGATGCGGTCCTCCGAGATGTCCTTCTTGGCCAACGTCTCGATGGTCCGGCCGTCACGGATGATCGTGACCTTGTCGGCGACCCGGTTCACCTCGTTGAGCTTGTGGGAGATCAGGATCGAAGTGATGCCCTGCCGCTTGAATTCGAGCAGCAGATCGAGCAGCGCCTGGCTGTCCTTTTCGGACAGGCTCGCCGTCGGCTCGTCAAGAATGAGCAGCTTCACTTCCTTGCTGAGCGCCTTGGCGATCTCGACCAGCTGCTGCTTGCCGACGCCGATATTGGTGATCAGCGTGTTGGGGTCTTCCTTGAGGCCGACCTTCTTGAGCAGGGCGCTGGTGCGCGTCTCGTTGGCATTCCAGTCGATGACGCCGTATTTGGCCTGCTCGTTGCCGAGAAATATGTTTTCGGCGATAGACAGCATCGGCACCAGCGCAAGCTCCTGGTGGATGATGACGATGCCCTTGCGCTCGCTGTCATGGATGCCTTTGAAATGGCACTCATCGCCGCGATAGATGATCTGGCCGTCATAGGTGCCGGACGGATACACACCCGACAGCACCTTCATCAGCGTCGACTTGCCGGCGCCGTTCTCGCCGACCACGGCATGGATCTCGCCTTCCTCGACCATGAGCTTGACGTTCGACAGCGCCTTGACGCCGGGAAACGTCTTGGTGATGTCGCGCATCTCCAAAATCGTCGATGCCATTGAGAATACCACTCCTGCGAGGTCCGCAAACAATACCGGGCTGGCTCGCCAACGAAAAGGGGCCCTGCCTGCGCAGGACCCCAGGCTTTGTAACCGCGATTACTTCAGTTCTTCGGCCTTGATGTAGCCGGAGTCGACCACCAGCGCCTGGTAGTTCGACTTGTCGACGTCATGCGGCGTCAACAGGATCGAGGGAACGACCTTGACGTCGTTGTTGTAGGTCGTGGTGTCGAGGCCTTCCGGCTTGCCGCCCGAGAGCACCTTGTCGACGAGTTCGACCGTCGCCTTGGCGAGTTCGCGGGTGTCCTTGAACACGGTCGAATACTGCTCGCCGGCGATGATCGCCTTGACCGAAGCGGTCTCGGCGTCCTGTCCGGTGACGATCGGCCATGGCTGATCGGCAGTGCCGTAGCCTACGGCGCGCAGCGAAGCGATGATGCCGCGCGACAGGCCGTCATAGGGCGAGAGCACGCCATCGACGCGGCTGCCGTCCGAGTAGTTGGCGGAGAGCAGATTGTCCATGCGGGCCTGGGCGGTGGCCGCCAGCCAGCGCAGCGTGCCGACCTTGTCCATGCCCATCTGGCCGGACTTCACGACGAGGGTCTTGTCGTCGATCAGCGGCTGAAGAACCGACATGGCGCCGTTATAGAAGAAGAACGCATTGTTGTCGTCCGGCGAACCGCCGAACAGCTCGATGTTGAACGGACCCTTCTTCTCGGGATAGCCGAGGCCCTTGAGCAGCGATTTGGCCTGAATGACGCCGACGCCGAAATTGTCGAAGGTGGTGTAGTAATCGACATTTGGCGTCTTCTTGATCAGGCGGTCGTAGGCGACGACGACGACGCCGGCGTCATTCGCCTTCTGCAGCGCGTCGCCCATCGTGGTGCCGTCGATCGAAGCGATGATCAGCGCCTTCGGACCCTTGGTGATTTCGTTTTCCAGCTGGCTGAGCTGGTTCGGAATGTCGTCCTGCGCGTATTGCAGGTCGACAGTGTAGCCCAGAGCCTCGAGCTGGGACTTGACGGCGTCGCCGTCGTTGATCCAGCGCTGCGAGGTCTTGGTGGGCATCAGCACGCCGACCAGGCCTTCGCCTGCCTGCGCCGGCAGCGTCATAGCCGCGATGCCTAGGGCCGCGACGGCGGCCAGTGTCTTGATAATCTTCACATTAACTCTCCCTGGTTGATGGACGCGTACCCTTGGGTTTCGTGGGCCGCGCAATCGTGCAGGAGCGCCAAACGCGCCGCTGCCGTCAATCGATCTCCGGTATCCTCCCAATCGGCCCCGAAACTCTGGTTCAATCGATACGAGTTTTCCCTCGTCACCGACCGTCAAGTCTCAGGACGCGCGAAGGGTGTGTCGCTTTGCCATAACTGTCAAATGCGATCTTTGATGGTTGCTATATCGAGACTGATATGGCTTAGGCTAGTGACGACGCTGCCGGATCCAGCTGGCGCGCCGGGCGTAGGAGTAGGGAAAAATCATGGCAGCGCTGCGAAATCCTGGTGGAATATCAGCCGGTTACGATGAGATTCCGCGCGATGGCGGAACCCTGCTGCGCAGCGGCTTGAGCCTGCGTCACATGCGTATGATCGCAGCCCTCGACGAGCACGGCCGGGTGAGTGCCGCGGCCCAGGTCATGAACATCTCGCAGCCGGCGGCTTCGCGCATGATCGCCGAGATGGAGGCGGTGCTCGACGTCAAGCTCTGCGAAAGGCTGCCGCGTGGCATCACGCTGACGCCCTATGGCAAGGCGTTGGCACGGCGCGCGCGGTCGATCCTGCTCGAGATGCGCGAGGTCGACCGCGAGATCTTCGAGCTCAAGGCGGGCAAGGGCGGCTCGGTGTTCCTGGGCGCGGTCACGGCACCGGCGATCGAGCTGGCGGTGCCGGCGATCCGCGAGATCCGGCGCCTCTATCCGCGCATCGAAATCACCATGCAGGTCGAGACCTCGAACGTGCTGGCGCGCGAGCTGATCGCCTCTCGGCACGATTTCATCATCGCCCGCATCCCCGACGACCTCAATCCGCGGCTGTTCGAGGCCCGCGTCATCGGCGTCGAGAAGGCCTGCCTGATCGTGCGCCGCGGCCACCCGCTGACCAAGGGCAAGGCAGTGCGGTTAGAAGACACCGCCGCCTATGACTGGGTTTTCCAGTCGGGCGGCTCGCCGCTGCGCCAAGCCATGGAAAGCAACTTTTTGAACCGCAACATCGCGCTGCCGGATCGCATCCTCAACACCAGCTCGCTGTTACTGACTCTGGTCATGGTCGCGCAATCCGACGCGATCGCGCCGGTGTCGATCCAGGTCGCGAAGTTCATTCAGAACCCCGAAGGGCTCGACGGCGCCATCGACGTCGTCCAGACCGAGTTCGACATCGAGGTCAGGCCCTACAGCCTGATCACGGTAAAGAACCGCGCGCTGTCGCCGGCGGCCAAGATGCTGCACGATTTTATTTTGCGGGAGGTGGGCTGAGGATTGGAGCGGGTAGCGGGGCGCATCCCGTGGCCGGCCAGACGACCAGACAGGCCCACCAGCAGCGGCGCCGATGCACGTCGGCTACAACTGCTGCGTGATGCTCAAAAAAAGCCCGCCAGCAGAAGCCAGCGGGCCAAGGGTAGACATTCCGGTTGGGGTCATTCGAGGCCCCGCCGACCCTCAATGTGAGATATTCGACGAACTGGCACATCGGCCAAACAGATGAAGGACGGCCAGCCGAGCTGTAAAACTGCCTGTAAAGCCGCAAGTTTTCAACATCGCCAACTCAGGCGCAACCCGTGTGGCAAAAGCTGGAGCGGGTAGCGGGAATCGAACCCGCGCGTTCAGCTTGGGAAGCTGACAAGCTACCATTACATCATACCCGCGCTGGTTCCTCCGATATCATGGCCCGGCGCCGATGCGCAATCCGGTTTGAGGGCTCGGCTTGATGCCGGGCGGTCAACTGCGTATTTCTGGGCATGTGCCCGAATCGCGGCACCCGACTGTGGAGACAGGCCTTGTCCGCACTGAACCGCTTTCTCGGCGATACGCCGCTCCGGGTGATCTTGAAGCTGCTTGTGGTGTCGTTCCTCGTCGGCCTGGTCATGAACGCCTTCGGCTGGTCGCCGATGGACGTGCTCTACGGCATCCGCAAATTCTTCATCGACCTGTGGAATTTGGGCTTCCACGCCATCGACCGCTTCCTCGGCTACATCCTGCTCGGTGCCGCGATCGTCGTGCCGGCCTTCATCCTGCTCAGGATCGCCAATTTCAAGAAGTAGAGCATGATCCCAAAAAGTGGGAACCGGCTTTCGGAAAAGATCATGCTCAAACAAACAGCCTTTCACGCGTAGCCCGCAGCCACCTCGAACAGGATGGCGTGGCGTGCGGCAAGTGCTGCGACATCCGTCGAATAGCCGCCGCCGATAACGCCGCACACCGGGACGCCTAGCGTGCGGAAATGGCGGATCACCATATCGTCGCGGGCGCGCAGCCCGTCATTCGACAGCGCCAGCCTGCCGAGCCGGTCCTCGGCATGGACATCGACGCCGGCATTGTAGAAGACGAGATCCCAGCGCTTTCGCGCCGACAGCTCCGGCAGGATGGCGCCCAGCCGCTCCAGATAGGCTGCATCGCCGGTGCCGTCGGGCAGGGCGACGTCGAGGTTGGAGGCGATCTTGCGCGCGGGGTAGTTGCGGTCGCCATGCATGGAGAAGGTAAACACGCGCGGCTCGTCGTTCAGGATATCCGCCGTGCCGTCGCCCTGATGCACGTCGAGGTCGACGACCAGGATGTTTTGGGCGGCACCTTCGGCGAGCTGCACCAGCGCGGCAACGGCCACGTCGTTGAAGGTGCAGAAGCCGGCGCCTTGCGCGCGCCGCGCGTGATGACTGCCGCCGGCCGTGTTGCAAGCGATTCCGTTCAGCAAAGCCAGCCGCGCCGCCATCACCGTGCCGGCCGTTGCGAGCTGCGCCCTCAGCGAAACCCGCGGTCCCACGGGAAAGCCGATCTCGCGCTCGATCCTCACCGGCACGTCGCAGGCAAGCACCTGGTCGACATAGTCTGCCGCGTGGGCAAGCTTCAGCCATGATGGCCGCGCCACCGCTGGTGTGTTGAGCGCTTCGGGCCGCGCCAGGCCGCGTGCCCGCAAGGCGTCCATCAGCAGCGGATATTTGCTCATCGGGAAGCGGTGGTTGACGGCGAAACCGGCGTCGTAATCGGGATGATGAACGATCTGCAAGGACATGGGACGGCCGGTGCGCCAGAGGCGGGTTTCGGTTGACCATGCCGGGATGGATGGTTGCGCGAGGTCCGCAAACTGGGGCACATCGGCTAGCCGATCAAGCCGCAACAGGAAGCAACACACGTTTGGAGCAGGCTTTGCCCACCGAAGCCCACGTCACCGAAGCCAGGGCTTTCGTCGTCACCAACCGTTCGGTGCTCGCCATCGCCGTGCCGATGACGCTTGCCTATCTGACGATGCCGTTGCTCGGAATTGTCGACACGGCGGTGGTCGGACAGTTCGGCGACGCCGCCCTTCTCGGCGGCCTGGCGGCCGGCGCCCTGATCTTCGACGTCGTTTTCACCACCTTCAACTTCCTGCGCTCCGGCACCACCGGCCTCGTCGCCCAGGCCTTCGGGCGCGGCGATGCACTGGAGGAGCAGGCGGTGTTCTGGCGCGCCGTGCTGATCGCGGTCGTCGCCGGCATCGTGTTTGCCGCACTTGCGCCCCTGGTTTCGGCTGCCGGGCAATGGTTCATCGGCGCCGAGCCGCGCGTCGGCGCGGCGATGGACGTCTATATCCGCATCAGGATGCTCGCAGCACCGTTCTCGCTTATCAATTACGCCATCCTTGGTTATGTGCTGGGGCGCGGCGAGGGCGGGCTCGGGCTGATGCTGCAGCTGGTGCTGAACGGCATCAATATCGCCCTCTGCTTCCTGCTTGGCCTGGAGCTTGGCTGGGGTGTTGCCGGCGTCGCCTGGGCGACGCTCACCGGCGAATTCGTCGCCATGCTGCTTGGTCTCGCCATCGTCGGCCGGCGCTTCTGGGCCGCACCCAGGCTGCCACGCCATCGCGTGCTCGATCTGGCGGCATTCCTGCGCATGATGTCGCTCAATCGCGATATCATGATCCGCTCCTTCTCACTGCTCGCCGCCTTCGCGCTGTTCACCCGCCAGGGCGCGCAGTTCGGCACTCTGACGCTGGCCGCCAATGCCGTGCTGATGAACCTCTTCCTGGTTGCCGGCTATTTCCTCGATGGATTCGCCACCGCCGCCGAACAGCTCGCCGGGCGCGCCATCGGCGCCCGTGCCGCCACGGCGTTTGACCAGGCGGTGCGGCTGACGCTGTTCTGGGGGCTCGGTCTGGCCGGCGCTGCGACGCTCTTCTTGTTGCTGGAGGGCACGGATCTGATCGCCCTGATCACGACCTCGACAGACGTCCGCGCCATTGCCGACATCTACCTGCCGTGGGCGGCATTCACCGCACTCAGCGGCGTGCTGGCTTTCGAGATGGACGGTGTTTTCATCGGCGCGACATGGTCGCGCGACATGCGCAACATGATGCTGGTGTCGTTCCTGGCGTTCAGCGCCGCGTTGCTGATCCTGGCGCCGGCGTTCGGCAATCACGGCCTGTGGGCGGCGCTGCACGTGTTCCTGCTGGTACGCGGCTTCAGCCTGCTCACTATATTGCGGCTGCGGGTGCGCACGGCCTTTAACTGATCGCTAAAGCGGTTTCGTCGCCCAGTGATCGAGGCGGCTGTCGCGAAGCTCGCGCAGCGACTTCAGCCCTTGACTGTCCATGAAACGGACCATGCCGGAAAGAATACGCCCCGGCAGCGCAGGCCCGGCATAGATCATGCCGGTATAGAGCTGGACGAGATCGGCGCCGGCACGGATCTTTTCCAGCGCCGTCTCGGCGGAATCGACGCCGCCGACGCCGATGATGGCGGGATCCGGGCCAAGTAGTTTTCGCATCCTTGCCAGCACGATGGTCGAGCGCTCGAACAAGGGTTTTCCCGAAAGCCCGCCGGTCTCGCCGGCAAGGCCGGCGCTGCGCAGGCCGGCTCGCGCGATCGTGGTGTTGGAGACGATGACGCCGTCCATTTGCTTGTCGGTGATCTCGGCGGCGATGTCCTCCAGTTCGGCCTCGACCAGGTCCGGCGCGATCTTGAGAAAGACGGGCGGCTTTGCCGGTGCCGCCGCACGCGCGGCCATGACCCGCGACAGGAGTTCACCAAGCTGTTCGCGCGCCTGCATGTTGCGCAGGCCCGGCGTGTTTGGCGAGGAGATGTTGATCGTCAGATAGCCGGCGTATCGCGCAAACCTGATCACGCCGCGCTCATAGTCGCCGACGCGGTCGGCGCTGTCCTTGTTGGCGCCGATGTTGACGCCGACGACGCCGGCGCGGCCCTTGCGGGCAGCAAGACGCTTTTCCGCGGCGGCGTGGCCTTCATTGTTGAAGCCCAGCCGGTTGATCACTGCCCCGTCCGAAGGCAGCCGGAAGATGCGCGGCTTCGGATTGCCCGTCTGGGGCAGCGGCGTGATCGTGCCGACCTCGGCGAAGCCGAAGCCGAGGCCGAGCAGTGCGTCCGGCACTTCGGCATTCTTGTCGTAGCCGGCCGCCATGCCGAGCGGGTTCGGAAAATCGAGCCCGCAGATGCTTGTCTTCAACCTGTCGTCTCGCAAAGGGCGCCCGGCGACCGGCAGGCCGCATCTCAGCGCGGCAATCGACAGCCCATGCGAGGTTTCCGGATCGAGCGTGAACAGCAGTTTCTGGCCGATCCGGTCGAACGCGCTCATTCCGCCCCCAGCGCCGGGAATTCGTGCCGGCCGTCGGCACCGAGCGGCAATGCCTGCACCGAGACGACCGCATCGAGGCCGAGCCCGCCATAAAGATGCGGGAACAAGGCGCCGCCGCGCGAGACCTCGTATTTCAGCGCATCGCCGAGGTGCGCGCCGTCGACGGCGACCAGCAGCAACCCGCTCTGGCCGGCGAAATGCTTGGCTGCCGTTTCCCGAACCTGCCCGGCGGTGGAAAAATGGATGAAGCCATCGGCGACGTCGATCGGCGCGCCGGTGAAGCGGCCTTCTCGTTCAGCCTCGCGCCACAGCGCCTCGGGAACTATCTTGTAGATGATCTCGGACATCGTTGCGCTATAGTCCGAACCGACGACGCGGGGAAGGGCAGGCCCGCGTTCTTCCCCATTTCAGGTTCTTCCCCAATTCCGGCGCAAACTGTGATAGATTGCGCCGACTGGCTCATGGAGGAAAACATGCGTCTGAAACACGTCTTGATCCCCGCAGCACTGGTCTCGCTTGTCGCAGCTTCGGCCTTTTCCGAGGAAGCCGATCGCTACCGGCTGGAAAAATCGGCCAATGGCTATGTGCGCATGGATACGCAGACCGGCGCCATGTCGCTCTGCGAGGAGCGTTCCGGTCAACTCGTCTGCAAGACAGCGGCCGACGAACGTGCCGCCTTCCAGGATCAGATCGACCGGCTGCAAAATTCGGTGAAGGCGCTCGACGAACGCGTCGCCAAGCTCGAAAATTCGCTTGCCGCGCGTTTCGAATCGACTTTGCCCAGCGAGGAGGATTTCAACAAGACGATGGGCTACATGGAGCGCTTCCTGCGCAGCTTCATGGATATCGTCAAGGACATGGACAAGGACGAAGACGGCGCCAAGCCCAATTCGCAAAAGACCTAGGCAATTCGCAAAAAGACCTAGGGCGGGAATAGCAAGCCGGCCACGCCGAACAGCGGCGTAGCGTTATGATCGTTCAGATCCTGCAAGGCGGAAAATCGCCAACGGGATTCGGGGAGGGATATCACCGTTGGGCTACACATTCGTCATCGCCGACGATCATCCGCTTTTTCGCGGTGCATTGAGGGAGGCACTCGCCGGCATCGGAGATGTTGCCGCCATTCACGAGGCCGGCGATTTCGAAAGCGCCAAGGCGCTGGTCCTGGCCAATGAGGATGTCGATCTGGTCCTGCTCGACCTCTCGATGCCGGGCGCAAGCGGCCTTTCCGGCCTGATCTCGTTGCGCGGCATCCATCCGGCGGTGCCGATGATGGTGGTCTCGGCGCATGACGATCCGGTGACGATCCGGCGCGCGCTCGACCTGGGCGCCTCGGGGTTCATCTCCAAATCGGCCAGCATGGAAGAGATCCGCAATGCGGTGCAGTCGGTGCTCGCAGGTGATATCGCGGCACCCGCCGGGGTCGATCTCGGCGTCGAGCGCGATCCCGAGATTTCCGACCTGATCAAGCGGCTGCAGGCGCTGACGCCACAGCAGACGCGCGTGCTCGGCATGCTGGCGGAGGGACTGCTCAACAAGCAGATAGCCTATGAGCTCGGCGTCTCCGAAGCGACGATCAAGGCGCATGTCTCGGCCATCCTGCAGAAGCTCGGCGTCGACAGCCGCACCCAGGCGGTCATCCTTTTGTCCAAGATCGGCAGCGACCCGGTGCAGGCCGCCGGCTGATTCTTATTCGGCCGCCGGCGCCAGCGGCCTGACCCTGGCCATCATCGAGCGCAGCATCGCCGGTTTCAACGGCTTGCTGATCACAGGCACGTCGAGCCTGCCGGCGGCGGCGCGAACCTCGCTGGAGCGGTCGGCGGTGACCAGCACGGCCGGCAGGTCCTCGCCATGGATCGCACGCAACTGGGCGATCAATTCGAGGCCGGTCTTGTCGTCGAGATGATAGTCGGCAAGCACAATGTCCGGCCGATGCATGGCGGACCTGTCGAGATCCTCCGCGCCGGAAAGCGTGTCGACGCTGCAGCCCCAGCCCTCGAGCAGCAGCCGCATGCCGTCGAGGATGCGGCCGTCATTGTCGATGCAGAGCACATGCAGCCCGGCAAGCGAGGTCGTAGCGCGGGCAGGCGGCTTCGCCTCGGCCTCGCGCCGCGGTGCCTGCACGGCCGCCACCGGCAGCAGCACGGAAAAGCGCGTGCCCTTGCCGGGATTGGAGAAGATCCGGATTTCAAGGCGCAGGACGCGGGCGATGCGGTCGACGATGGAGAGCCCCAAGCCGAGGCCTTCCGCCTCGCGCATGCCCTCGTCGAGCCGGGTGAATTCGCGGAACACGGTGTTGAGCTTGTCGCCGGCAATGCCGATGCCGGTGTCGATAACCTGGATCTCGGCCAGTTCGCCGCGCCGCCGCACGCCGACCAGGATGCGGCCATGGCGCGTATATTTGATGGCGTTGGAGACCAGGTTCTGGATCAGCCGGCGCAGCAGATTTCGATCCGTCATGACGCTGAGCGACGACGGCATGATCGAGAGTTCGAGCTTCTTTTCGGCGGCAAGCGGCCGGAAGTCGTTGCCGATCTGGCGCAGCAGCCCGTCGAGGCCGAAGCTCGTATCGTCCGGCTTCATCGCGCCGGCATCGAGGCGCGAAATGTCGAGCACCGCGCCGAGGATGGTCTCGACCGATTCCAGTGACGATTCGATATTCATCGCCGCCTTGCCGGCAGGCCCCTTGCCGGTCTTCTCGATCAGCGACGAGCAATAGAGGCGGGCGGCGTTCAGCGGCTGCAGGATGTCGTGGCCGGCGGCAGCGAGGAAGCGCGTCTTGCCGAGATTGGCCTCTTCGGCCAGCATCTGCGCCTGCGCCAGCTCCTCGTTGACGCGGGTGAGCTCGGCGGTGCGGCTCTTCACGCGCTGTTCCAGCGATTCATTGGCGCGCTTCAGCGCCAGATCCTGCTCGACGCGCCCTGAGATGTCGGCATAGGTGGCGACGATGCCGCCGTCCGGCATCGGATTGGAGCGCAATTCCAGGATACGCCCGCTGGTCTTCAGCTCCATCTGCCATGGGCTGACGAAGCTGGTCAGGCGGTTCAGCATGGTGACGCGCTGGTCTGGCGGTATATCGCCGCGCTCGGCAAGGTGGCGCAGGATACGATCGAGCGAGACGCCGACCTGGCCCATTTCGTCGGGCAGGTCGAACAGCGCCCGGTACTGGCGGTTCCAGCAGATCAACCGGAAATCGCGGTCGAAGACGGTGATGCCCTGTTCCATCTGGTCGAGTGCGATCTGCAGCAGGTCGCGATTGTGCTGTAGCGCCTCGGTGGCGTCGTCGAGCAGGCGGAAGGCGTCCTTGGATTCGCGGTCGTTGCGGCGCAGCAGCAGCGACAGGATCAGCCGCGCCGAGGAGGAGCCGACGGCACTGGCCAGAAGCTGCTCGGAGAAGCGGATGACATCCATGCTGGCCTGTTCGTTGCCGTGCAGTGAAGTGCCGCTGCTCTTCTCGAATGACTGGAAGGAGCGCTCGGTGCGTTCGACACCGAGATAGCGCGCGATCGTGTCCTTGAGGTCGTTGACGGTGATCGTGGTGCGGAAGCGGCGCAGGCTCGGCAGCGGCCCCGCCTCGCGCGGCACGAAGATCGACGCCTGGATGCGTTCCAGCGGCACCGACGCGCGCGACAGTGAGCCGAACACAAAAAACAACGTGTTGATCGACAGGCTCCACAGCACGCCATGGTTCAGCGGCTCGGCGACGGTGCCGAACAGGGCTTGCGGCCGCAATGCATCGAAGCCGAACAGGCCGTGGACGAGGATGCCGGTCTCGGGCGCGGCGAGCGAGGGAAGCAGTAGCGTGTAGCTCCAGACGACGATGCCGGCCACCATGCCGAGTGCCGCACCCCTTCCGTTGGCGCCGCGCCAGACCAGGCCGCCGATCATTGCCGGCGCGAACTGCGCGATCGCGGCGAACGACATCAGGCCGATCGAGGATAGCCGCGCGCTGTTTGTGCTCTCGCGGTAGTAGAGGAAGGCGATGAACAGCATGATGAAGATCGCCGCCCGCCGCACATTGAGGATGAGCGTCGACCAGTCCTCGCTCTCTGAGGTCGTGGTCCGCAGCAGCCGGCGCACGAACAGCGGAATGATCAGGTCGTTGGAGATCATGATCGACAGCGCGACGCTTTCGACGATCACCATTGCCGTCGCCGCCGACAGGCCGCCGATAAAGGCGGCCATGGCCAGAACGTCGTGGCCGCTGAACAGCGGCAGTGACAGCACATAGAGGTCGCTGCTGGTCCTGGGGCCGACCAGTTCCAGGCCGGCCAGCGCGATCGGCAGCACGAACAGGTTGATTGCCACGAGATAGAGCGGAAACACCCATGTCGCCGTGCGCAGCTCAGCCTCGCTGCGGTTCTCGACGATGGTGACGTAGAACTGGCGCGGCAGCATGAGGATGGCAAAGCCGCTCAGGCATGTCAGTACCAGCCAGGTCGCGAGCGAGGTGTTGTAGCCCATCGCCTGGCGCACCTGCGTGTTTTCGGCGAGCCGGTCGAACATATCGCCTGGCCCGCCGAAGATCAGAAACGTGACCATCAGGCCTATCGCCAGGAAGGCGGCGAGCTTGACCACGGTCTCGACCGCCACCGCCAGCACCAGACCGTCCTGGTGTTCGGTGGCGTCGGCATGGCGCGTGCCGAACAGCACGGCAAACAGCGCCAGCAGCATGGCAACGACAAGCGAGATGTCGCTGACGAACGGATCGAACGACGGCGGCGAGCCGGTATAGTGCTCGACCATCAGGCTGACCGAGCCGGAGATCGCCTTCAATTGCAGCGCCATGTAAGGCACCGCGCCTATGGTTGCGATCAGCGTGGCGATCGCCGCGACAGCGAAGCTCTTGCCGTAGCGGGCGCCGAGAAAGTCGGCGATCGAGGTGATCTTCTCGGTCTTTGCCAGCCTGACGATGCGCTGCAGCAGCGGAAAGCCGAACACGAACACCAGAACCGGTCCGATATAGATGCCGAGGAATTCGAGGCCGCGCTCGGAGGAGAGCCCGACCGAGCCGAAGAAGGTCCAGGAGGTGCAGTAGATGGCGAGGCTGAGCGCATAGATAAAGGGCCGGGCGCGGCCAGGCCCGGATGAAGTCGAGCGCCGGTCGCCCAGGCTGGCGATAGCAAACAGCAACGTCACATAGGCGATCGCGATGATGACGATGAACCAGCCCTGCACGCCTCGAACTTCCTCCCTGCGCCGGCTTTTTCATCCGGCCTTGCAGACGCAATCACAGCTTGGCCACCGAGTCCATCGCGGCTTTCGGCGCATTATGGCCGCGGCTTCGCGCAATCCAGGCCGGGGAAACACGTCTTTGCTCCTGTCGCAACCGCAGGTTTTTGCTATTCTGCCTGCCGGTCGATGCCGAGGGCGTGGACGGCAGCACGGCCGGTCAGGAAAAGGAGGGTCGAATGCTGAAAGAGTTTCAGGAATTCATTTCCAGGGGCAATGTGATGGACCTGGCCGTCGCCGTCATCATCGGCGCTGCCTTCGGCAAGATCGTCACCTCGCTGGTCGACGACATCATCATGCCGGTCATCGGGGCGATTTTGGGCGGATTAGACTTCAACAACTACTTTCTGCCCTTGTCCTCGGCCGTTAACGCCACATCGCTGGCGGATGCCAAGAAACAGGGCGCGGTCTTCGCCTATGGCAGCTTCATCACCGTGGCGTTGAACTTCCTTATCCTCGCCTTCATTATCTTCCTGATGGTCAAGGCGGTGAACAATCTGCGCCAGCGGCTGGAGCGCGAGAAACCGGCTACCCCGGCCGCTCCGCCACCAGCCGACGTCGCGCTGCTCACCGAAATTCGCGATCTCCTCGCCAGAAAGTAGCGCCTGCGGCAACTTTCTGGACCAAAACCCCGGTCGCTTGCGGCCGGGGTTTTCTGTTTTCGTCCGCCCTGAAACACGCTAGCAGTCGAGCAAACGAAAACGGACCATCCATGACCCTGATCGATACTCTGCGCGCCGAAGCGCGGGCGGCGCCGGAAAGCGGCATTGTCGCCGTCATGAATCGTGGCCGCGGCCGCGACGGTATGATCCCGCTTTGGGCCGGCGAGGGCGACCTGCCGACGCCTGCCTTCATCACCGATGCCGCCGCCAAGGCGCTGGCCGCCGGCGAGACCTTCTACACCTGGCAGCGGGGCATTCCCGAACTCAGGCAGGCGCTCGCCCGCTACTACACCAGGCATTTCGGCAAGACTTTCGCCAACGAAGAATTCATCGTCACCGGCTCCGGCATGCATGCCATCCAGATGGCCATCGACGCGGTGGCCGGCAAGGGCGACGAACTTGTCTACCTGTCGCCGGCATGGCCGAATTTCGCCGCCGCCGCCGGCGTGGCCGGCGCCGTTCCGGTTGCAGTCACCCTTGATCAGTCCGGCAATGGCTGGTCCTGCGATGTCGACAAGATCGCAGCGGCGATCACGCCACGGACCAAGGCGCTGTTCGTCAACACGCCGTCCAACCCGACCGGCTGGACCGCCGACAAGGAGACGCTGCAGGCAATCCTCGATCTCGCCCGCGAAAGGGGCCTGTGGATCATTGCCGACGAGATCTATTCGCTGTTCCACTACGGCCATGGCCGCGCGGCGTCGTTCATCGACATCATGGCCGATGAGGACCGCATCCTGTTCGTCAATTCCTTTTCCAAGAACTGGGCGATGACCGGCTGGCGCATCGGCTGGATCAAGATCCATCCCGCCTTGCAGCAGGTGTTCGAGAACCTGGTCCAGTATTCGACTTCCGGCGTTGCGCAGTTCATGCAACGCGGCGCCGTCGTCGCCCTCGACGAGGGCGATGCCTTCATCGTCGAACAGGTGGAGCGGGCGAGGGCGGCGCGCGACCTCGTCTGCGGCATTCTCGCCGAAACCGGCAGGGCGCGGTTCACCGTGCCGCAGGGCGCGTTCTATCTGTTCTTCGCCGTCGACGGCATCACCGATTCCCGCGCTGCCGCCTTCGACATGGTCGACCGCGCCAATGTCGGCTTGGCGCCCGGCACCGCCTTCGGCCCCGGTGGCGAAGCTTTCCTCAGGCTATGCTTCCACCGCCGCCTCGACCAGCTCGAAGAAGCCGCGCACCGGCTGGCGAAGTGGATGACGACTGTGTGAGGTGTGTTGAGCTTCGCGCCAGGCATCGCAGCACTGAAAAATGAGGCGGCACCGATAGGCGGCTTCCGCAATGGTGCCCGTAGCGGCGGAGGTTACCCGCCCGACTTCGGCACCAGCAGCGGGATGACGCGGTCGCTCTTGGCCACTGAAGGCCGGCCGGCCGAACCGTAGGGAATCCCCAACGCATCCCATGTCTCGACCAGCGCGTCCTGTAAGGAGGCAATCAGCGCGTCAGAATGGAACGGTGTCGGCGTGATGCGCAGCCGTTCGGTGCCGCGCGGCACTGTCGGGTAATTGATCGGCTGGATATAGATGCCTTGCACGCCGAGCAGGCGGTCGCTGGCCATCTTGCAGAGCTCGGGATCGCCGACCAGCAGCGGCACGATGTGGGTAGGCGATTCCATCACCGGCAGGCCGGCTGCGGCCAGCACTTCCTTGGTCCGTGTCGCCTGACGCAGCTGCGCGTCGCGCTCGGCCTGCGAGCGCTTGAGATGGCGGATCGAGGTGGTTGCCGCGGCAGCGATCGCCGGCGGCAGCGCCGTAGTGAAGATGAAGCCCGGCGCATAGGAGCGCACGGCGTCGATCACGGCGCTGGTGCCGGTGATGTAGCCGCCAAGCGTGCCGAACGCCTTGGCCAGTGTGCCCTCGATGATGTCGATGCGGTCGGCCAGCCCTTCGCGCTCGGTGATGCCGCCGCCGCGCGGTCCGTACATGCCAACGGCATGGACCTCGTCTATATAAGTCATCGCATTGTAACGCTCGGCGAGGTCGACGATCTGCTTGATCGGCGCGATGTCGCCATCCATCGAATAGACGCTCTCGAAGACGATCAGCTTGGCACGCTCGCGGCCGGCCGCCTGCAGCAGGCTTTCGAGATGCGCGACGTCGTTATGGCGGAAGATCTTCTTCTCGGCGCCCGAGCGCCGCACACCCTCGATCATCGAAGCGTGGTTAAGCTCGTCCGAGATGATCAGGCAATTGGGAAGCAGCTTTGCAATGGTCGAGATCGACGCTTCGTTTGAAACGAAGCCGGAGGTGAAAACCAGTGCCGCTTCCTTGTCGTGCAGGTCGGCAAGCTCCAGTTCGAGCTCGACCAGCGGGTTGCTGGTGCCCGAAATGTTGCGGGTGCCGCCGGCCCCCGATCCCATTTTGCCTGCCGCCTTCTGGAACGCGGCGATGACGTCGGGATGCTGGCCCATGCCGAGATAATCGTTGGAGCACCAGACGGTGATTTCCTCGGCGCGGCCATTGGCACGCCAGATGGCGCGCGGGAATTTTCCCACGATACGCTCAAGGTCGGCGAAGACGCGATAGCGACGCTCTGCATGGAGCTGGTCGATCGCTTCCTCGAAGAACCGCTGGTAATTCATGTCGCCTTCCCAATTTTGCGCGGGATCATAGTCATTGGCCTATTCGCCGTCCACCGCACCGTTTTGGTCAAAATGCCACGCCCCAGGCCTGTTCCTAACGACCACGGAACGTGGCCTATTCCCTTGATGTGGATCAATCTTGTTTCAGGACAATGCCACCCGCCGATGAGACTGGTTACTGCAGATTGTAATGGCCTGGCGGCAGGTTTTCCAGTACGGCGACGATTGAGACAGTTCCGATAAATCATGAATAGCGAGGATGCGGATGACGGTTTTGGTGACAGGCGGTGCCGGCTATATCGGCAGCCATATGGTCTGGGAGTTGCTGGACACGGGCGACAGCGTCGTCGTCCTCGACCGGCTTTCGACCGGCTTTGAATGGGCGGTGGCTCCGGAAGCAAAGCTCGTCGTCGGCGATGTCGCCGACAAGGAATTGGTCGCCTCGATCATCCGCGACAACAAGGTCGACGCGATCATCCATTTCGCCGGCTCGATTGTCGTGCCCGAATCGGTGGCCGACCCGCTTGCCTATTACGAGAATAACACCTGCAAGACACGCACCCTGATCGAGACCGCGGTGCGCGAAGGCGTGCCCAATTTCATCTTTTCCTCGACCGCCGCCGTCTATGGCGGCGCCGGCCTGGAGCCGGTACGCGAGGACGCCAGGCTTGCGCCGGAATCGCCCTACGGCCTGTCCAAGCTGATGAGCGAATGGATGCTCCGCGACGCGGCTATTGCCTATGGGCTGCGCTATACGGCGCTGCGCTATTTCAACGTCGCCGGCGCCGACCCGAAGGGCCGCACCGGCCAGTCGACGCCCGGCGCCACGCATCTGATCAAGGTCGCCTGCGAGACGGCGCTCGGCAAGCGCCCCTTCATGCAGGTGTTCGGCACCGACTATCCGACGCCGGACGGCACCTGCATGCGCGACTATATCCATGTCAGCGACCTGGCGGCGGCGCATCGGCTGGCCCTGCAGCGGCTGCGTGCCGGCGGATCGAGCCTGGTCGCCAATTGCGGCTACAGCCACGGCTATTCGGTGCTCGAGGTCATCGACAGCGTACGCCGCGTCTTCGGCCATGATTTCGAGGTGCGGATGGGCGAGCGCCGCCCCGGTGACGCCGCCGCGGTTGTCGCCAATTCGGAGCTGGCCCGCGGCGAACTCGGCTGGACCCCGCAGCGTGACAACCTCGACCAGATCGTCTCCGATGCGCTTGCCTGGGAGCGCATCCTGACCAGCAAGAATTCGGCTCTGGGCTAAGCGCGGGCTCTCCGCAAGGGCTCGTCGGCAGGAGGCAGAGGCGCTATTGAAGGGCCTCACGGCTGAGCGTGCAGGCGTTCGGCTGCGTTCGACTTGGGGGCGGCATGAAAATATCGGTGCTTGGAGCCGGCGTCGTTGGCACGGCGGCGGCCTATTGTCTGGCCAGCGACGGCCATGAAGTCACGGTGATCGAGCGCCATCCGGCGGCGGCGCGCGGCACCAGCCAGTCGAATGCCGGCCTGGTATCTCCCGGCGATGCCACCGCCTGGGCTTCGCCCGCCGCGCTTAAAACGTTCCTGCGAGCCCTCTACAACCACGATCTCGGCATCAAGGTGCGGCTGCGCTTCGATCCGTATTTTGTCGCCTGGAGCCTGCGCTTCCTGCGCCAGTGCACGCATAAGCGCATGCGCGCCAACACCGAGATCAAGCTGCGCCTGGCGCTCTATTCGCGCAACTGCATCAACGCCATCTCCGCCGACACCGGCATCCACTATGACGAGCGCAAGAAAGGCATTCTGTATTTCTTCCGCTCGCAGCAGAGCTTTGATACCGGCACCGACAATTACCGCTATCTCGCCGAACATGGCCTGCCGATCGAGATCGTCGGCCGCGACCGGCTGGTCGAGCTCGAGCCCGGCCTTGCCGGAGCCAAGGACAAAATTGCCGGCGGCGTCTATTCGCCGATCGACCAGACCGGCGATTCCAGTCAATTCACGCAGCGCCTCGCTGCCTATGCCGCCGAAAAACTCGGTGTCCAATTCCTCTACGGCACGACGGTCGAAGGCCTCGACATCGACGGCGACCGGGTGCGCGCGGTGATGACCTCGGCCGGCCCGGTGGCCGGCGACGCCGTGGTCATTTCCATGGGGCCGGAGAGCGGTCTGCTCGGCCGCCGCTACGGCATCGACCTGCCCGTCTATCCCGTGAAGGGCTATACCGTGACCGTTCCGCTGGAAGATGAAAGCAACGGGCCGATCATGGGCGGCGCCGACGAGGACCGGCTGATCGGCTATTCCAGGCTGGGAAATCGGCTGCGGATGTCCTCGACGGCGGAGTTCACCGGTTTCGACCGCACGTTCAAGCCGCGCGATTTCAACTCGATCCTGAACACCGGCAAGGACCTGTTCCCCGGCGCCTTCGACGAGAGCAAGGCCGAGCTCTGGGCTGGACTTCGCCCGATGATGCCGAACTCCGTGCCGGTCATCGGCCGGGCGCGGTATGACAATCTATATCTCGATACCGGCCACGGCCATCTCGGCTGGACCATGGCCTGCGGTTCGGGAAAATTCCTTGCCGACGTGGTCGCCGGCCGCAAGCCGGAGATCGATCCACAAGGATTGCTCTACGCGGGCTAGCAACGGCCTGACCGCAGGGCGCCATGAGCTCGGCGGTCAGGCTCGTTCGTCGACTGCCGAACGCCAGGAGCGCACGTAACTTGTCCAGAGTGGATCGGCCGACGGTTCGGTCCTTTCGCCTCTGCCTTGCGGTGTCCCCTGGTCCGACGCCAGCAAGGCGGCGCCGATGCTGGTGCCTGTCGCAGCCGCGGAGGCAATGACGGCGCGCGCCGTCGCCGCAGCCAGCATGCGGGTGAACAGCCGGTTGCGGCCGAAGGGTCCTTCGACGATGGTTGACCCCCCGCCGCCGATCAGATCGAGGCAGGTCGCGGTCATCAGCGCCAGGTAGAACGAGATGGCGACAAAGCGCTGGCCGGCCGTCATACCTTCGGCGCTGAGCCACGCCGCGGCATAGTGCGGAAACGGCCCCGAATCCTGTTGGGTCGAAGGCAACAGGGACGTCTTGCGCGCGAGCACCGCGGCGACATCGTCTTCGGTCCAGTCTTCCGATTGGCCTTCCGTCAGCACGGAGAACTCGCGGCCACCCATGAAGCGCGCCGAGGGCACGGCATCGCCGAACGCGTTGACATTGACCAGCGTGTCGCGCGCCGGATCGAGCGTGACCTTGCTGCCGCCAACCGCCATCGACACCACCCAGGTGCCGGTCGAGACGACGGAGAAAGGCGGCTTGTCGGACAGGAGATGCGGCAGCAGCGAGGCGTTGGAATCGTGCAGGCCGCAATACACCGGCGTTTGCGGATCGAGGCCGGTTTGCCGCGCCAGAGCGGGCAGGATCGGGCCCAAGCGGTCCTTGGCCTGCCGCACCGGCGCCATTAGCCGGCGCCATTCCAGCCGGTCGACCAGTGAGGAAAAATCCGCTTTCCACGGGTTCCACAGATCGGTGTGGCAGCCGAGCGAAGTCACCTCGCTGGCGGCGACGCCGGTCAGGCGCAAGGCCCAGTATTGCGGATACATCAGCATCGCGGCGGCCCTGGCGAAATCCGCTGGAAAGCGCTTCTGCTGCCAGAACAACTGCGCGCCGAGATTGAGGCCGGCCGGCAGGCGCGGCGTGCCGGTCTCGGTGAAAGGCGGGCGGATCGCGTCGTAGTCCTTGGCGAAGGCATCCGGACCGTCGAACTCGTAATCGAGCACCGGCAGCGCCAGTTCGCCTGATGCGTCGGCCAGCACCGCCGTTGCGCCATGGGTGGTGATCGATATCGCGTCGATGCGCTGCTCGCGATCGATCTCTGCCAGGCTGCCGAGGATGAACGCCCATAACCGCTCGACGTCGTGGTGCGGATACGGGCGTTGCCGAACCGGCTCGTTGACCATCCTGCGCAGCGCCACTTCGCTTGCTGCGGCGAGATCGACCAGCGCCACCTTGGCGTTGGTCTTGCCGATATCGATGACGGCGACGTGGCGGGTCATTCCATATGGAACATTGTTTCCAACGGCACCGCCACCGGCTCGTTGTTCGGCTTGGTTTCCATGATGTCTGCCATCTCGGCCCACCAGCGCTGCATCGCCGGATGCTTAGGCAATTCGTCCATGCCATGGTCGTCACGGCGCCACAGCACGCCGAACAAGGTGTTGGTCTCCTCGTCGAGATGGATCGAGTAATCGGAGATACCAGCCTGTTTTAGCAACGCGACGAGTGACGGCCAGATGTCGTCGTGGCGCCTCTTGTATTCGGCCTTCATGCCGGGATTGAGCTTCATCTTGAACGCATATTTTTCGGGCATCAGGCAAAGCGCTCCCGCCGCACGCGCTGCCACAGGATCGGCAGCGCGATGACGATGATCAGCAGCAGGCCGATGAAGATCGACATGACGATCCCCGGCACGTTGAGCAGGCCAAGACCGAAGGTCACCAGCCCCATGATGAAGGCCGCCAGCACGACGCCCAGAATGCTGCCGGCGCCGCCGAGAATGCTGACGCCGCCGAGCACCACCATGGTGATGACTTCGAGTTCGTAGCCCTGCGCGATCGACGGCCGGGTCGAGCCGAGCCGTGACGTAATCAGCACCGAGGCGATGCCCGCCATCAGGCCGGTCAGGCAAAACAGGATGAACTTGATGCGGCCGACACGCACGCCGGAAAACTGCGCCGCAACCGGGTTGTTGCCGATGGCAAAGACCCGGCGGCCGAAGCTCGTCCGATGCAGAAGGAACCAGTAGACGACGGCCGCGACCAGGAAAAGCGTCAGTTCGAACGACACCACCCACCAGACATAACCTTGGCCGAAGAAGGCGAAGCTCGCGGGATAGCCCTTGTAGGCCTGGTCGCCGAGGATGATGAAGGCAACGCCGCGAAACAGGCTCATCGTGCCGATGGTGACGACGATCGACGGCAGCCCCAGCCTGGTGACGAGCAGCCCGTTGAAGGCGCCGCAGCCGAGCCCGACGACGATGCCGATTGCCACCAGGACAGGCGTGCCGGCGCCGGCCTGCACCGCCATGCCCATCATCGTCGAGGCGAGTGCGATGATAGCGGCGACCGACAGGTCGATTTCGCCGGAGATGATCAGCAGTGCCATGGCCAGCGCGATCAGCGCCTTTTCGGTGAAGTTGAAAGTCAGGTCCGACAGCGACCACGCGTCGAGGAAATAGGGCGAGGCAAAACTGTTGACGGCAAAGATGGCGACCGCCACGACGACCAGCAGCGCCTCCCATGAGAAGATCGCCGCAGTGAACGGCTTGTCGAGTCGGTTCGGAACATGGCGCGGGGCAGGGGTATCGGTCATGCCACTTCCGCCTTTTTGAGGATGATGCGGCCTTGCCGGCGTTCGCCGCGCGCGTTGAGCACCACGGCCAGGATGATGGCGCTGCCCGAAATCGCCATTTGCCAGAAGGGCGAGATATTGATCACCGGCAGCGCGTTGGAGATGATACCGAGGAACAGCGCGCCGAGCACCGCGCCGCCGACCGAGCCGATGCCGCCGGCGATGGAGATGCCGCCGATGACGCAGGCGGCGATGATGTTGAGCTCATAGCCGTTGGCGACCTCGACCGAGGCGATGACGTAGCGCGAGATCCAGAGATAGCCGCAGAGGCCGCCGATCATCCCCGAAATGCAGAAGACGATGAATTTCGTCCGGCCGACGTCGATGCCGGCATAGACCGATGCGGTCGGGTTGACACCGATGGCGTAGATCGAGCGGCCGAGCGCCGTGCGCGTCATCACAAGGAAGAACAAGGCGATGACCAGCAGGGCAATCCATGACAGCACCGGTATGCCGAGGAACGTCGCGCGCTGCAGGCCGATGAAATCGGGGCTCATCTGGTCGGCGTTGACCCAGGCGCCGCCTGAAATAACGAAGGTGGCGCCGCGGTAGATGGTGAGAGTGCCGAGCGTTACCACGATCGAGGGAATGTTCAGCCGCCACACCAACAGGCCATTGATGGCGCCGAGCACCAGGCCGACCAGAAGTGCGATGACGATCAGCAGCGGGATCGGGATTGCCGGATGCGCGGCGTTCAGCATCGCCACCACCATGCCGGTGAAGCAGAGATTGGCTGCCATCGACAGGTCGATCGAGCGGGTCAGGATAACCACCATCTGGCCGAGCGCCAGGATCATCAGGATCGACGTGTCGTTGAACACCTGGCGCACATTGCCGGGAGCGGCAAAGCCCGGAAAACGCATCGAGATCAGCCCGATCAGCACGGCGATTGCCGCCAGCAGCCAGACTTCGCGGTATTTGAGAAGAGCCTTCATGCCGCGATCCCCGCTGCCGTCCTGACCAGCGTTTCGGCGTCGAGCCCCTTATTGTCGTAGACCGCGGCAATGCGGCCCTCGCGCATAACGACGACACGGTCGGACATGCCGAGAATTTCCGGCAGTTCGGACGACACCATGATAACCGACAGGCCTTGCGCGACGAGCTCGGCCATGAAGCCGTGCACGGCGGCCTTCGAGCCGATGTCGATGCCCTTGGTCGGCTCGTCCAGTATGATCACCTTGGGCGCGGTCGCCAGCCATTTGGCGATGACGATCTTCTGCTGGTTGCCGCCCGACAGCGTGCCGACGTCCTGGCTGAGCGAGGAGGCGCGCAGGTCGAGCCGCTCTGTGTAGGAGCGGGCTAGCGCAAACTCTTCCGCCAGCCGCAATATGCCGGATTTGGAGGTTCGCTTGAGCGAAGGCAGCGAGACATTCTGGAAGATAGGCAGGCCGATCACCACGCCTTGCTTGCCGCGTTCCTCCGGCACATAGACGATGCCGGCATCGATCGAATCCGCCGCCGATTTCGGCGCGATCGCTTTGCCTTCCAGCGTGATCGTGCCGCCGCTGGTGCGGGTGATGCCTGATATCGCCTGCATCACCTCGCTGCGCCCGGCGCCGACAAGACCGTAGAAGCCGAGGATCTCGCCCCTGTGCAGCTCGAAGCCGATATCATCGAACTCGGTCGGATGCGACAGGCCGGAGACGGCCAGCACCGGCGCGCCGATCTCGGCCTTGCGCTGCGGAAAGATATGATCGACCGCGCGGCCGACCATCATGCGCACGATCTGGCTCTGGCCGGCGTCCTTGATCAGGCCTTCGCCGACCATCTCGCCGTCGCGGAACACGGTATAGCGGTCGGCGATGCGGTAGATCTCATCGAATTTGTGGCTGATGAACAGGATCGCCTTGCCGTCGCTCTTGAGGAATTCGATCAGCAGGAAAAGCTCTTCGATCTCCTTCATCGAAAGCGCCGCCGTCGGCTCGTCCATGATGACGATCCGCGCGTCGATCGACATGGCGCGGGCAACGGCGACGAGATGCTTGTTGGCGATGCCGAGATCCTTCAGCCTGGCATCGGCGTCGATATGGCCGGCACCCATCGTGTCCAGCACTTCGCGGGCGTTCTTGCGCATCGTGCGCCAGTCGATGGTCTTGAAGCGGGTGCGCGGCGCATGGCCGAGGAAGATGTTTTCGGCCACCGTCAGGTCGTCGAACAGCACGGTTTCCTGATGGATGGCGGTGATGCCATGCCCGAAGGCGGCATGGGCGCTGGGCAAGGCGACGGGCTGGCCGTCGATGCTGATCGTGCCCGCATCCGGCTGATAGATGCCGGTCATGATCTTGACCAGCGTCGACTTGCCGGCGCCGTTCTCGCCGATCAGCGCGGTCACCTGGCCGGGATAGAGCGACAGGCTGACATCGTGCAGCGCGCGCACGCCGGGAAAGCTTTTCGAGATGCCGGACAGCGTCAGCCGCGGCCCGGGAGACAAAGGCGCTTCCTTCGCCACTTCGTGTTGGGCTGTCGTGTCCATAATCGTATCAAGCCCTGAAACTAGGTCCGGTTGAGGCCGCGGCGGGGCCAAGGTCCCGCCGCACCAGTTCGAAGGCTCCAGGATCAATAGATCTTGGAGAACTTTTCGATGTTCGACTTGTCGAACTGGAAGGGCGGAGCCATCGCAGCCGAGTTGGTGTCGTCGAGCGTGACCTTGCCGACGCGGCCGATCGACAGCGTAGCACCGGGCTTCGCCTCTTCCTTCTTCACCGCCAGGTCGTGGGCGAGGTAGACGGCCGAATAGCCGAGGTCGATCGGGTTCCACAGCGCAACCGCTTGGCTGGCGCCGTTGTCGATGAACTTCTTGAACTCCGACGGCAGCGCCAGGCCGGTGACGTTGACCTTGCCGATCAGGCCTTCATCGGTCACCACCTGCGCGGCGGCAACGACGCCGACCGTGGTCGGTGCGATGATCGCCTTGAGGTTCGGGTAGGACTTCAGCAAGCCCTTGGCCTCGTCCGTGCTCTTGGCCGAGTCGTCGTCGCCATAGACGGTGGCGACGAGCTTGATCTTGGGGAACTTCTCCGGCAGCACCTTCTTGGCCGCGTCGATCCAGGCGTTCTGGTTGGTCGCGGTGGACGAAGCCGACAGGATGGCGACATCGCCGCCTTCCGGCAGGTAGTCGGCGGCAAGCTTGATGATGGTCTCGCCGATCAGGTTGGTGTCGGAAGGGTTGAGGTGAAGCTGGCGGCCTTCCGGCGCGACGCCTGAATCCCACGAGATGACGGTGATGCCGCGTTCCATCGCCTTCTTCAGCGCCGGAACCAGCGCGTCGGCGTCATTGGCCGAAATGGCGATGGCGTTGACCTTCTGGGCGATCAGCGAATTGACCACTTCGATCTGCGCTTCGGCGGTCGCCTTGGTCGGGCCGGTGTAGATGATCTCGACGTCGCCGAGTTCCTTGGCCGCCTCTTCGGCGCCCTTGTTGGCGGCGTCGAAGAAGCCGTTGCCGAGCGACTTCACCACCAGCGCGATCTTGACGTTTTCGGCATAGGCGGCATTCACGAACATGGCGGCGGAAAACGCCGCCGTAACCATCAGTTTCTTCAGAAAGCTCATCGAATATCCTCCCTTGAGCGTTGCATTCCATCGCCGCTGCGGGCGTGAGTTTTCTCAGGCCTGCAGCGAAGATTCTTCCTTGTTGCTTGCCGTTGTGCGGGCGACGATCAGCGTCACGCCGGCGGTCTCCAGCATCTTGGCTTCGCGATCCTCGATGCCGTCGTCGGTGATCACCGTGGCGATGCGCGACAGGCCGCACAGGATCAGGCTCGAGCGCTTGCGGAATTTCGAGGAGTCGACCAGCACCACCAATTCGTCCGCCTGGTCGATAAGCTTCTGCTCGGCCTGGATCAGCAGCGGGTCGCCTTCCATAAGACCCAGCGGCCCCAGTCCCTGCGCGCCCATGAACATGCGGCGCGCGTAGAAATTGCGCGTCACGTCATTGTCGAAGGGCGACAGGATGATGTTCTGCTCGCGGTAGATGGTGCCGCCCGACAGCATCACCGTGTTCTTGGAATGCCTGAGCAGGTGCTCGGCGATCGGAAAGGAATTGGTGAAGATCGGCATGCGGCGGCCGCTCAGGAAATGCACCATCTGGAACGTGGTGGTGCCGCCATTGATGATGATCGGCTCGCCGTCCTTGCAGAGTTCCACGGCCTCTCGTGCGATCGCCCGCTTCTGCGAAGCGTTGATCGTCTCGTTGACGGAAAACGGCCGGCCGGCAAGGCCGATGAACTGCGGCGGCGAGAGCGCCTCGGCGCCGCCGCGCACTCGGCGCAGCCGCTTTTGCACATGCAATGCCGCGATGTCGCGCCGGATCGTCGCCTCCGACGACTCCGTCAGGTCGACCATCTCCTGCACCGTCACCACAGGCTTTTCCTGGACGGCGGACAGAATGATCCTGTGGCGCTCTTTCTCGTGCATGGTTCCTCCCTGCTTGAGCATCTAGGCACCCAAAGCGCGCAGTGTCAATCATTTCCGATCAGATAATTTCATTGTGCAGTGCAATATGATTGATATTGATCGTTTATGATTGACAAGACAGCCGCTTGCGTAGAAATTCGCACAAAAGGGACCCGCGCCGTTTGCGTGTCCCAAAGGGAGGATTACCTATGCTCGACAAGCGCTCCGGCACGCGCCTCGCCAATCTTTGGGATGACGCAAAAGCGCAAGCGATGAGCGAGCCCGAACGTCTGGTCTATCGCTCGAATGTTCTTGGCTCCGACAAGCGCGTCACCAATTATGGCGGCGGCAACACCTCCTCCAAGATCTGGCAAAACGATCCGCTCACTGGGCAGAGCGTGGAAGTGCTGTGGGTCAAGGGCTCGGGCGGCGACAGCGCCTCGATCAAACTCGACGGCTTCGCCACGCTCTACATGGACAAATTGCGCGCGCTGAAAGGTCTCTATCGTGGCCTCGAACATGAAGACGAGATGGTCGGCTATTTGCCCCACTGCACTTTCAACCTCAACCCGCGCGCGGCCTCGATCGACACACCGCTGCATGCCTTCGTGCCGAAGCCTTATGTCGACCACATGCACCCCGACGCCATCATCGCTATTGCCGCCGCCAAGGATTCGCAGGCGCTGACCAAGGAGATATTCGGCGACACGATCGGCTGGCTGCCATGGAAGCGCCCGGGCTTCGAACTCGGCCTGTGGCTGGAGAAATTCTGCCTCGAGAACCCCGAGGCCAAGGGTGTCGTGCTGGCAAGCCATGGCCTGTTCAGCTGGGGCGACACGCCGAAGGAATGCTACGAGACGACGATTTCGGTGATCAACCAGGCGATCGACTGGTTCGAGCACAAGAGCCAGGGCAAGCCGATCTTCGGCGGCGAAATCGTCAAATCGCTCGATGCACCGGCGCGTCGCGCTGTGGCTGCAAAACTGATGCCGAGGATCCGCGGCCTGATCTCGGAGAAAAGCCACAAGCTCGGCCATTTCGACGATTCTCCTGCGGTGCTCGAATTCGTCAATTCCAGGGATTTGCGGCCGTTGGCGGCACTCGGCACATCCTGCCCGGACCACTTCCTGCGCACCAAGATCCGGCCGCTGGTCATCGAGTTCGATCCCAGGAATCCCGATGTCGATGCCGTCATTGCCCGTCTTGTCGACGATGTGGCGGAGTATCGCGTCGGCTATCAGGCCTATTATGACCGCTGCAAGCACGCGGATTCGCCACCGGTGCGCGATCCGAACGCCGTGGTCTATCTGATGCCCGGTGTCGGCATGTTGACCTTCGCCGGCGACAAGGCGACGGCGCGTATATCGGGCGAATTCTACGTCAACGCCATCAACGTCATGCGCGGCGCCTCGACGGTGTCGACCTATATCGGGCTGCCCGACCAGGAAGCCTTCGATATCGAATACTGGCTGCTCGAAGAGGCAAAGCTGCAGCGCCTGCCGAAACCGAAAGCTCTTGCCGGCCAAATCGCGCTGGTCACCGGCGGCGCCGGCGGCATTGGCCGCGCCACCGCCAACCGGCTGCTGCGCGAAGGCGCCTGCGTCGTGCTGGCCGATATCGACGAGGCAGCCCTTGCCAGCGCCAATGACGAGCTTGCCAAGGCCTACGGCAAGGATTTCGTGCGGCCCGTCGTCATCAACGTCACGTCCGAGGATCAGGTGATCTCCGGCTTTGCCGAGACAGCGGTCGAGTTCGGCGGCATCGACATCCTGGTGTCCAACGCTGGCCTGGCCTCCTCGGCGCCGATCGAGGACACCACGCTGGCGCTGTGGAACAAGAACATGGACATCCTGTCGACGGGATATTTCCTGGTTTCGCGGGAGGCGTTCCGGCTGTTTCGGACGCAAAAGATCGGCGGCAACGTCGTCTTCGTCGCCTCCAAGAACGGCCTTGCCGCATCGCCCAATGCCGCCGCCTATTGCACGGCCAAGGCCGCCGAGATCCATCTGGCGCGCTGCCTGGCACTGGAGGGCGCGGAAGCGCAGATCCGGGTCAATGTCGTCAATCCCGACGCCGTGCTGCGCGGCTCGAAGATCTGGACCGGCGAATGGAAGGAACAGCGCGCCGCCGCTTACAAGATGTCGACCGACGATCTCGAAGAGCACTACCGCTCGCGCTCGATGCTGAAGCGGTCGGTGTTCCCCGAGGACATCGCCGAAGCGATCTATTTTTTCGCCTCCGACATGTCGGCAAAATCGACCGGCAACATCATCAATGTCGACGCCGGCAACGCGCAGAGTTTTACGCGATAAGCAGTCGTTTGAGGGTTGGCGCCGACGTCGGAGCTTTACCCTTCTCCCCGTCACTATACGGGGAGAAGGTGCCGGCAGGCGGATGAGGGGCAGCGCCAACCGAACGCATTTGGGAGGAACCATGTCCGAAACCATCATCTCCGCCGACCTCGTCGACAGGCACAATGCCGCGCGCAATGCCGACCTCAAGCGCGACTACGAGTCCCTCGGCGAGCGCCTCGACCGCCGCGGCATCGCCATCGATGCCATCCGCGACAAGGTCGAGAAATTCGCCGTCGCCATCCCGTCCTGGGGCGTCGGCACCGGCGGCACCCGCTTTGCCCGCTTTCCCGGCGCTGGCGAGCCGCGCGACATTTTCGACAAGATCGAGGACTGCGCCGTCATCCGCCAGCTGACGCAGGCGACGCCGACCGTCTCGCTGCATATTCCGTGGGACAAGGCCGATCCGAACCGGCTGAAGCAGGCGGCATCCCGCTTCGGCCTCGGCTTCGACGCCATCAACTCCAATACCTTCTCCGACGCCAGGGACCAAAAACTTTCGTATAAGTTCGGCTCGTTGTCGCATGCCGATGCCGCAACACGCCGGCAGGCGGTCGAGCATAATCTCGAATGCATCGAGATCGGCAGGACGCTGGGCTCGAAAGCGCTGACGGTGTGGATCGGCGACGGCTCGAATTTTCCCGGCCAGGTTAATTTCGCCAAGGCGTTCGAGCGTTATCTCGACGCGATGAAGGAGATTTATGCCGGCCTGCCGGACGACTGGAAGCTGTTCACCGAGCACAAGATGTACGAGCCGGCCTTCTATTCGACCGTCGTGCAGGATTGGGGCACCAACTACATCATCGCCACGGAACTCGGCGACAAGGCGTTCTGCCTGGTCGACCTCGGCCATCACGCCCCCAACGTCAACATCGAGATGATCGTGTCGCGGCTGATCCAGTTCAAGAAGCTCGGCGGCTTCCATTTCAACGATTCGAAATATGGCGACGACGACCTCGACGCCGGCTCGATCGATCCCTACCGGCTGTTCCTGGTCTTCAACGAACTGGTCGATGCCGAGCTTTCCGGTGCCGAAGGGTTTGATCCGGCCCACATGCTCGACCAGAGCCACAACGTCACCGATCCGATCGAAAGCCTGATGCTGTCGGCGGTTGAAGTGCAGCGCGCCTATGCCCAGGCGCTGCTGGTCGATCGCAAGGCGCTCGAAGGCTTCCAGGACGCCAATGATGCGCTGATGGCAACGCAGACGCTGAAGATAGCCTATCGCACCGATGTCGAGCCGATCCTTGCCATGGCGCGGCTGAAGACCGGTGGCGCCATCGATCCGGTCGCCGCCTACCGCGCCTCCGGCTACCGGGCGAAGGTCGCAGCGGAACGGCCGGCGGTGGCGAGCGTCGGCGGCGGGATTGTTTGATGTTGGGGTGAAAATGAAAAACCCGCCACGAAGGGCGGGTCGTTGGAGCCAATTGGCACCTTACCCAAATTAATAGCATAGCTGCCGGCACAAAGCAAGAACAAAATTGCCTGTCAGCGTTGAATGTTGGCGAAAACCAAAGGCGAAATCCGATCTCCCCCCTTGCGGGGGAGATGTCCGGCAGGACAGAGGGGGGTGGGACGGATCTCCAACGTCGAACCGTGCAACCTGCAAAATAGCCAGAGGATGTGCCCGCGCATTGCTGGAGAGGTCGGAGGGACAGCACCCCCCTCTGGCCTGCCGGCCATCTCCCCCGCAAGGGGGGAGATCGGCAGTTCCGCCGGCCTGAACCCTCGCCAATCCCATTAATGTCAGTAGACTCGACCTCGCCAAGCGCGTTTCCTAGGCCTACCCCACGCCTCGGAGAACGGCCATGCACAACACCCGCCGAACCCTAATCGCCGTCAGCCTTTCCCTCACCCTGACCTTCGTACCCTTCCTCGCCTTTGCCGCCTCGCCGCAGCCGGCGAAGGGCGAGCACGGCATGGTGGTGAGCGCCCAGCATCTGGCCTCGGAAGTCGGCGTCGAGGTGCTGAAGAAGGGGGGCAATGCCGTCGATGCCGCGGTCGCCGTCGGCTATGCGCTGGCCGTGGTCTATCCGACCGCCGGCAATATCGGCGGTGGCGGCTTCATGACCATCCGCTTCAAGGACGGCCGCTCGACCTTCCTCGATTTCCGCGAGCGCGCGCCGCTGGCCGCGACCAAAACCATGTATCTCGACAAGGACGGCAAGCCGGTGAAGGGCGCCAGCCTCGACGGCTATCTGGCGGTCGGCGTGCCGGGCTCGGTTGCCGGTTTCGAGACGGCGCGGGAGAAATACGGCACGCTGTCGCGGCAGGACTTGCTGGCGCCGGCCATCCGCTTTGCCAAGGAGGGCTTCGTGCTGGAGCAGGGCGATGCGGCCTCGCTCCGGGGCGGCGCGGAGCGGTTGGCGAGGGACCCAGCGGCGGCGGCCATTTTCCTCAAGCCGGACGGCAAGCCTTATGCTGTCGGCGAGCGCCTCGTTCAGCCCGATCTCGCGGCTTCGCTTGCCGCCGTTTCCGAACGCGGGGCGGATGCCTTCTACAAAGGCGCGATCGCCGACGCTATCGTCAGGGCAAGCGGCGAGAAGGGCGGCATTCTGGCCAGGGCTGATTTCGAAAACTACGCGGTGCGCGAGCTGAAGCCGGCGACCTGCAATTATCGCGGCTACGAGATCATTTCCTCGCCGCCGCCGAGCTCCGGCGGCGTCATCATCTGCGAGATCCTCAACGTGCTTGAGTTCTATCCGTTGTCCTATCTCGGCGCCGGTTCGGCCGAGACGGTTCACGTCATGGTCGAGGCGATGCGCCACGCCTATGTCGACCGGAATTCGGCGCTCGGCGATCCCGGCTTCGTCGACAATCCGGTCGCAAAACTGCTCGACAAGAATTACGCCAGGGAAATCCGTGAAAAGATCGATCCGTTCCGGGCCGGCGTCTCGCAGGAACTGATGCCGAAGGGCTTTGGCGAAAGCAGCGAGACGACGCATTATTCGATCATCGACAATGACGGCAACGCCGTCGCGGTAACCTACACGCTGAACGGCTCTTTCGGCGCCGGCGTCGTCGCCGACGGCACGGGCATCCTGCTCAACAACGAGATGGACGACTTCACCCAGAAACCCGGCGTGCCCAATCTCTACGGCCTCGTCCAGGGCGAGGCGAATGCGATCGCGCCGAAAAAGACGCCGCTGTCGTCGATGAGCCCGACCATCCTCGCCAAAGACGGCAAGCCGTTCATGGTCATCGGCAGCCCTGGCGGTTCACGCATCATCACCATCACGCTGGAGGCGATCGTCAACGTCATCGATCACGGCATGAACATCCAGGAAGCGATCGACGCGCCGCGCACCCACCACCAATGGTTACCCGACACGGTCTATATCGAACCCTTCGGCCTGTCGCCGGATACCGAAAAGCTGCTTACCGGCATGGGCTACCATCTCGATCTCGCCGAGGCGAATTGGGGCCAGGCGGCCGGCATCCTGGTCGGCGGCAAGAGCCTGGCGGAAATCGAGAAGGGCGGCGGCGCCCGCTACAACGGCGCCATCGACAGCCGCGCCGCATCCGGTGAGGCTATCGGGTATTAGACCATGGTCTCAAAAGGCGGAACCGGTTTTCGGATAAGGTCACGGTCAATAGGAAGATTCGCCTTGCTTCAGGTGACCAGCGCGATGGTCGACGCAATCAGCATCAACGCCGCGACGCCGACGAACAGGGCGTAGATGCGCGGCCGATCGAGCAGGAGCGCGTTGCCGGATATCCATGCCGCGGTGGCGCCGCCAAGCGCGAAAAAGAAGGTGCTGCGGCGCCCGAAGCTCAAGCCGGCGGCCATCAGGCCGCCGATGATCAGGGCGCCGAATACGATGATCACGGCTACCGCGTATTTTTCGAAATCGTTGCTGCCGGCGCTCGGGCCGATCGCGTTCAACCTCGACAGATCGTCCGGATCGAACGGGCTGGTCGACCCATATTCGTCTTGACCGACAGGCTCATGCATCATTCGTTCTCCGCAAACCGACAGCAAATCATCAAGCCTCGCCGAGCGCAACCGCTCGCCGAATGTGATCGGCACGGTGTTCAACACTTTCTGGCGGCGGCTTGCCAGAGATTTTTGGGTTCGTGCTTTGATCGCCCCGCTGCTCGGTCGGGTCAAGTGTTTTGCCCGAGCTTAATCTTCAAGCCGCCCTGGCCAAAGACTGCGTCGCCTGAACGGAAGCTCCAAGCACCGCCTGTGCGGTGTCGGCCTGTCTTTCATCGACATGCGCCAGCACCAGGATCACACCTTGTGCGGCATCCGGCTGGCCCGGCTGCTTGCCGATACGGGACAATGTCGCGAAAAGTCTGCCGGCAACGCCGCCCAAGACTGCACCGACGAGGGCCGATGCCAGCCATCCCGCGCCGAGGGGATCGATGCCGGGCATATCAAAGGCGCCGAGGCCGGCCAACAAACCGGCTGCCGCACCAAGGACGGTACCCGTACCTGGATCGCGCAAGACGGCGCCGATTTCATCATCGTAGGGTCCGATGACGCTGATCTCCTGGCGAGCAATTCCTGCTGCCTGAAGCGTTTCGACGGCACGCGCCGCCTGGTCATGGGAATCGAAAAGTCTGCTGATTGTTCGCATTGAAACTGCCTGTGAGGCCCCCCGGCCCTCGACGGTAAGGCGGGTCCCAGCTGAGCGCCGAGGAACCGCCTGACGCAAACGTCACCCGCCGCTCATTTCCGAGCGACGGGCGACGGCTGCCCGAGTTTTCACGTCACTCGATGACCTTGATGACCTTGCGCGTGCCTGGGTCGACGACAACGGTGCGGTTGTCAATGACGACATAACGATATTTGACGTTCGGGACCTCATGAAGCTCGACGGTGTCGGGGAGCGTCGAGCCGATGTTGAGCTCCACCCCAGGGATTTTCACCGAGGCCAGCGGCTGCTTTTTCACATACTCCCTGATGACGGTTTCCTGCTGCGGTTCGATGACAACGTCTTGCGCCGCAGCGGCGCCGACGCCTGCCAGCAGCAAAAGTCCCGCCGCCGCGGTGGAAAGATGCATTCTCATGGTCGTCTCCTTTGCGAACTCGGTCCGCTCTTCGCGCCAAGGCTCATTCGAACGGAAGCCAGCTGAAAACGTTCCGTCGACGGGGCTTCGGTCCCACCCGGCGGGGACCAATCGACGTGTTGCCGCAGGACCTAAGTCTGATCCTCGCGGGCAAAGGGTAGGTTTGTCGCGAAGCCCGGAACCGCCGCCGCTCAAATTCGTTGCTGGCTGCACGTTCCGGGAGGATTCTTTGGAAAATGTCGACGGTTGCTCGCACCGATCTTGGCTGTTTCCATTCCGATCGAACCTGGCATCTGCGCAGCCCTGTCCCTTCCTGCGCCGATAGGGTTCGCGCGTCACTTTTGTGGCGGGCGAACCCTCAATTGCAGCGTGCTTCTGACCAAAGTTGACCCTGAGGCGAGGAGAAGAGACGAGGAGAAGAGAAATGGCCGATGACAAGAGCAAGCGAGACTTCAGCGACCGCAACCGCGTGTCGGCGGATGAGTATTATGAAGTCGAATATTTCGCGCGGGAAAATGGTGTCTCGCCCAGCCAGGTGAGCAAGCTGATCAAAAGGACCGGTGGCGACCGGATGATCCTCTCGCAAGCGGTGAAAGCATTGCGCGAGCGCAAGTGAGACGGCGGCGGAGCCGGCGGTTGGAAAGGCACTGATCACGATCTGCCGAGAATTCCGGTCAGCTATCGACAACGTGCCCGGATGCCGCTGCTTCGGCCAAGCCAATGCCCCTTTATTTCTTCGATTCCGATGAAGACGGAATCGTCTATTCCGACGATCAGGGAACGTCATGTGACGATTTCCCGCTGGTCAGGAAAGAAGCCCTTCGCACATTGGGCGAGATGGCCAGGGATGGCCTTCCTCACCGTAGGATCACAGTCAAGGTCCGGAACGACCATGACGGTCTGGTGCTTGAAGTGGCTTTGACCTTTGCCGTCGAAACGCGGCATTTCGACGAACGGATTTTCCAGATCAACATGCGCATGAGTTGACGGCCCGATCGTTGTCGTGCCGACCATGAGATTCTGGAGCAGCCGGCATCTTCCCCAAGGGAACATTAGAAGTCTCTAATTGTTATCTTAAGCAGCGGGAACCTCCCGGGTTTCTGCTGCAGATCGGGGTGCAACCCGGTCGGCCCGCGCCCTCCGCCAGAGGCGCGGGCTTCGTTTGTTTAGCCGATGCGCAACGCCATGCGGTGGCAGCATATTGGAAACCTGCGGGAGCATAAGTAGAAGAAGTCGCTACCGCGGCGCCCTGGCGCCCAGGCAACGGAGCCCGTCGTCCGACAGGGCGGCGGGCTTTTTGATACGGGCCGGGTTATCGCGCAACCGGTGGAAATCCAATGCATGTCGCGCAAAAGTGTGAAGCGGTTTTGCGATAACGACATGCATCAAGACAAGAACCTTAAGCGCGTCGCATGAGGCCGGTCGAACGCGACGCGCTTTAGCTGGGAGAGATGGCCGGCGCTGCTTCGTGAGGCGTGGGGTAAGGTGCCTGATGCAGCGCCGGCCAAGCGGAAATCAGGTCCGCCGCAGCCAGATAGTAGCTGCGTTGGCGCGGCGGGTAATTGCGTGATCGCGGAAGCCACACCATTGCAGGCCACTTGCCACGAGCCCGGCCTGTGCAGCGGCTGACCCGAAGCATTCATTCATTCTGACGATGCACCGGACGCCCGGACGGCGGAAATTGGACGCCGCGTTCGCTCTCGATTCAGCGGCCAGCGGTGTTCCCTGCAGATTTCGGACGAAAGGCCATTTCACCCTTGTTGCGCCTGGATTCTTATCAGATCGTGGCAAGGATTGCTTTTCCCGCCGCGTTTGCCGGCGTTCTGCTGTTTGCCCTTTTGCCGGAGCAGCTCCTGCAGGGTCTTGGCCTGGCTTTCACGTTTGGTCACGACAAGCTCAATCACGCCGCCGCCTTCGTCGTGCTGGCGGCTCTCGGAAGTCTCGGCTGGCCGGAACACAAGGCGAAGCTGATCGTCCTCCTCGTGCTCACGGGCGCGGCGATCGAGGGCCTTCAGGCCGTGCAGCTGATAGGGCGCCACCCGGATCTATTCGACTGGGTGGCCGACTGCGCCGGAATGGCCTTCGGGCTGACAATTGCAGGCTGGACAAAGCGGCTCGCCGGCGGATTGCCATAGCTCGAAAGCGCATAACGGAATCGGCGCGCCCGTGCTGCAATATGGGGAAAATGGCCGGCGTCACTTGGGGGGGCGCGTTGGGGTAAGTTGCCTGACGGACGCCGGCCAGGCGGAAAAATCAGGTCCGCCGCAAAGTAATGTAGCAGCAATGGCAAAGCGCGGCAGTAGCGTGATCGCGGAAGGTCCGCCTTCTCGCCTCCGATGCGGTGACCCGTTTTGGGTCAATAATTCTGGCACCTGAATTGCGCTGTAAGCAATGCCGGGGAACACTCCGGCGATCGTCCCCGAATATGGGGCCTCGCCGCTTCGCAAATGGAGCGGCGGGCCTTTTTGCCGGACGTTGAAAGCGGCCGATCAGCGGCTTAGCTGATGACGGTGTGCTTGCCCCATTTTCCCCCCAAGTGTTTATTCTCACAAGAGAAATTCTAACGCGCACAAGCTTCGGTGCTTGACACAGGTCGCGACAACTGGATAAGTGGATACACAGATACGCTCTGATTGGACCAAGGACATGGCAGCAGACGCAATCGAGCCGCTGGGCATCACGACCGCCGAGGAGGAGGCTTATCGCCACATTCAGCGTGCCTTGAGGATGGGGCGCTACCGCGCCGGGGACCGGCTTATCCCGGAAGAGATCGCGACGGAAATCGGCATGAGCCGCATGCCGGTTCGCGAAGCGTTCCGCCAGCTGGCCGCGGAAGGTCTTGTGGTCATTCGCCCGAACCGTGGCTGCATCGTCGCCGGGCTTACCCTCGATGAGATTTACGAAACCTTTGAAATGCGCTCGGTGCTCGAAGGGTTGGCGGTGAGGCTTGCCATGCCGCACATCGATGTCGAAGTGCTTGAAGAACTGGAACGCCAGCTCGACCGCATGGAGCGCGCCAGCCAGACCGGCAGCAGCGACTGGGTCGTGCGCCATCAGGCCTTCCATTTGCAGATTTGCCAACTGAGCAACCGACCCAAGCTGGTCCGGCAGATTGCCAGCCTGCACGTCGTGATCGAACCCTACCTGCGCATCTGGTTCGACTATGTCGACAAGCCCGCCAGCGCGCGCGCCGAGCACGAGATCCTGATTGAGGTGTTGCGGTCAGGTGATGCCGGCAAGGCAGAGATCGTCATGCGGGATCATATCGTCGAGACAGCGCCCCTTCTGGCCAACTTCGCAAGTCCCGGCCGCCGCTAGAAAACGCCATCTAACTCGTTGAAGCCGGAAGATAATCCGGCACGACGAAAGGGAACTGCCATACCGGCAAAAAAGAGGAGAATGACATGAAAATTAGCCGCATCGCAGCCATTGCGTCGGTCCTGTTCGGCCTGGTCCAGGCCGCCGTCGCACAAGAAACACCAAAGGCAATTACCATTGCCACCGAAGGAGCCTACGCGCCCTGGAATTTCACAACAGCCGACGGCAAACTGGACGGCTTCGAAGTCGATCTCGCCAATGATTTGTGCGGGCGAATGAAGATCGAGTGCAAGATCGTCGCACAGGACTGGGACGGCATGATCCCCGCGCTGACCGTCGGCAAGTTCGACGTGATCATGGCGAGCATGTTCATCACTGAAAAACGTCTGAAGATCATTGACTTTACCCAGCCATATGCGGTGGATCCCTCAGGTTTCGCGGTCGCAAAGGATAGCGAACTGGGCAAGGTCGGCATTTCCAACGAGCGGTTCAAGCTGGAGAATGAAGCCTCTGCGCAGGCGGCAATCGACAAGCTCAAGCCATTGCTGAAGGGAAAGATCATTGGAGTTCAGGCCGCAACGGCGAACCTGGAATTTGTGAAAAAATACTTCTCGGACGTCGCTGAGATTCGCGAATACAAGACCACCGAGCAACACGATCTCGATCTTGCCGCGGGTCGCATCGACGCGCTCTTCGCACAGCAGACAGCGCTGGCCGCCACGCTGGGCAAACCGGAGTTCAGCGACTATACGCTTGCCGGGCCGGGATTTGTCGGGGGGCTCTTCGGTCTTGGCTCCGGTGCCGGTATCCGCAAAGAGGACATCAAGCTGAAAGATATGCTCAACGGGGCCATCGACGCCGCGATCGCCGATGGCACGATCAAAACCCTGTCGCTTAAATGGCTCAAGAGCGACGTCACTCCAGTCAAGTAGGCGCTTGTCGGCGAACGGCCATTCCTGACCCGTTCCGGAGCTGAGCCGTTCGCCCTGCCGGGGGTATCGATGGTTGACGCATTCCGGCTACTTGGTTTCCAGCACGGAGGTTGGGGGGCTGCTCTTCTCATGGCGGCCTCGGTTACAGTGCTTCTGTCTGTGCTGGGCTTTGCGCTTGGCGCTGTATTCGGTGGGCTGGCAGCGGCCGGCCGTCTCCGCAACTCCAAGGTATTGAGGTTCTTGGCCCTTGGCTATTGCACGGTTTTCCGAGGCGTGCCCGACCTTCTGACCATTTATCTGCTTTACTATGGAGGAAGTGTCGCCCTGACCTCGCTTGGTCATAGCCTGGGCGGGTCCGGATTCGTCGGCGTTCCGGCCTTTGCCACTGGAACCTTGGCCATCGCAATCATCTCGGGCGCCTATCAAGCCGAGGTCTATCGAGGGGCCTACCTCGCCATCGACCAAGGACAGCACGATGCCGCTTGCGCGCTTGGTCTCAACCGGCTGCAGCGGCTGCGACAGGTTATTTTTCCCCAGCTCCTGAGCTACGCGCTGCCAGGTCTCGGCAACGTGTGGCAGTTGGTTCTGAAGGACTCGTCGCTGATATCGGTAATCGGCCTCGTTGAACTGATGCGCCAGGCACAGATCGCTGCAGGTTCGACCCGTGAACCATTCATCTTCTACATTGCTGCAGCCTTGCTCTATCTGGCTATCGCTTCCGTCACGGGCCATGCCTTTTACCGTCTGGAACGAAAGGCGCCGTGGCGCGTCCGGTCGGCATGATAGATTTCAGTTTTTTCCTCGAAATCCTGCCGAAGCTCCTCGCCGGCCTGCCGCTTACGATAGAATTGGCCCTGACTTCCATTGTTGCCGGCTTCGTCCTTGCCGTCACATTGGCGCTTGCCCAGCAATCGGAATCGCCCTTCGTCGTTTTGCCGATCCGTGGCTTCGTTGCCGTGTTCAGGGGCACGCCCCTGCTGGTGCAGATTTTTCTGACATATTATGGCCTTGGTCAGTTCCGGCACCAACTGTCGGCAATTGGATTATGGGCCGTTTTCCGCGAACCCTACTGGTGCGCAATCATCGCGCTGACACTCAACACCACCGCCTATGGCAGTGAAATCCTCCGCGGCGCGATTCAATCGGTGCCGCGCGGCCTTGTCGAGGCGGCCCGGTCTGTCGGCCTGTCCACCTGTCTGACCTATCGGCATGTTATCCTGCCGCTGGCCTTTCGCCAGGCTCTGCCGAGTTACGGCAACGAAATCATCCTGATGATCAAGGGCACGTCTCTGGCCTCCATCGTGACCTTGATGGAGGTGACTGGAATTGCCCAGGGATTGATCTCCCAGACTTACCGCGCCTTTGAAGTCTTCATCTGCGCGGGCGCCATTTATCTCACTTTGAATTTCGCGATCATCCGTGCCTTGGCGGCACTCGAATACTGGATGTCGCGGCATCTGCGGCACCGCCCCTCGACGATGAGGGACGCCGCCTCTTGAGCACGATCAGAAGGGCGTAGCATGCGAAATTTTGAGAAACCAACGCGCTCGGTCGTCGTTTCACGCGAGGCCATGGCCGCCACCTCTCATCCGTCGGCGACCCTGACGGCGGTGGAGATCATGGCGACCGGCGGCAACGCCATGGATGCCGCCATCGCAGCCTGCGCGGTGCAATGTGTCGTCGAACCAGCCTCGACAGGCATTGGAGGCGATTGCTTCGCTCTTCTGTCGCGAAACGGATCCGGCGAGGTCATCGCCTACAACGGATCGGGCAGGACACCCGCCGTCCTCACAATTGACTGGTTCCTCGAACGTGGCATGGCGGAGGTAGCTCGCAATTCTCCTGGCTCCGTCACCATCCCGGGAGCGATCGATGCCTGGACCAGATTGCACGCTGATCACGGGCACATGCCCTTCGATCAAATCCTGGCCCCTGCTATACGCTTCGCCGAGGAAGGCTACGCCATTTCACCGCGGGTCCATCGTGACTGGGCGTTGGAGGAAGAACTTCTGGCCTCCGATGTTACTGCGAAACGGATTTTCCTGCCAAACGGTCGCGCGCCAAGCGTTGGCCAAGTGCATCGCCAGCCTGAGTTGGCTGCAACGCTGCGGCTGATCGCAAGAAAAGGACGAGAGGCTTTCTACGCTGGCCCTGTGGCCGAAGACATGGTCGCCTATCTTCGTGGGCTCGGCGGATTGCACACACTCGAAGATTTCGCCTCGGCAACAGGCGAGTACGTGACCCCGATCAGCACGGCGTTTCGAGGCTGCGATGTGTTCGAATGTCCGCCGAATGGCCAGGGTGTGATCGCGTTGCTGATTCTAAACATCCTCTCGCGCTTCGAAGCCAACGGCGACCCGCAATCCGCGGACCGGCTTCACCTGGAAATCGAAGCGACACGCCTCGCTTACGCCGCGCGTGACCTGCTCGTCGCCGATCCTGATGCGTCCGAGGTCCCGGTGGCCGATATGTTGTCGAATGCTTGGGCCGATCGTCTGGCCGGCATGATTGACCTAAAGCGCGCCCGCGCGGACCTGCCGGCGTTCGATATGCCGCTGCACAGCGACACGGTCTATATTTCCGTTGTCGACAAGGATCGCAATGCGGTCAGTTTCATCAACTCGGTCTTCGACAGCTTTGGCTCGGGCCTGGTCTCGCCACGCTCCGGTGTCGTCTTGCACAATCGCGGGCAAAGCTTTTCGCTTGACCCCAGGCACCCCAATGCAGTGGCACCGAACAAGCGACCTCTGCATACCATCATACCCGGGATGCTTGCGAGAGGCGGCCGGGCAGAGATGCCTTTCGGCGTTATGGGTGGCTACTACCAGGCAATGGGCCACGCGCACCTGCTGACGAAGGTGCTCGACTTCGGGATGGACCTGCAGGAGGCGATCGATCTGCCGCGGGTCGCCCCCGTCAGCGGCACGATGAAGGTCCAGGCCGAACACGGGCTCGCTCGCGAAACCGTAGCTGAACTTAGCCGGCGCGGTTTCGAAATTATCCCTGCGACGGACCCGATCGGCGGTGCGCAGGCCATCCGCATCGATTGGGCAAACGGGACGCTGCTGGGCGGTTCTGAACCGCGCAAGGACGGCTGCGCCCTCGGTCTTTAGAGCGGTTGTGGCCGGAGCGGAATCCAAGATGCTGAAGGCGTTCTTCATCGCCATTTGGCCGGCGAGCAGGAGCCTCTGGCGCCATGGTCCAGATAATTCTTGCACGCCATCGACAATCCGCTCGGCGCGAGATTGTCGCCCATGTCTAGGTATAAACTGTTACCTATGTCTCCGGGCCGTACAGGGAAAAATGGTGCCCAGAGGCGGATTCGAACCACCGACACGCGGATTTTCAGTCCGCTGTCGGTGATTGATATTGTTCAGATTTTAGGCCGAATGTCGCGTTTGTGTCGCGTCAAGCCAAAACCGCCCGCTCGGCCTGAACTCGTTGCCCTGTTCAGCGCCCAAACGCGCGTGCCGTGGTGCCGACAGTCATTCAGATGGATGATGGTATGGTTCGGCACTCATAGTAAGCACTGATCCCCAGGCAATTTAGAGACTTTCTGAGGTCCATGTTCCCTATGGGCGCAAGCGGCGCGACGACGGAGGTGTTGGCGCAGGCGGCGGGGTCGGCGTCGTCGAGGCTCGCACGCCTGGAAGCCACGACGACCGACGTCGACCAACGGGCAACCGTGGGGCGCTCGATCGATCAGGAGATGGCACGGGCGACGAGCCAGTTCGACAGCGACAGGCGTGTCAACCAGCCGCAAGCGCAGGCGATCGAGAAGCAATTGCAAGTTCTCAAGTCAACCGGCAACGCTGTCGCGGCTCAACAGGCGGGACTGCACGCCATGGAAAGGCAGTCTTCCACCGCATCGCATCTCCTCCAAAGCTTTTTGCGGCGTCAGCAGGATGCCAGCGAGCGGGGTCAACTCGGCCAGGCGGATGCCAGAGTGTTTACGCTCGCCACACCGCCGGAGCGGGCGAGCTCGCTTCATCCGATCTTTCTGCTTCCTGTTCGGGAGATCCCTACATGATTATCGAGTTGTTCGGTCCGCCTGGCGCAGGCAAGACGACCCTTCTCCGCGCCCTTTGCCGTGAGCTGGCGAAACACGACATCCGTGTGAAGACAGTCAATGGCTATCGCCGGATTGATTTTGTGTCTGTCGGTAGCGAAGTCGATTCGGTCGAGGATGAAGGCCCGGAGACACGCCATGGCATCCAGCGTCTGGTGCACAAGCTCGCCACCGCGAGTCCGGTCTTGTTCTCGACCCCGCCGAGCGAGGGGGCCGCTGCGCGGCTTTTGGCATCGATCCCTCCAAAAAGTCGAATATGGGCGTTGCGTCTGAAGATCGACGTCGTTTTGCTTTTCGAAGCCTGGAATACGGCGCAGGCCTCAGAAGGGTACTTCATTTTCGAAGAGGGCATTGTTCAGGCGTTGTGCGCGCTCGTCCTGTTGGGACGAAATCAAAGTATCGACATGGTTCGTAATTGCCTGACGTTCCTGCCGCGACCGGATCTCCTCATTCAAGTCGACGCGCCCGGGGAAACGCTGCGCCACCGCCTCATTGAGCGGTATGCGCGGCAGCCGTACCTCGAGCGCCTTCTCGAAGTCGGAGTGGTCAGGGGCCTGAAGCAAGCGGATATCGCGAGGGAGATCGGGCAATGCCTGCAAGACAAATGGCCGCTGATGCGTGTCGACGGCCTCGACCCACGCAATTTCGAACAGGTCGTCGCGCGCATCGTGGGGCACGGATTGCCCGCGACGGCATGCGTCGGGCCAGACTAGAGGCGCGAGTTGCATGGTGCTCACGGTGAGATCGTTCGTTGGCATTCGCAGATTTCTGCGGGCGCAGCGGCGACCGTTCGGGAGCGTCCATGAGAACCGTGCACCCGCTCGTCGGGATTACCGAGCAAGCCACCAGACGGCTGGGTACGGTGCCCATTACTCCGACACGTACCGGTCCGGCTACTATGCAGCTCTGTGGTCGGGTATCGAAAAGCCTTTGGTCGAACGTATTCTCCTGCCTGTCGGCGGGCCGAACCGGAAATGCCTGGACTTCGCATGCGGCACAGGCCGCATAGCAAATATCGCAGCTCCATTTTTTGGTGAAGTCGTCGGCGTTGACATCTCCCAATCTATGCTGGCTAGCGCACGGGTTCCGAAGAACGTGAAATTGGTCCGCGCTGATCTTACGTTCTCTCCGCTTGCCGAAAGGTTCGACGTGGTCACGGCATTCAGATTCTTCCTCAATGCTGAAGATGAGCTCAGGAAGGATGCACTGTCGGCCATCAGCGCGCATTTGAACGAAGGTGGATTGCTAATCTCGAATATCCACATGAATGCGACCTCCCCAATAGGGCTGGTCTGCCGCATTCTGAACCGTTATGCAGGAGGGACAGTCCGCCACACTTTGAGCATTAAAGGATACGAGCAGACGCTCATTGCAAATGGCTTTATTGTCGAGCGGATAGTTGGGTACGGTTTTTTGCCGCGACCCGGGAAATTGCTGCCAAGACTGTGCGAAATATTGATGGTGCCGTTTGAAAGGATCTGCGCAAGTGCCAGGATTCCGGCGGAGCTTGCGCAGAATTTCCTGGTGGTTGCCAGAAAGCGGTAAAGCCGGCGGGCACATGAAATTTGAAACCGAGCATTTGCCATGAGGCTGGTCTTTGTTGAAGCTCATGTCGCGTTCATGTCGCGTGGAGTTGCCGACAGTCGCAGGAAACCCTTGAAACTCAACGGTAACAGTTCGCAACACGGCGCGACATGAAATGCCGTAAGTCGCCAAGCTGGCGACACCGCAAGCCATTGACTTTATATGAGGAAGTAGTGGTGCCCAGAGGCGGATTCGAACCACCGACACGCGGATTTTCAGTCCGCTGCTCTACCAACTGAGCTATCTGGGCCTGCTCCGGCGGGCGGCAATCTGCACACCGGGTTCATGAAAGCGCCGTCGGCACCCCTTGAAAGCGCGTGGGTTATAGCACGGGAATTCGGCCTGTCCAGCGCTTAGAGCATGATCCCGAAAAGTGGAATCCGGTTTTCGGAAAAGATCATGCTCAGGCAAAACGCCAGAACCTGTTCCATCCGACTCTACCCGGATGGAACAGCTTCTGGACATTGAGTTCAGGCGGGAAGCGACAGGCAGTCGGCAAGGCCGATCATCGGTCACAATCGCGGCCGCGAAACCGTCCCGAGCTTGTGGAAAACTGCAGGCGGACGGCGCTATTTCTGGTGGTCGTCGTCGTCCTCGTCGTCGCGGCCCGGGATGACGTAGACGCCCTTCAGCCAGCGGTTGAGGTCGATGTCCTTGCAGCGCTTCGAGCAGAACGGGTAGGTTTCGCGCGCCGATGGCTTGCCGCATTCGGGGCAGGGCCGCTTGGGTCGCAGCGGCGTGACCTTGTCGTCCGGGCTCATATCCGCGCACCCGCCAGCCAGTTGACGTGCACCTTGAAGCCTTCGCCGCTCAGCAGCGCCACCGTCTCGTAGAGCGGCAGGCCGACGACGTTGGTGTAGGAGCCGACGAGCTTGACGACGAAGGCGCCGGCAAGCCCCTGGACGGCATAGCCGCCGGCCTTGCCGCGCCATTCTCCCGACGCGATATAGGCGTCGATCTCCTCGCGCGGCAGCCGCTTGAAGCGCACCCTGGTCTCGACCAGCCGCAAGCGCTGCTTGCCGCCCGGCGTGATCAGGCAGATGCCGGAATAGACCCGGTGCGAACGGCCGGACAGCAGCCCGAGGCAGTTGGCGGCATCGTCGAGCGTCTCGGCCTTGGGCAGGATGCGCCGCCCGACGGCAACCACCGTGTCGGCGGCCAGCACGAAGCTCGGCAGGTAGTCCGTCTCGGTTTTCAGCGAGACCAGCGCCTTCTCGGCCTTCTGCGTCGCTAGCCGCTTGGCCAGCGACCGCGGATGCTCCGCGCGCAGCGGCGTCTCGTCGACATCGGCCGGCAGCACGCGATCCGGCTCGATGCCGGCCTGCTGCAACAGCTCGATCCGGCGCGGCGAACCCGAGGCAAGCACGAGCTTCTGCAAAATGCCCATCGCGATCCCGGCCGGGTCCTTGAACTTACTTGAAGCGGTAGGTGATGCGGCCCTTGGTCAGGTCGTAGGGCGTCATCTCGACCAGGACCTTGTCGCCGGTCAAAACGCGGATGCGATTCTTGCGCATGCGGCCGGCCGTATGGGCGATGATTTCATGTTCGTTTTCGAGCTTGACCCTGAACATCGCGTTGGGCAGCAATTCCGTCACGACACCCGGAAACTCGAGGACTTCTTCCTTCGGCATTCGATACCTTTGCTTGGATGGGTACTTCCAGCGCCCCGGCCGGAAAGTTGCGCGGAACCTATATGATAAACGTCCGCTTGTGAACACGCTTAATCCGCGGCGTTTTCAGCCTCGTTGCCGAGAAAACGGCGGCCGATCCGCGCCTTCAGCCGCTCGCGCACGTCGCGATAGGCAGCCATGATCTGTTCGCGCGTGCCGCTGACGCCGGTCGGGTCGGGCATCGGCCAATATTCGACTTCGACGGCCAGCGAGCGGGTGAGTTCGAGCGCGGTATGGTGGGCTTCCGGCGCCAGCGTCACGATCAGGTCGAAATAATCGTCTTCGAGGTCGTCCATCGTTCTCGGGTGCCGTTCGCCGAGCGACAGCCCCTCTTCGGCCAGCACGGCATCGACGAACGGATCGCGTTCGCCGCCGCGCACCCCGGCCGAGGCGACGAAAGTGGTAGGCGGGAGCACCTTGCGCGCCAGCAATTCGGCCATCGGCGAGCGCACGGCGTTCATGCCGCAAACAAACAGGATCGAGCGGGGCAGGATCGAGCGGGGCAGCGGGGCGGCCAGTTTAACCTCGCCAGTGCAGCACGCAAACCAGCGTGAACAGCCGGCGCGCCGTGTCGAAATCGATGTCGATCTTGCCGGCAAGCCGGTCCATCAGCGTCTGCGAGCCTTCATTGTGCAGGCCGCGCCGGCCCATGTCGATCGCCTCGATATGGCTGGGCGTCGCGGTGCGGATGGCGTCGTAATAGCTTTCACAGATCATGTAGTAATCCTTGACGATGCGCCTAAGCGGCGTCAGCGACAGGATATGGGTGACCACGGCTGCGCCGTCCTCGCGCGCCACCGCGAACACCAGCCGGGATTCGGCCAGCGACAGTTTCAGTCGGTATGGCCCGGCACCGTCGTCATTGACCGGCTGGAAACGGTTCTCCTCGATCAGGTCGAAGATCGCCACCGCCCGCTCATGCTCGACATCGGGCGTCGATCGGCCGATCGTCTCGTCGAGCTCGACATCGATCAGCCTGGCGCGGGTTTCGTCGTAGTCGGACATTTCTACATGTTCAGCCGGATGGCGACGGAGCGTCCATGCGCATCGAGTCCTTCCGCCTTGGCCAGCGTGATTGCCGCCGGCGCCAGCGCCCGCAACTGTTCCGGCCCGAGCTTCAGGATCGAGGTACGCTTGACGAAATCGAGCACCGAAAGCCCGGACGAAAAGCGCGCCGAGCGCGCCGTCGGCAGCACGTGGTTGGAGCCGGCGACATAGTCGCCGATGGCCTCCGGCGTATGACGGCCGAGAAACACCGCACCGGCATTGCGCATCCGCGCCAGGAAAGGCTCTGGGTCGTCGATGGCAAGCTCGACATGTTCGGCCGCGATGCGGTCGACCAGCGGCAGTGCTGCCTCGATCGTCGGCACCAGGACTATGGCGCCGAAATCGCGCCAACTCGCCGCCGCCGTCGCGGCGCGCGGCAGGTTCTGCAATTGGCGTTCGACCGCCTGTTCGACCGCGTCGCCGAAGGCAGGGTCGTTGGTGATCAGGATCGATTGCGACGACACGTCGTGCTCGGCCTGGGCCAGCAGGTCGGCTGCGATCCAGTCGGGGTCGTTGCTGCCGTCGGCGACGACCAGCACTTCCGAAGGCCCGGCGATCATGTCGATGCCGACCGTGCCGAACACCTGGCGTTTGGCCGCCGCGACATAGGCATTGCCGGGGCCGACGATCTTGGCGACGGGCTTTATCGTCTCGGTGCCATAGGCAAGGGCTGCGATCGCCTGGGCGCCGCCGACGCGGTAGATTTCGGAAACGCCGGCAAGGTCGGCCGCGACCAGCACCAGCGGCGGCACGTCGCCGCCGGAGGCTGGCACCACCATGGCAATGCGCTCGACGCCGGCGACCTTGGCCGGCACGGCGTTCATCAGCACCGAGCTCGGATAGCTCGCCGTGCCGCCCGGCACATAGAGCCCGACGGCCTCGATCGCCGTCCAGCGCGAGCCGAGCTCGACGCCGGCGGCGTCGGTATAGCGATCGTCTTTAGGCAGCTGCCGCTGGTGATGGGAGCGGATGCGCTCGCGGGCGAATTTCAGCGCCTCGACCGTCTGCGGATCGGCTGCATCGTAAGCCTTGGCAATGTCATCCTTGGACACCGCAATGCCGAGCCTTGTCAGGTCGCCGCCGCCGAATTTCTGCGTGTAGGCGACGAGCGCCGCGTCGCCGTCGGCGCGCACCTTGGCGATGATCTCGCGCACCACGGCGTCGACGTCGGCCGAGACTTCCCGCTTGGTCAGCAGGAACGCGGCAAAGCGCTGCTCGAAATCGGCGTCGGACTGGCGAAGCGTGATGGCCATCGGCTCAGACCCTGTGGACCGGGCGCGACGTCGCTTCCCAGGCACCGCCGACATCGGCAAGCCGCGCCTCGATGCATTCGACATCGAGCATGATGGCGCCGCCTCCCGCAAAGATCAGCTCGACGATGCCGGCCGGCTTGTCTAGCGCGAGAAAGCTGATCGCCAGCAGCGACAGCACCTCGTCCGGTTTGTCGCGGGCAATGCCGCTGGTCTTGGCGGCGAGCACCCGGTCGAAATGCAGCACGGCTTGCCGCCGCTCATTGTGCTGGCGCAAGAAGCCCGATTTCGCCTCCCAGACGAAGCGGTTCATGGTCAGCACGAAGCGCTTGACCGAAGGCAGGTATTCGAGATCGCTGACCTTCATCACGGCATCCTGGACATGCGCCGAGATGATGCTCAGATCCTGATCGTCGAGCGCGACAAGCTTAAGGCCATTCATGCGGAATTCGCACCTGCGAGTTGACTATTCGACCTTCTGTTAGGCGGTCTTTCCGGCTCGTGCAACCGCACCGGAGGTCTTGGCCAGGCAATCGCCCCGGTCAGCGCCGCCCCTCGTCCGCCTGCCGGGACCTTCTCCCCGTATAGGGACGGGGAGAAGAGGCTGGCCGCAACCTCGGCACCCTCTCCGCAACGCTGGAGATTGGCGAAATCCTTCGCCAGGCGGTCCTTCTCCCGTCCCTATACGGGGAGAAGATGCCGGCAGGCAGATGAGGGGCGGCGCTGACCTGAGCCTGCTATCGTTACCCCGAAATGCGCTCGATCTCCGCGCCGCAGCCGGACAGCTTTTCTTCCAGCCGCTCGAAGCCGCGGTCGAGATGATAGACGCGGTTGACCGTGGTCTCGCCTTCTGCCGCAAGGCCGGCGATGACCAGCGACACCGAGGCGCGAAGGTCGGTTGCCATGACAGGCGCGCCCTTCAGCTTCGCCACGCCGTCGACGATCGCCGTCTGGCCGGACAGCGTGATGTGGGCGCCGAGCCGGGCGAGCTCCTGGACGTGCATGAAGCGGTTTTCGAAGATCGTCTCGGTGATGCGCGACTTACCCTTGGCCATCGTCATCAGGCCCATGAACTGCGCCTGCAGATCGGTCGGGAACGCCGGGAACGGCGCCGTCGTCACGTCGACCGGCGAAATGCCGGCGCCGTTGCGCCTGACGCGGATGCCGGAATTGGTCTGCGTGATCTCAGCACCGGTCTGCGAAATGATGTCCAGCGCCGTCTGCAACAAGTCGGGCCGCGCGCCTTCCAGCACGACGTCGCCGCCGGTCATCGCCACCGCCATCGCATAGGTGCCGGTCTCGATACGGTCGGGGATCACCCTGACGCGGGCGCCCGACAGCGCCTCGACGCCGTCGATGGTGATGGTCGCGGTGCCAGCGCCGGAGATCTTCGCACCCATGGCGTTGAGGCAGTCGGCAAGGTTGACGATCTCGGGCTCGCGGGCTGCGTTTTCGAGCACCGTCTCGCCCTTGGCCAGCGAGGCCGCCATCATCAGCACATGGGTGGCGCCGACCGAGACTTTCGGGAACACGTAGCGGTTGCCGACCAGCCGGCCGTTCCTGGTCTTGGCGATGACATAGCCGGTATCGACGTCGATGTCGGCGCCCAGCGCCTGCAGGCCTTCCAGGAAGAGGTCGACCGGCCGCGTGCCGATGGCGCAGCCGCCGGGCAGCGACACCTTGGCCTCGCCCATGCGGGCCAGCAGAGGGCCGATCACCCAGAACGACGCCCGCATCTTCGACACCAGCTCGTAAGGCGCCGTCGTGTCGACGATGTTGCGGGCGGAGAAATTGATGGTGCGCGAATAGCCCTCATGCTGCTTTTCGCGGCGGCCATTGACCGAATAGTCGACGCCGTGATTGCCGAGGATGCGGATCAGCTGCTCGACGTCGGCCAGATGCGGCACGTTTTCCAGCGTCAGCGTGTCGTCGGTCAAAAGCGCGGCGATCATCAGCGGCAGCGCGGCGTTTTTCGCGCCCGAGATCGGGATGCTTCCGGCAAGCTTGTTGCCGCCGACAATTCTGATGCGATCCATGAAGAGCGTCCCCTCGGCCGAAAAGCCGGTTTAAATCGGTTGAGTCAGTTGCGGCCCATCTAGACCATTGGCCGGCTTGGTTCAAGAAACAGGCTATTTCCCCGCGTTGGCCCACGATACCTTGGCCAAAATACCGGCGACCAACATAGCCGATTCGCGTTAATCCTTCTGCTTTGCCGCCTGCAGCCCGTCCGGCCGCTGGTCGGCCCCGCCGGTTCGCCGTGAGCGCGATTGCGCCTTGCGCTTCTGCAGATTGGCACGCAACTGCTCGGCCAGCCGGTCCTTCCGGCCAGCCTTTTTTGGTAGACCATCCTTGTTCGGAGAAATTGTCTTGTCGTTCATCGTCCCGTCCCCGGCCGGCGACCCGCCCGTGCGGATCAAGGGATAGCCAACATTGTGGCATGGCCATGTCCGGAACAATCGCCTGGTGCGGCCTTTCAACCCGTCTTTGTCTTGGCCTTGCGCTTGCCGGTTCGATATGGCAGAAGCCCCGCCATCGGCGGCTGCGGTAGCTCAGTGGTAGAGCACTCCCTTGGTAAGGGAGAGGTCGAGAGTTCAATCCTCTCTCGCAGCACCAGATCGTTTTCGCTAGCGCACCTTCCAAGGCCGCTTGACCTGCTCGATGATGATTGTGCACGGTTGGCGAGGTTGCCGAAAAATAGGCGCCCCGCGACCTGCCGAGTGCCACGCGCGCAGGCTTGTCAAAAATGATCGTCTTGCACGCTCACCTCCCGAGTCTCGAACGCGACTCAATCCTCTGTGATGTGATAGCTTACCGCCATGTCGGATCATATTCTGCCTGGCCAGAAGCAGCCCAAGCTGATCGTCGTCGTGGCGTTCGATCGTGGCGAGGACGGCGAACTGTTTCCCACCTTTGGTCCGGCTGATCAGCAAAGCGAGGAACGCGCCATCCGCACCGCTAAGACGCTCGCAGGGAAGCACGTTGGCGTAATCGCATGGAGCCGTGACGCGAACCCGGCGCTTGGTGACTACGGCCCGCCGACCGTGCTATTCACCAGCGGTGACGTGCCGGATATGGAGTAAATTCAGTCGGGGTCTATCTCACGGTGCTCGATGGGACGTGCTTTACAAGGACGATGAGCCTTTTTGCTCGATTCATCCTCGCCCTTTCAGTCTGCTTGATCTGTCTGCCTTTGGAATCCAAAGCGGCTCCAGGCTCCACAGCATCCCGCGATGTGCAGGAGGCCGAGGCGTGCAGTCCTCTAAACAAAGCCAACGAAAGAGTATTAAGGACGCCCGCCATTCAGGTTACGGACCACTTAATTAGGTATGGTGACCAACCTGGGTTTCTGCATCAAGAAGAGATCTACATAGGCGATATGGTATACTCACGACGCCAGCCTTTTGGGCGCTGGATCGCGACGGCACGTCCTCCGGGCAGCGACTTGAATCCGGACGGGACGCCGATAAACCGAACTTGCAGCCGCGTCGGTGAAGAGAAGTTGGACGGCATAAATACCGTGGTCATCAGATATGATAAAATGATCAACGACCAACACCAGTCGTACCGCTGCACCACTTGGCTTGAAACTCCAAAATACAGACCCCTAAAGATGGTGTGTAAAGGACCCTTTGAGTGGACAAGATATTGGTTCTACCGGACCGACATTAAGCCGCCGATGCCACCACCGAAGTGAGCGCCTCTCGCCGTTTCACCTCTCAAGTTCCGTTCATGCCGCATCATCGCATCCGCGATGACCTCGCGGTGGCGTGTATAGATGCCGGGGCTCGACACAATTGATGCAGGCGTGCCGAAGACGCACGGTTGATCGTTCCAAGCGATTGTGGCGGGACGGTCCATGTGCCAATTAATTGCGGTACACTGACGTGCCCGATTTGGAGAGCCTCATTTGAAATGCGCCGGCAAATTGATCGTCGCAACAGCACTGCTGATTGCTGGCTGTCAAAGCGATGGTAGAACCCAGTTTGAAGCAGGCAGAGCGAAACTGCAGAGTCCGGAACAGAGGCGCGCTGCAATTCAGCACTGCCTCAAAGGCGTAACATCGAAAAAGAGATGGGTTCGAGGACGACCTCCTCCCGGAGGCGTGAAGTGGTGCACCGACTTTGTCAATGCTTGGGCCACCGGCCGCTGGACCTATAACGACTATCGCAACGGAACTCCGAAGACCGGCTATGACTACAGAAGAGACAAGATCGTGAAACTTCCCGCCCCATGAAGGCCTGGACCGTCGTTGTCAGGCCTCGCTGGAAATATGAGCCCCGAGCGGGAAATGGACGGCTATGCAGGTCAGGCGAACCCAATCCGATGGCGTTGGGGTCAAAACCCACCACGCTGAACGACCCGAGTTCGACCCAGGGCAGACATTCACAGCTCGTTGACCGACTGTCTGCAACAGGTGGAGAGCGGAAGTACCACCCCGGGAAATGTCGCCTCAGTCGAGGCTGGCCGGCGACGAGAACGGCTGCTTGGCGTCGACCACGAAGATGGCCAGCTCATCGAGATCGGTTGTGCCGGCGCTGAACACCTCCATCGGTGTGTTGGCCCCGTGTCCGATCATGGCTGTGCCAGCTTCAGCATAGGTCACTCCGTGGGGCGTCCTCTGGCCGACCTTGCCGGCCAGCACATAGAAGGCCTCCGGTCCCGGATGCGTATGGATCTTCGTCTTGACGCCGGGCGCTCCACCGGCGCGGTTGACGCGCAGCAAATACTCGCTTGCACTGATCGGAGGGATCGGTCCGATCTCGATGACCTTGGTTCCGCCGGTTGTCGAGCCATCCTTCGGTCCAAGCGTGAACAGCCAGACCTTGCCTGCGATCTCCGCCGCAAGCGAGGTCGGGCCCGCCGCGCTTTGGGCCTGCGCCAGCGTTGGCAGATTATCCAGCCGCCAGTACAACGGTCCGGAGGGCAGTTCCGTCACCTTTTTCTCAACCACCGGCTCGACGGCGAATTTGCTGTCTGCGGGCATTGAGACTGACGTCATCAGCCCGAAAGCACACACCGAGAATATAAGCAGGCTAATACGGCGGGCGCTGAGGGAATGCGGCTTCATGGTTGGTCCTCCCTGTTCATGGTCACCCCCTCGACACAATATTAGCTATAGCATATGTACCGCCTTACGGGGCGGACCAAATTTCGGGCCACCCTAGTGCGCCTGCCGCCAAAGAAGACTGTTCATGATGCCAAACCGTCTCGGGAGAGTTTTCAAGTATTGGAACTAGGTCGTCGCGGTGGCATTGGCTGCGATGACGAGTGCCAGCAGAGGAACGCGTGGCTCCTCCGGTCGTCAAATGGGTAGCCGACGGCCCCGTTTAGGGTTCGAAGCAGTCTTGCCCCCAGGCTACTGTGTCTGACGTGAGTCCAACGGTCCTGCCGTCCAAGATCGGCCCGCGCATGGCAGCCAGAGCCGCTCAGGCGGGCGCTCGAAAATGTCTGAGGTGCCAAGGTCGGCGCACAGCTCCGCTCGCATGCGCCATGATGCGTGCGGGGAAAGGCTTCTGGTCTGCCCCTGCTGCAGGCGGCTTAGCAAAGCTTGCAGCCGGGAACAACCACTCAACGACTCGCGTTTCTGCCAGGGCCCGCTTCTTTTGCAACAGGGCGGCGGGCGTCGAAGGCTCGCAAATGTCGCGCCGGCGTTTCAATAGCACTCGCCTCAGCCCTCACGATTTGGCTATTTGTGAACGCGTGTTTGATCAGGTTTGCGCAGATGAACACATTGACCTTTTAAGCCTGGATGCCGAAGCCTTAGCGGTGATGATTGTCGCAATCTTCCGAAACTTGACTACCAATGAGCGCGAACTGCTGGAGGAAGTTAGGTCTCTTCGTCGCTCAAAAGGCAGAGAGAAGGCGCACTAGCTTTGCGGCGTTCCGAGGTGAATTGGTCTAATCCCGCTTTGGCACAGCCGTTTGGCATCTGAATTGCCCATTGAGAATCGCCAGAGTGTAGCCACCGAGCTTGCGAAGGGGATGGAAATGGGCTTAGCCAAAGACTTATCGGATGTCGCGCTCACATTCGAATGTCCGGATTGCTCGCATCCGGCGGTAAGAAAGGGCTCTGCACTCAGAACAATCGCGCACTTCAAATGCGACGGGTGCAACGCAAAGGTGCGGATCACCTATCCGCAGAAGCTAGCGATTTTTGAAAAGCACAGGCTATTGGCCGCAGGCGACCGCCGCCAGCGAGGCCAGGAACACTACGGTGCCCGCAACATCGATCGGGCCGATGCGGCCGAAGTGGCTTCGCGACCTCTGCCGCGTGCAGCGACGCGTGCTTAAGCCTTCCTCATCCGCGCGGCCTTCGCCCTTTTTACGCATGTTGACCGTGAGAATGCCGTCCATCGGAATAATTCGGGCGAAGGGCTCGTTTGTTCCTTAGACGATGCTAAAATATAGCAAAGTGTCCGAATGTCACTTCATGAAGCCCGCCAGACAGGCTGCGGCTTGCTCTGGCCTAACCTCGAAGGGAACCAGGGATGAAAACGGCTGTTTCAACCTCTTTGACAAGACGAAGTGTTGTTGCCGCGCTGGCGCTGGCCGCCGCGTCGACGGCGGTATTGCCCGCCGACAACGCACTCGCCCAGGCCAAGAAAACCACAGCTGACAAAAGTCTGTATGAGCGGCTGGGGGGCGTATTCGCCATCGCAGCGGTGATCGATCATTTCAGCGACGCCGTCGTGAAGAACCCGATCGTCGGCAAGAAGTCGAAGAACCCACAATTGCGCAAATGGCACACCAAGAACCTTGAAAGGTTGCCCGGCCTCAAGTTCATGCGCACGCTGTGGGTCTGCGACGTTTCTGGCGGGCCCTTCAAGTTCGTCGCCACCAAGCCCGGCACGACGCCGCTCGGCCTCGAGGAGGCGCATCGCGACCTGCGGATTTCCCCCGCGGAATTCGATGAGGTCGCAGCGGAACTCGGGCGGACCCTGGATCATTTCAAAATTCCGAAGCCTGAGAAAACCGAAGTCTTGGAAGCTTTCGCCGCCCACAAAGACGAGGTCACCGCCGGCAACGTCAAGCGGGGCTGAAGCGCTTATATCGTGCGGGCGGATGCATTCGCATGGCGCCAGCGTCGCCCTGAATGCAGCGCGGCCCTGACCTCGAGGTCAGAGGGGCCTCGGGACATCGTCGACCCACCTCTACGAACCTTGCAGCTCAAGGTGAGAACGCGGAATTTTCGACAGACGCCAGGGAAGGTTCGGCCTGGACCTCCTCCGTCACGACTTCGAAGCGGGTAAGCCGCGAAAAACCGAAACTGGTTGAGATGGCGACGTCGGTCGCGTCGCGCCCGGTTGCCATCAATATCCGCCCGATGCGGGGGCGGTTGTGGCGAGGATCGAATGTGAACCAGGTGCCGGCGAGATAGGCCTGGAACCAGGCGCTGAAATCCATCGGATACGGCGCCGGCGGTACCCCGATGTCACCGAGATAGCCGGTGCAGTACCGCGCGGGAATATTCATGCAACGGCATAGCGCGATCGCCAAATGGGTAAAGTCACGACAAACGCCGGCCTGGTCGGTGAAGCTGTCGTGAGCCGTCCGCAGCGGGTCGGCTTTCTGGTAGTCGAAGACGATGTGATTGTGAACGAAATCGCAGATCGCCTGGACACGCGCGCATCCAGGCGCGGTATTGCCGAATTTCGCCCAGGCAAAATCTCCAAGACGATCGGTATCGCAGTAGCGGCTGCCGAGAAGAAAGACGAGCACTTCGTCCGGCAGGTCCTTGATCTTGTGCTGCACAGCCTGCTCGGCGACCGCATCGGGCTCGCCGCTATCGTAGATATCGAAGGTGGTTGAGATCGTCGTCAGGCCCGAGGGCGCCTCGATCCTCGTGCAGGCGTTGCCGAAACCGTCGACGTAGCCGCGTGCTTCGACGGGACGATCGAAATCGATGACCTGTTCCGTCAACAGATCGACCCGGCGCGATGGATGGATTTCGAGCGCCAACAGCATCGGCGTTGGCTGCGGACATTCGTAGGTGAGGGTGTAACCTGCGCGGATCCGCATCGACGCTCCGATTGTTGTCATTCAGCAACCGGGCAAACTCCGCGTCGGCCAAACAGTTCCGGGAAAACATCAGCGGATGCTAATTTTCCTACGCACCGATCTCCTTCGCCACATTCACCTCGACGGTCATTGCAAGAAAGCTCGACGCGCTTCCCGAATAACTCCCGGAAAGCGGAATGGCTTGACGAGGATGCCGGGCCACGGCCACCCTGATCAAATCCCGATTGCCGACAATGCCATTGGTGGGGTCGAACTCGACCCAGCCGGCACCCGGCAGGTAGACCTGGCACCAGGCATGCGTCGACCCGCCGCCAAGAACCGTCGCGCTGTCGCGGCTCGGCACATAGACGTAACCAGTCACAAAACGGGCGGCAAAGCCGAGCGAACGAACCGCCTCCATCATGAACAGCGCAAAGTCCCGGCATGTGCCGCGACGCAGGTGCAACGTCATCAGCGGCGGCTGCGTCCCAGGCTCGCTTCGACGGGAATACACAAAGCTCTCGTGGATGGCATAGCAAAGCGTCATCAACAGATTGCCGGTCCCGGTGTGCCCTGCGGCACTGAGGAACTGTCGTGCCCAGTTGCCAACCTCGTCACTGTCATCCTCGTATTGACGTTCCATCGTCTGGGAGAGATCTGCGGCTTCGTCGGGATCGTAGGAAAACGGATAGTGAAGCGCAGCTTCGTCGATACGGAAATCAGGCGCATGCTGCGGCGTGTGGTCCAGCCGAATGTCTGTCGCAAAGCGCAGTTCTTTCGCGGGATTCTCGAAATCGATCACCGCCACGCAGTTTCCGAAAACGTCATGGATCCAGCGAACCTCTTTCGGCTCGGGATCGACAGACAAGGCGTGGTCCAGGAGTCTTTGATCGAAGCTGTCGCGCGGTCTGAACATCAGCCGATGCTCGCCGAACCTCACCGGCCGGCTATAGCGATAGACCGTCGTATGCTGGACTGAGAAGATCGGCATCAGTTTTGGTCGACAAGTTTACCTGCGATGTTGGCGCAATCATATAATCTTTTCCACGCTCATTCGATGGTTCCTACTCGGAACCTGCGCGAACTGTTTCTGCTCTGAGCGACCCTTCCGGCAGCGGCCGCATGAGTTCAGCCTCGGACTTCGTCAGATGGATCCATGCCGCCCAGTCCGATGGCCGCAGCACAACCACTTGGCGGTTGTGATATGGCGCCACGTCCGGCCCCGGATCGGTCGTCAGCATCGTGAACGTCGGCGGCTTGTTGCCGACCCCCTCGCGCCAAAGCCCGGCAATCGCCATGAACGAATGGCCATTCAGCGTGAACTTGTGCTTGGCTTTCGGATATTTCGTTCCCGTGAATTCGAAGAATGCCGACGCCGGGACGAGGCAGCGTTTGCTGTTGCCGAATTGTCGACCCTCCGAGCGAAAGTTGAATACAGGTCCGCCTTTTGGTCCGGCCGGAGGAAAGCCGAACGTCATCGACGCCAGTTCGATTGTGTTGCCGGCAGCCCGCATTACAGGCGCGGGGTCGTTGATGTGGATGTCATCCGCCTGCGGCAGATCCAGTTCGGTTTGATGGCTGGGAATATTGAGCGCCAGCAAAGCCATCATCCGGCAATACTCGGCCCAGGCGATGTGCTGCTCGTAGTCATTGCACATTAATATGGCTCCGGACGCTCGATCGAGATCAGTTTCAATATAGCGTTATCGGTTCGCGCCGATTGCTGGCGGACTTGCCCTATTTGGGCCGGCGTGCGGCGGCGATGGCCTGCAACAGATTGATGCTGTTCATGTCGGGTTCGCTGGATGCGGCAACGGCAAGTGCGGCGGCCTCGGCTATTTTCGCGACGTCGTCGCTGCTGATTGTTCCGCGCTTTTCCAGCAGATTTATAAGTTCGACAACGAGAAGAAAGGCGTTCACGCCATATCGTTCGGCTTTGAGCTCGAACTCGCCTCGAGCCAATCTCTCCGCGTCTCCTTCAGCCCGTTTGTCCATCTCGGCGTCCTCTCCTATGGCGACAAGCTGTGAACGCTTAGCACGAATGGTTTAATCCTTCGAACTGGCCGCACCTTTCGCCAGTTGCCGATTGCCGGAGCTTGGCACCGTGTCGCCGGCGGCAGGGCACGGCTTCAGCCAAGGATGAGACCTGCCAATAGAACGGTAAGGATAAGGGACAGCACGACGGCAAGCAGCCGGCATGCCTCCAAGGTGTTGGTTTGCCAAACTTTTGTCGGGCGCCTCCGGTTTGAATTCCCATTTCGCGAAACAAACTTCATCGGGCACCAGATTGGACGCGGAGCCGGCTTGAATTTGTGTAAGCGCTCGTCTTCATCTGTCCGGAACGGCAGATGCGCCGCGGCATCTCCACGGAACTCCGAAGCACTGCCTGCGCGGCGCCGGCCTGCTTTTCATCGACGCGGGCCATCACCAGAACGACACCCTCTGCGATCTTCGGCTTGCCCGGCTTCTGGGCAAAATTGGCGAAGGTTCCGAGAAGCCCGCCGCCAAAGCCGCCCCACGCCGCACCGACCAGAGCCATGCCGGTCATCCCCGCGGGATCAATGCCCTGAGCTCCAAAAGCGCTAAAACCGGCCAGCAGACCAGCCGTCGCGCCAAGTGCGGCGCCTGCGCCCGCACCTTGCCAGAGAGCGCTCATCTCATCGTTGTAATATCCAGCAACGCTGATCGGTTCATCGTTGTCATTGTAAGATCCGACCACGCTGATCTGCCGGCGACGAATCCCGGCGGCCTGAAGCCTGGCAACAGCACGTGCTGCCTGGGCATGGGAATCGAATAGTCGGCTGATCGTTTGCATTTACGCCCAAACCCGACGCTCGTTCGGAGCGTCGGGCTTCTCCTCTCTGGCTTGAACTCTTCCGCCCAGACGCATCTTGGTCGCGCCAAAGCTCACTACAACGTGAGCCAGCCGGCTACGTTCCTCAGCCGGGGCTTCGGTCCATTTCTGGAGGGTATTGCTTAGGACCTAAGTCTGATCTGTTGGGCGCAGCGGTCAGTGAGGCCACGCCGACCGGGGGAGCGCTGTCGGGTCGAAGAGAAGGCCCAGATGCTACCGCAGACCCAAAAAGCTCAAAATGGCTATTACGATCACGATGGCGCCGACCAGCCAGATAATGTTGTTCATGATTACGCTCCTTCGCCTCCGGGTCGGGCACACGCCAAGGCGAAGCCCGCCACGCAAGTAGAACATTAGATATAGCTAAAGGTTCCTCGCGGGCCTCGCTGTCGAAAGAGCCCGCCGCACCATTCGGCACGGCGGGTGACTCAGAGGTTAACCCGGTGGTGGGCAGCAGACAGCGTTACGTCCAAGGCTCAGCCGATGCTTCTGGACCAGTCATCTACCTGGCGCTCCGCCTCTTCCTTGGCGATCCCATATCGCTCCTGGATACGTCCCAAGAGCTGGTCTCGGTTACCCTCGATCCGATCAAGATCATCGTCGGTGAGGTCACCCCACTGCTCTTTCGCCTTGCCTTTGAACTGCGTCCATTTTCCCTTGATTTGATCCCAGTTCATATGTTCCTCCTTGCTTCCTGGGCCCGCACTAAAGCGGAGCGCGGACCGATCGAGCATTTCGATGTCGGTGACGAATGAAGATTAGCGGCCGCTAAAAGTTCCGGAGCCGGCGCAAAAAAGCCCGCCGTGCCCGTGCCGGACTGCGAGCTGATGTTGATGATGTCCAGAGCTTGATGCTCTCTCGCAGCGCCATCCTATCCCGTTGAAGGCGCTGAGCTTCTCGCTGGGTGGCCTTGGCTGGCAAGCCTCGAAAGGCTGCCCAGCAGCATTGTTCTGTCCTTGCCGATCATCAGCACGCCGCTGTCGGGCGCCAACAGTGCCGAGAACGGCAGCATCGCGGCGCCGATAGGCGAGGCCTCGGGGCCGAATTGTCCCGATACGATTTCCGGCGCCACGATGCCGATGGCGCTGATCGTGTTGAACTGGGTCTGCACCTTTGCCAGCAGCTCGAGATGGATCGGCCGCGGCAGGATGCTGTCGAGGACGATCGCCTCGATGTCGATGACCGAGGTGATGGCGATGATCGCCTCGACCAGCGCATTGGCACAATCGTCGATCCATTCGGACAGCGGCTCGCGCGCCCCTGGCGGCAAGGGATTCAGTTCGCGCACACGATTGATCTCGATGCCGCGCGATTTGAGATGATTGACCAGCACATAGATCGAGGCGCGATGCAGCAGACTTTGGTAACGCGCCGGCTTGGCCGCCACCGAATCGAGGCTTGAAGGCGAAACCGGCAAAGGACCGAGCGCGGCGCTGTTGCCGTGCGGACCGGTATGGACCTTGCCGCCTTGCACCAATCCGCCGCCGACAAAGGTGTCGATCGAAATATGCATGAAGTCGCGGAACCGCGCGCCGGTCCCCTGGATGAGTTCGGCGAGTGCGGCCGATGACGCGTCGTTTTCCACGAAGACCGGGGTCTTCGGTTTTGTGGCGAAGAATGTCGTCAGATCGATTGCTTCCCAGCGGCTACCGAGGTCATCGGGAAAGCCGAGTTCCTCGCTCCAGCCGCCGAGGAAATATGGCGAAGCGATGCCGACACCGACGATGCTGGCATCGCCAAGCCCCTCGACCAGCTTGTCGAAATTGGCCAGCGACATGTTGCCGGCCTTGAGCACCAGATCGGGGTCCGGAAAGCGATATTCGTGCGACTCGCGGGAGCGGACCTCGCCGGCGAAGTCGACGAGCACGGCTTCCAGCGCGCGCCGGCCGATCTTGATGCCGGCGCTGTAGATGCGCTCCGGTGTAAGCCGGTAGAGGGTGGACGGCGATCCGCGTTGCCCGAACCTTTTTCCCACTTGCTTTACGAATCCGGACGACTCCAGCCCGTCGACAATGGTGGCGACCGCGGCCGGCGTCAGATTTGCGGCGCGCGCCAGATCGGACTTGGATGCCTCCTTCAGACGGCGGATGGCATCAAGCACGAAGCGCTCGTTGTAATGCCGAACCTTGACCGAATTGCTGCCTTTTCCGGACAAAACCGGCGCCTCCCCATTCATTCTCGCGGAGCCACTCTGGCCGCCTGCAGCTTTTAGGCTGCTGGGTCGAGCACTCCAGCTGCACCCGTGCGCGACGCGACAGTGCCCTTCGGGGTCATGGAAGTCAATTTTCCAGTTGCGGCGTCAAACCATTTAATATAGCAAATTGAAAAAACAGGACCAGGGAGGAAGGGTGCTGCACTTGGGCGCATTAGGCGAAGCCGATGCCGTGGTGAAGAGCGACGTGGCTGTCCCCGTTGCCCTGGTTCAGGCGACAAAGGCCTTCGGCGGCACGATTGCCCTCAAGGACGCGTCCTTCGAATTGCGCTCAGGCGAGGTGCTGGCTCTGCTTGGCGAAAACGGTGCCGGCAAGAGCACCTGCGTGAAGCTGCTGGCCGGCGTGTACCTCCCTACCGGCGGCCATATCGAAGTCGACGGCAAGCCTGTGGTCTTCCATTCGCCGCACGATGCCCAGGCTGCCGGCATCTCGGTCATGCACCAGCACCCCGGTCTTTTCCCGGATCTTTCGGTGGCGGAGAACATCTATCTCGGCCATATACCGCGCGACCGCTTCGGCGGCATCGACAACGCCGCCATGCTTGCCGGTGCGCGTAAGGTGCTGGCGACAGTCGGCCTCGACGTGCCGGCCGAAACCCGGCTCGGGATGTTGCGCACCTCTGAACAGCAACTGGTCGAGATCGCCCGCGCCCTGTCGCTCGACGCGCGGGTGCTGATCATGGACGAGCCGACGGCCGCCCTGTCGCAGCGCGAGGTCGAGCGGCTGTTCACCGTCGTTGCCGACCTGCGGCTGCATGGCGTGGCGATGATGTTCGTCGGCCACCGCATGGACGAGATCTTCCGCATCGCCGACCGCATCGCGGTGCTGCGCGACGGGCGCCTCATTGGCGTCAAGCCGAAGGCCGAGCTTGGCCGCGCCGCCGCCATCGGCATGATGGTCGGCCGCGAGGTGACCGACCTCTATCCGCAACGAAACCACGCAACCGGCGCGCTGGTGCTGGAGGCGAGGGGGCTTTCGCACGCCGGCGGCTTTTCCAACATCGACCTCAAGCTCCACGCCGGAGAGGTGCTCGGGCTCGGCGGCCTGGTCGGCAGCGGGCGGACCGAGATCGCGCGCGTGCTGTTCGGAATCGACCAGCCCGATGCCGGCGAAATCCTGATCGACGGCGAGGCTGTGCGCTTCGCATCGGCACGCGACGCCATGGATGCGCGCATCGCCTATGTCTCGGAAGACCGCATGGGCCAGAGCCTGGTGATGGATTTTTCCATCCTCGACAACGCGGTGCTGCCCGTCCTCGACAAGGCAGCCCGCTCCGGCTTCTACGGCACGGACCGCGCGATCGATCTGGTTTCGGACTGGCTGAAGCGGATGAAGCTTCGCTTTTCCGGCTACGCGCAGCCGGTGAAGGAACTATCCGGCGGCAACCAGCAGAAGGTGGTGCTGGCCAAATGGCTGCGCACCGAACCGCGTGTCCTCATCCTCGACGAGCCGACGCAAGGCATCGATGTCGGCACCAAGGCGGAAGTGCATGCGATGATCGCCGACCTTGCCGCGCAAGGCATGGCTATCATCCTGATCTCCTCCGAAATGCCCGAGCTCATCGGCATGTGCGACCGCATCATCGTCCTGCGCGAAGGCCATCGGACGGCCGAATTTACCAGGGGCAAAGCCACCCAGGAAAAGGTGCTGGAAGCAGCGACCAAGGCCGGCGAAAGCACCGACCGGGCAGCACAGCCTGCCAGCGAGGAGAAGAGAAAAGGACCGTTCGACATACTGAAGCGGCGGGAGTTCGGCCTGCTCGCCGCGATGCTGGCGGTGGCCATCCCGGTCACCATCATCAACCCGCGCATGGTGAGCGCGGCAAACCTGACCGCCGTGTCGATGGATGCCGCCCTGCTCGTGGTTGCAGCGCTCGCGCAGATGCTGGTGCTGATCACCCGCAACATCGACCTTTCGATCGCGGCGGTGATTGGCCTGTCGGCTTACATGGCGGCCAGCATGGTTCAGGCCTATCCGGGGCTCGACATCGGCATCGGCCTGATGACGGCATGTGCCGTCGGTGGTGTCGCCGGCCTGATCAACGGCCTCGTCGTCACCAGGGGAAAGATCCCGGCCATCGTCGTCACGCTGGCCTCGATGTCGATATTTCGCGGCTTCAACTCGATCTGGGCAGCCGGCGACCAGATCAGCGCCGACGAAGTCACGCAAGCCTGGCTCGACATGACCGGCCTGAAGATCGCCGGCGTGCCGCTGATCGTCATTATCGCGATCGTCATCCTGTGCCTGGGTTATGTGCTGCTCTATCGCACCGCCATCGGGCGCGAACTGTTTGCCGCCGGCTCCAATCCCGACGGCGCACGTCTTATCGGCATCCCCGTCGACCGGCGGATTCTGCTGGCCTTTGGCATGGCCGGCCTGCTCGGCGGCCTGTGCGGTGCGCTGTGGGCATCCCGCTATGCGACCATCGATGCCCGCGTCGCGCTCGGTTTCGAACTCACCGTGATCGCGTCGGCGGTGGTCGGCGGCGTCGCCATCCGCGGTGGTTCGGGCACGCTGCTCGGCATCATCCTCGGCGCGCTCACGCTGCTCGTCATCAAGAACGGGCTGACGCTGGTGCGCGTCGACCCGCTGTGGCTGCAGGGCGTCTACGGCCTGGTGATCCTGGTCGCCATCGGCATCGACACGTTCATCGTGCGGCGTGCCGAGCAGGCAAGACAGGCGAGGGCGCGGTGAGAAAGTTCCTCCGTTCGATCGACTTCTGGGATCTGCTGCTGGCGACCTCCTGCGTGGCCATCTTCCTCTACGCGGCGATCTTCGTGCCGAATTTCGTCTCCGGCTTCAATCTCTCGCAACTGGCCGCCAGCGCCTCGGAAAAGGCGCTGCTGATCCTGCCGATGACGCTGCTCATCATCACCCGCGAAATCGACCTGTCGATCGCCTCGGTGCTGGCGCTGACGTCCGTCGTCTTTGGCTTGCTGGTACAGGCCGGCGTGCCAACGCTTGCCGCAATCCCGCTGACGCTCGTCGCCGGCGGCCTGCTCGGCGCTTTCAACGGCTACCTGGTCTCGGGCCTTGGACTGCAGTCGCTGGTGGTGACGCTCGGCACGATGGCGCTCTATCGAGGTATTGGCTACATCCTGCTCGGCACCGGTTCGGTCAACATCCTGCCGCCCGCGGTCGTGGATTTCGGCATCAACAATCTGCCGGGCACCGAGATACCGTGGACCATCGTCCCCTTCCTGGCGCTGGCGCCGGTGTTTGCGGTCGTGCTGCAGAAGACGCCGACCGGCAAGCGCATCTACGCGCTCGGCGGCAGCCCCGAGGTGGCGCGCTATTCCGGCATAAACACGCGCCGGATGGTGCTGAACCTGTTCGTCGTCTCGGGCGTCGTCGCGGCGATAGCCGGCATCGTCTATACCGCGCGCCTTTCCAATGCCCGCGCCAACAATGCGCTCGGCATGGAGCTCGACGTCATCACCATCGTGCTGCTCGGCGGCGTCAGCGTCTTTGGCGGCAAGGGCCGCCTGACCGGCGTCATGCTGGCGCTGGTCCTGATCGCCATCATCCGCAATGTGCTGGCGCTCAACCAGATCGGTGGCGACGCGCAGGGGATGATCATCGGCCTGCTTCTGATCGGCTCGCTGCTGGTCGGCAATTACTGGCGCTCCACACAGGAGATGCTCAGCAGATCCCGCGCAATGCGCGAGACCAAGGGGTGATCTCGGGCCCCTTCCTTCAAGCCCGAATTTTAAACGGAGGAGTCACAATGAAAGCGTTTAGATTAGCCCTGCTCGCATCCGCGGTTCTGCTCGCGCCAACCTCGCTGGCGTTCAGCCAGGAATGCGCCAAGGAACCCGTAACGGTCGGTTTCCTGCCCAAGCTCGACACCGACCCCTACTTCAAAGTGGCCTTTGGAGGCGCACAAGAGGCAGCCAAGGAAATTGGCGGCACCGCTACGCAGGTCGCCCCATCGCAGGCGACTGCCGAGGCGCAGATCGAATTCATCAACAGCCTCGTGTCGCAGAAGGTTGGGGTCATCGCAATTGCCGGCAACGACGCCAATGCCGTCGCGCCTGCGCTGAAGCGCGCCGTTCAGCAGGGCGTCAGGGTGATTTCGTATGACTCCGATGTGGCCGCCGATGCCCGCGCGGCATTTGTCAATCAGGTCAAGGGCGACAGTCTCGCCGAGATGATGCTGGAAAGTGCATTCGCCCTCAGCGGCGGTGAAGGCGAATTCGCGATCCTGTCGTCGACGCCGACGGCGACCAACCAGAACGCCTGGATCGACTTCATGAAGGCGAAGATGGCTGCCGAGCCGAAGTTCTCCAAAATGAAGCTGGTGCAGGTGGCCTATGGCGAAGAAAGCGAACAAATCAACCAGCAGCAGGCGCTGGCGCTGGTCCAGGCGTTTCCCGATCTCAAGGTGATCATCGTCCCGGCAGGCATCGGCCTTCCGGCGGCCGCGCGTGCGCTCGAGGAGGCGGGCATGATCGGCAAGGTCAAGCTGACCGGCCTCGCGCCGGCTACTCTGATCTCGAAATACATCAAGGACGGGGCGGCCCAGGATATCTGGTGGAACGTCACCGATCTTGGCTATCTTACCTACCAGACGGCCCAGGCGCTTGCGCAGTGCAAGATCACCGGAAAGGAGGGTGAGAAGTTCACGGCAGGCAGGCTCGGCGAATACACGATTGGCGCCGGCGGCGAACTGATCCTTGGTCCAGCCAAGATCGTGACCCCCGAAAATCTGGCCGAGTTCAAGTTCTGATCCTTTGGAGTTCGAACTCCGCGGGGCGCCGGTCCAACCGGCGCCCTTCCTAAACCTCTCGAATGAAAACAGTGCGGGGGCGGCAATGAAGATATTGCTTGCGGGCGAAACCTTTGCGGCGACGACGTCGGTCGCCGTCGGTAGCGATGTGCTTACAAGTGCGACCTCGACAAATGGCGCGACGGCCTTCAATGCCGCGCTGGCCACTGAGGGCATCGCCGTCACGCAGATCGGCGGTGAGCGTTGCAGCGCGGAGTTTCCCTATGACCTCGATGGGCTCGCCCAATATCAGGCGGTGGTGATCTCCGACGTCGGCGCCCTGACATTGCTGGTGACGCCGGATGCCCGCGCCGGGCGTGTCGGCGTCAACCGCCTCGATCTGCTCAAAGCCTATGTCGAAGGTGGCGGCGGGCTGATGCTAGCCGGCGGCTATATGGGCTTTCAGGGCATGTTCGGGACGGCGCGGTTCCACGACACCCCGGTCGAGGACGTTCTGCCGGTCCGTTGCCTACCCTACTGCGACGGCATGGAGGTGCCGCAAGGCCTGCAGGCCTCCATCCTGCAGCCGTCACATCCGATTTTTTCCGGGGTGGAGGGGCCTTTGCCGCCGATCCTCGGCATGAACAAGCTGGAATTCAGGCGCGACGGTTCATCCCGGCTTCTGGCGACCTGCCACCACCGCGGCACCGACTGGACGCTCCTTGCCGTCGGCAGCCACGGCCGCGGCCGCACGATTGCCTGGGCAACCGATATCGGCCCGCATTGGCTCTCGCAGGATTTTCTCGCATGGCCGTTCTACGGAAAACTGACGGCGAACATGGTCCGTTGGCTCGCCGGCAATGAATGAGAAAGCCGGACACCAGGTTTGACCACTGCAGTCCGCCTGCCGCTGCCTCCGATGCCGCGCGAGGCGCCGGTGACCAGCACCACCTTGCCGGCCAGGTCGAATTTCGGCGTGAACTCATTTGTCATGCAATTCCACCTTGTTCTTCAAATCGGACCGGCTGCCGTGTCGAACCGAATAGGCTCGCGTGAATTCGGCGCCCAGCAGAAATATCTCGGCCGAATAATAGACCCACAACAGCACGACGAGCAGGGCGCCGGCCGCGCCGTACGACGATGCGAAAGCGCTGGTTCCGATATACCAGCCAATCAGCGACTTGCCGATGGTGAACAGAAACCCGGTGACGACGGCGCCAAGGCCGACATCGCGCCATTGCAGACTGCGGTCGGGCAGCACCTTGTAGATCGCGGCAAACAGCAGCGCGATCAGGGCAAACGAGACAATCCCGTTGACCGCGCTCAGGATGATGGTGCCGAACGGCAGATAGGCGTTGATGACGTCTCCGAGCGCCGAAATCGCGGCGCTTACAACCAAGGACACCAGGAGCAGGAAACCGAGAGCGGCGACCAGGCCCAGGCTTGCAATGCGTGCCCGCACCAGCCGTGAGATCGTTGCTGCCCTCGGTTTGACTTTCCAGATTTCGTTCAGCGCCAGCTGCATTTCGCCGAACACGCCGGATGCGGCGACGAACAGCGTGACCAGCCCCAGAATGCTGGCAAGGGTTCCCGCTTCCTTCTGCGAAGCGTTTTCGATCGTCGCCTGCAGCAGCTCGGCACTTTGCGGTCCCATCAGGCCGGCGATCTGTGCCGAAAGGGCGAGTTGTGCCGCCTCGTGCCCGAAGGCCATGCCGGCGATAGCGACGACGATCAGCAGGATCGGCGCAAGCGAGGTCGTGGCATAAAAAGCTATCGCCGCCCCATGGCTCAGCGCATTGTCATCGATGAAGCCGAGGACGCTCTGCTTGAGGAGCCTCCAGCTCTCTGCTGCCAAATTCCACATGTGGGCCTCGCATGCTGTCAACAAACAAGTAGCGGCGGCGCAGCGCTGGGCGAGGGAGGGGCGCGAAGATCGCAACGGAGCGGCACGACAGGCCACGACAAGAACACCTCTTGCCCGAACACTTGCCAAGCGCCGGCCATCATGATGCCATGGCGCTGTGGAAGATTGCACGCTGGGTTGGGGTGGGCGATGTTGTTTCCAGGTGCAACAGGGCGCATAGGCGTGGCGTTTGCCGCGCTGCTTTTGTGCGCGCTGGTTCCTGCTCGGGGCGAGGAGCCGAAGGCGCTAAAAGGCGTCGCGCTCGTCATCGGGCAGTCCGACTATGAGCATGTCGGCAAGCTGCCCAATCCGGAAAACGACGCCCGCGCCATCGAGGAGATGTTCGACAGGCTCGGCTTCGAAACCGATGTCGCCGTCAATCGCGACGCGCGCAAATTGCGGCGCGACCTCGAAGGCTTCGTCGACGATGCCGAGGGTGCCGACGTCGCCATTATCTACTATTCCGGCCACGGCATCGAAGCCGGTGGCGAGAATTTCCTGGTGCCCGTCGATGCCGACATTGCGGCGCTCGAGGATGCCGGCGAGAAGCTGGTCCCGCTGTCGTCGATCGTGGCCGAACTGAAGGCCAAGGTGCCGGTCACCATCGTGCTGCTCGATGCCTGCCGCAACGACCCGTTTCCGCCGGGCACGCTTTTGAAACTCAAGCCGGGTGAAGCGGGCAAGCCGATCGGCGCCGGCGGCCTCGGCGATACCCGCAGCGTCGTGGCGTTAAAAGACAGCGCGCCGGCCAAGGGTTCGGCCGACGACAGCGGTTCTGGCAACGACAGCTTGGGCCAGGTCATCGGCTTTGCCGCCGAGCCCGGCAAGGTGGCGCTCGACGGTCCCGCCGACGGCAACAGCCCCTACGCGGCAGCCATATTGCGTCACATCGACACGATGGGCGGCGAGGAATTCGGCACTGTGCTGCGCATGGTCGGCGAGGAGGTCTATCTCAAGACCGGCGGCCGGCAGCGGCCCTGGGTCAATGAGAGCCTGCGCCGGCTGCTCTATTTCGGCACGCCCGCCGAGGTGCCGAAAGGCGAGGAGGGCGAGATCCTCACAGAGCGCCGCCGGCTGCTGCTGACGATCTCGACGCTGCCCGACCCGCAACGCCGCCAGATCGAGACGATCGCCCGCGACGGCGGCGTACCGATGGACGCGCTCTACGCCATGCTGAAGACGCTGGGCACCGAGACACCCAGGGATGCAGCCGAACTCGACACATTGCTGCGCGGCCAGACCGAGCGGCTGAAACAGGTACTGGCCGAGCAGGCGACGCTGAAGAGCCAGGATCCGGAAATGGTCCGGCTTTCAAAACTGGCCGAACAAGCGGTGCAGGAAGGCGCGCTGGAAGCAGCGCAGAAAATCCATGAACAGGCCAAGGCCCGCGTTGGCGAACTGTCGAAGACCGTCGACCGGGCTGAAGCCGACCTCAAGGCGCGTCGTTTCGAGTTTGCCGAGGTTTTCGGCGACAGCGCCAAAACCTACGAAATCTCCTTCAGCTATCAGGCGGCAGCCCAGGACTATGCCAAGGCCTATGAGCAGGTCGAGAAATGGGACGACCATGAAGCCTGGTTCTACAAGGCAGCCGAGGCCCAGGCGCTCTCCGCGCATGGTTCTTTCTCGGGCGACAACGCCTTTCTGGTGCAGGCGGTCGCTGCCTATGAAAAGGCGCTGACCTATGTGTCGCGCGAAAACAGCCCGCGGCAATGGGCGGCCACGCAAAACAATCTCGCCACCACACTGTCGACGCTGGGCGAGCGCGAGGCCGGCCGCGAAGACCTCGACAAAGCGGCAGCCGCCTTCGATCAGGCGCTGAGCGTCTACACGCGCGACGCCAATCCGGACGACTGGGCCTCGACGCTAGGCAATCTCGGCACCGTCTATTGGCGGCTCGGCCAGCGCGAGAACGGCACGACGTTGCTCGACAATGCCGTTGCCTCGTTCCGCGCGGCGCTCGAGGTGCAAGTGTCGAAAAAGCTGCCGCTCGAATGGGCGGCGACTGAGGATAATCTCGGCATCGTGCTCTCCGAACTGGGTGAGCGCCAAGCCACCAGCGACAGCTTTCGCGCCGCCATCGAAGCGCATCGCGCCGCGCTGACCGCATACCGCAGGGAGCGCGTGCCGCTCGACTGGGCGTTGAGCCAGGTCAATCTCGGCACGGCCTTGTTTCGCCTTGGCGAGCGTGAACAAGACGTACCGACGCTTGAGCAGGCCGTTGCCGCCTATCAGGCGGCGACGGAGGAAATGACGCGCGAGCGCGCGCCGGCGCAATGGGCGACGATCCAGAACAATTTGAGTTCGGCGCTGGAATCGATCGGCCAGATCAATGGCGACATTGCTACGCTTCAGCGTGCTCGGAGGCGGCAGAGGCCGCACTGACGGTGTGGACGCGCGACCATGCGCCGGCCAGCTGGGCAAACGCCCAGTTGACGCTTGGCAATGCCTTGCAGCGTCTCGGCGCCAGGCAGGCCGGCAATGACGCGCTGCTCAAGGCGGTCGCTGCCTATGAGGCCGCACTTTCTGAATATCCGCGCGAAAAGCTGCCGCTCGACTGGGCTTCGTTGAACCAGAATCTGGGCTCGGTCTATGCGACGCTTGGCGATCGGGACACCGGCATCGACTATCTCCGGAAGTCGGCGTCCGCCTATCGCGAGGCCTCGCAGGTCTATACCGTCGCCGCCGCGCCGCTCGAATTCGCCTCAATAGAGCACAGTCTCGGCAACTCGCTGTCGACCTGGGGCGACCGTGCTCGCGACAAAGCGGTCCTTGAAGAAGCGGTCGCCGCCTATGATGCAGCGCTCACCGTGCGAACCAAGGAGAGCGCCCCGAAGGACTGGGCGAAGACGCAGTACCGGCTGGGCGCAGCACTTTCCATGCTCGGCAAGGCCGATGGCGGTTCGGACGAGGCGCTCCAGCGCTCGGCGGTGGCCTATCGCGCGGCGCTCGAAATGCAGAGCCGTGACAGCGACCCCGACGCTTGGGCGGCAACGCAATGGGGTCTCGGCCATGTGCTCCTGGTTCTGGGCGACCGCACGCAGGACGGCGAAGCGTTCAACCAGTCGGCGACGGCGCTTGAAGCGGCGCTGCCCTTCTACGACCTCGCCACGGTGCCGGAAGATCACGCCCAGCTGCAGAACGAACTCGGCAGCGCCTATTACTACCTTGCCGGCAGCGCCAATGACCCGTCGCTCTACCAGAAGGCGGCGGCCGCGCATGAAAAGGCACTGGCCGTCTATGCCACGCTGCCCGACCGCTCGCTCTGGGCTTCGGTCGAAGGCGACCTCGGCAATGTCCGCATGATGCAGGCAAACGCCAGTTCCGACCCGGACGCCATGGCCAAGTCTGTCCAGGCCTATGAGGCGGCACTGACAGTGATAAGCCGCGACAGGGATGCCGACGAATGGCTGCGCAACCAGACCAATCTGGCCAGCGCGCTTTCGACGCTGGGCTACTGGCGCGACGACGTTGCCCTGCTGAAGCGTTCGGCCGGCATCTATCGTTCGATCCAGAGCGTGCGCACGCGCGACCGCGCCCCCGAACGTTGGGCCAGCACGCAGGCAAGCCTGGCCAATGTGCTTGGCATGATCGGCGCGAAAGAGCCTTCGCCGGCTTTGTTCCACGAGGCGGTCGCCGTCAATCGGGCGTTGGCAGACCAGGTCGACCGCGACCGCGACCCCGAGCGCTGGGCGAGCCTGCAAAACGAGATCGGCTATCAGCTGACGCTCGCCGGCCGCGCCGAAAACGACGTCGCCAAAATCGAGGAGGCGGTGCCGATCCTGCGCGAGGCCATCGCCGTGCAGAAGAAGATCGGTTCGGTGCCGGGCATTGCGTTCACCGAGGACAGCCTGTGCGACGTGCTTACCGATCTGGGTGCTGCTCGCAAGCAGAAGGCAATGGCCGAGGAAGCGATAGCCGCCTGCCAGCATGCGCTCGTCATCTTTCGGGATGGCAAGATGGACGACCTTGCCGCCGGCTCCGCAAAGAACCTTGCCAAGGCACAAGCGTTGCTGGCCGAATTGCAATAGCGCACAGGAAAAGGTGGCCGCGACCGGTTTCGATTGGCAAAGGGTTGCCGTTCCCTGCTATTCCCGCTTCAAATCAAAAAAGCAGTGGACGTTTCCAGCATGACCAATGTCGCCTTGACTGGGCTTGCCCGGGATCTTGCCAAGCGCGCGGCGGAAGGCCGCCCGGTGCGCATCGGTGTCATCGGTTCGGGCGAGATGGGCACCGATCTGGTGACACAAGGCATGCTGATGCCGGGCATTTCGGTTTGCGCGATTTCGACCCGCCGGCCGCATACAGCGCGTGACGCCATCCGCATCGCCTATGGCGACGAGGCAATGGCAGCCGAAGCGGACAGCGCTTCGAAGGTCAGCCAGGCGATCGAGAGCGGCAAGATCGCAATCACCTCGAACGAGATGCTGGTCACCAATCCGCTCATCGATGTTGTCATCGATGCCACCGGCAAGCCCGGCGTCGCCGCCGATTTCGACCTGATGGCGATGCAGCACGGCAAGCATCTGGTGATGATGAATGTCGAGGCCGACGTCACTATTGGCTGCTACCTCAAGCAGCAGGCCGACCGGCTCGGCGTCGTCTATTCGGTCGGCGCCGGCGACGAGCCGTCGAGCTGCATGGAGCTGATCGAGTTCGCCTCGGCGCTCGGCTACACCATCGTCTCCGCCGGCAAGGGCAAGAACAACCCTCTCAACCACGACGCCGTTCCCGACGACTACCGCGCGGAAGCGCTGCGCCGCAACATGAATCCGCGCATGCTGGTCGAGTTCGTCGACGGCTCGAAAACCATGGTCGAGATGTGCGCCATCGCCAACGCCACTGGGCTGGTACCCGACGTTCCCGGCATGCACGGCCCCAAGGCCGACCGTGACGAGCTGGTCAAGGTGCTGATCCCGCGCGAGCAGGGCGGCATCCTGTCGAAGAAGGGCGTTGTCGACTATACCGTCGGCAAGGGCGTGGCGCCCGGTGTCTTCGTCATCGTCGAGGCGACTCATCCGCGGATCATCGAGCGCATGGACGATCTGCATATCGGCCACGGCCCCTATTACAGCTTCTTCAGGCCCTACCATCTGACCTCGCTGGAAGTGCCGCTGACGGCCGCCCGTATCGCGCTTTACGGCAAGCCCGACATGGTGCCGCTGCCGAGGCCGGTGGCCGAGGTCTGCGCCGTGGCCAAGCGCGATCTGGCGGCAGGCGAGACGTTCGACGCGATCGGCGAGACCTGCTACCGCTCCTGGACCATGACCGTCGAGGAGGCTCGCGCCCACCACGCCGTGCCCGTCGGCCTGCTCGAAGGCGGCAAGGTGCTGAAACCGGTGAGGAAAGGCGAATTGCTCACCGCCGACAATGCCGAGCCCGACCCGACGACCAGGCTATTCGCCTTGCGCCGGCTGCAGGACGAGATGCTGTATGGGGCGGGTTAGGTGCGGTGCAGAAACTTTGACGTCGGCGGGACAGCGCCCCTCTCTGTCCTGCCGGACATCTCCCCCACATGGGGGGAGATCGGACGTCACGCCGGCTTTCGCCAATCTCCAACATCGCAGTTCGTGAGCGGAGCGCCCAAACTGCCAATCTCCCCCCTTGTGGGGGAGATGTCCGGCAGGACAGAGGGGGGCGCGAAGGATCGCTACAGAGCGTTTGCTATTGCCCCTGAAACGCACGGCCGACCCACGCCTCGACAGCTGTTACTTCCCCAGCTC